>JBDLRV010000031.1:0-9492 GCA_039799865.1 Actinomycetota bacterium | reverse complement strand
AGTAGCGGACAGCATCAGAGCCGTGGTTTTCAAGTAGTTCATTCGGGACAACTACGTTGCCCTTTGATTTAGACATCTTCTTTCTGTCTGGATCCAAAATCCAACCGGAGATGGCTGCGTTTTTCCATGGTAAGCCGCCGTGCTCAAGCTGACTTCTGAGCAATGTGGAGAAGAGCCAAGTTCGAATAATGTCTTGCCCCTGCGGACGAAGGTCATAGGGGAAGACATTTTTGAAGCGCTTTTCATCGCTTGGCCAACCTCCAGCTAGCTGCGGGGTTAGTGAAGAGGTTGCCCAGGTGTCCATGATGTCCAGCTCGCCGATAAAGCCACCTGGCTTTCCGCGCTGATCTTCGCTGAATCCACTTGGAACATCAGAGGATGGGTCAATTGGAAGCGCTTGATCGCTGGGAAGAATTGGTGACTCGTAATTTGGGTAGCCGCTTTCATCGAGCTGATACCAAACCGGAATTGGAACACCAAAGAATCTTTGCCTTGAAATCAACCAATCTCCATTAAGACCGTTGATCCAGTCCTCCAGTCTCACCCGCATAAACGCTGGGTGGAAGTTCATCTCCTTGCCAAGGTCAATCAGTCTTTTCGAAAGCGCTTGATCACTTCCACCGTTTTTGATGTACCACTGACGAGTAGAGACAATCTCCAAAGGCTTGTCGCCCTTTTCAAAGAACTTAACCGGATGGGTGATTGGCCTTGGGTCACCTACGAGGTCACCACTTTCTTTCAGAGCTTCAACAATTCGCTCTTTTGCACTGAAGACTGTTTTTCCAATCAGCTCCTCATAGAGAGCTTTTCCTTGACCCGCCAACACAGCAGCGGGGCCTTCTTGCAGAATTCGACCGTCAAAACCAAGGATTGGACGAGTTTCTAGTTTCAGCTCTCGCCACCAGACAACGTCAGTGACGTCACCGAAGGTGCAGATCATCGCGATACCGGAGCCCTTATCTATTTGGGCTAGACGATGTGAAACTATGGGCACCTCAACACCAAACAGTGGTGTCTTTGCGGTTTTTCCAAAGTACTTCTTATATCTATCGTCATCAGGGTGTGCAACCAAGGCCACGCACGCTGGAATAAGTTCAGGCCTGGTGGTCTCTATAAAGATTTTTCCATCGGGGCCATCAAACCCGACTTTGTGATATGCACCCGGCATTTCCCTGTCTTCAAGTTCTGCCTGGGCAACAGCAGTTCGGAACGTTACATCCCACAGTGTTGGTGCCAGGGAAACATATGCTTCTCCGCGCCTTAGGTTGTTCAAAAACGCCTGCTGGGAAACTCGCTGAGCCTCTTTGGAGATGGTTCTATAGGTTTGAGACCAGTCAACGCTCAATCCGAGATTGCGCCAGAGATTCTCAAAGGCCTTTTCATCTTCTTCCGTGAGCTTTTCACAAAGTTCTATGAAGTTCTGCCTGGAGATTGGTAGCTGGTCGCTTGCCTTGCTGCTCTTGTTATCGCCACCAGTTTGAGGGGGAGTGAAATTCGGCTGATAGGGAAGAGATGGGTCGCACCTGACCCCGTAGTAGTTCTGAACTCTTCTTTCGGTTGGTAGTCCATTGTCATCCCAACCCATCGGGTAGAAAACCTCTTTGCCAAGCATTCTTTGAAAGCGAGCGACGACGTCAGTGTGGGTGTAGCTGAAGACGTGTCCCACGTGCAGAGATCCGGAGGCCGTAGGAGGGGGAGTGTCTATCGAGTAGATCTGCTCTCTGGTTGCAGCCTCATCAAAGCGGTAAACACCTGATTGCTCCCAGGCGGGCACCCATTTGGCCTCGAGGCCATCAACGGATGCCTTCTCAGGTACCTGGGCGGCCCTGGTGGGCTCAGGCTTGGCTCTTCTCATGCAGACCTCGGCATAGTAATGCTCACTAGATTAACATTGTTATTCTGCCCAGGTTCGAAAGTAGCGATGTATCCCAAGCACAAAGGCACCGGCGGTGCCGTTAATCCCTCGCCTAGCTTTCCAGCTATCGAGGGTGAGGTGCTCAGTTATTGGGAAAAGGATGGGACATTTCAAAGGTCCATCGACCAGCGCCTGGAAACGGGGGCAGAGGAGTTTGTCTTTTATGACGGCCCACCATTTGCCAATGGTCTGCCTCACTACGGTCACCTTCTAACGGGATACACCAAGGACCTCGTTCCCAGGTACCAGACCATGCGGGGAAAGCGTGTGGAGCGAAGATTCGGGTGGGATACTCACGGACTTCCCGCTGAGGTTGAAGCCGAGCGTCTTTTGGGAATATCAGGAAGACCAGAGATTGAAAAGTATGGCATCGGCAAATTCAATGAATTTTGCAAAAGCTCGGTACTGAAATACACCCAGGACTGGAGAAGTTACGTAACCAGGCAGGCCCGCTGGGTTGACTTTGATAATGACTACAAAACTCTCGATGCGAACTACACCGAGAGCGTTATCTGGGCCTTCAAAGAGCTTCACAAAAAAGGATTGATCTATGAGGGCTTTAAGGTGTTGGCCTACTGCTGGAGATGCGAGACTCCGCTTTCCAATCATGAGCTTCGTATGGATGATGAGGTCTATAAGCCAAGGCAGGATCAATCAGTCACCGTTACTTTTCCAGTTACGGACGGAGAGTTTGCCGGAGTTAGCTTTTTAGCTTGGACAACAACTCCGTGGACACTTCCGACCAACTTTGCACTAGCTGTTGGTCCAGAAATTGAATATGTAGTCGTCGATGCTCCGGCAAGTGTGCTCGGAAACAAAAAGTATCTGCTCGCTAAGAGTGCGGTAGGCACTTATCTACGTGAACTTGGTTTTGATTGTTATGAGGATGCAGAGAAGAACTTCACAAATAGCGTTCTGGGTAAGTCTCTGGCTGGAATTCGTTACGAGAGAATCTTCGACTTCTATGCAGATTCTGAAAAGTTTGATGTTGCCAACGCCTGGCAGGTACTCGTTGGTGAATACGTCACAGCCGACGAGGGAACAGGAATTGTTCACCAAGCTCCTGCATACGGCGAGGATGATCAGCTGCTTTGCAATGCAGCTTCTATCCCAACCTATGTATCGATTAATGAGCGTGGCCAGTTCACTTCGATCATTGCTCCCTACGCAGGACAGCATGTCTTTGATGCCAACAAGCCAATTACTCAGGATCTAAAGTCTGCAGGACGGCTTTTCCGGCAGGCTTCCTACGATCACTCCTACCCACACTGCTACCGCTGCAAGAATCCGCTGATCTACAAGGCAGTTTCTTCTTGGTTTGTCGAGACCACCAAGATTCGTGATCGCATGCTGGAGCTGAACCAGCAGATCAATTGGGTTCCTGATCACACGAAGAACGGAAGCTTTGGAAAGTGGCTTGAAAATGTTCGAGACTGGGCAATTTCAAGAAACAGGTTCTGGGGTGCACCGATTCCAGTTTGGAAGTCGGATGACCCAAACTATCCGCGCTTAGACGTCTACGGCTCACTGGACGAGCTTGAAAAGGACTTTGGGGTAAGACCTTCGGATTTCCACCGGCCAGTAATCGATGAGCTCGTCAGACCTAACCCGGATGATCCGACCGGTAAGTCAATGATGCGCAGAGTGCCCGAGGTTTTGGACTGCTGGTTTGAGTCAGGTTCAATGCCATTTGCGCAGGTGCACTACCCATTTGAAAACCAGGAGTGGTTTGAAACCCACTTCCCTGGAGATTTCATTGTTGAGTACGTCGGGCAAACTCGCGGCTGGTTCTATACGCTCCACGTCCTGTCAACCGCACTGTTTGATAGCCCCGCATTTAAAAATGCCATCAGCCACGGAATTGTTTTAGGAAACGACGGACAGAAGATGTCTAAGTCCCTTCGCAACTACCCTGATGTCAACGATGTCTTTGATCGCGATGGCTCCGATGCCATGCGTTGGTTCCTAATGTCATCAACAATATTGCGCGGTGGAAACATTTCTGTAACTGAGCAGGGGATTCGCGAAGGGGTTCGTCAGGCTCTACTTCCACTGTGGAACAGCTACTACTTCTTCACCCTGTATGCCAACGCATCTAACTACCAAGCGAGCCCTTCTTTTGCTTCCACTGATCTTTTGGATCGATACATTCTTTCTAAGACCAGAGAAATGATTGTTGCTGTTCAAAATGATCTAGATGAGTTCGACAGCTACCTGGCATCTGCCAGAGTTCGAGAGTTTGCCGAGGTTCTCACAAATTGGTACATCCGTCGATCAAGAGATAGGTTCTGGTCGGGGGACAAGGACGCCTTTGACACCCTCTACACAGTCCTCGAGGCCGTGTTTAGAACCGTTGCCCCACTTTTGCCAATAATCAGCGAAGAGATGTGGCTAGGACTGACCGGAGGGCGTTCTGTCCACCTCGAGTCATGGCCCGAAGCCGAAGAGTTTCCTCTCGATGCTGATTTGGTCAGAGATATGGATGCTATTCGGGAGGCAGCATCAGCCGCACTTGCACTGCGAAAAGCAAATGGACTTCGGGTGAGATTGCCACTTAGCGAGCTGACTATTGCAGTTGCGGAAGCCGAATCTCTGGCAAGGTATTCGGATCTAATTGCAGATGAGCTCAACGTGAAGAAGGTCACAGTTGTTCGGGCAACGGAGGAAGTGGCTAAGCAGTTTGGACTAACTAAGACTTTGACGGTCAATGCTCGAGCGCTTGGTCCAAGGCTAGGCAAAGCCGTCCAGGAGGTCATCCAAAAAGCTAAATCTGGAGACTGGAAAGTTTCCGATGGCAAGGTTTTGGTAGAAGCTGTCCAACTTGAAGAGGGCGAGTACGAGTTGACTCTGCAAGCTTCCTCATCCGAGTCGACAGCTGCCGGTGTCACGAGCGGTGGCTTTGTGCTGCTTGATCTCGAGGTCACGGAAGAGCTGGAGCAAGAGGGAATTGCAAGGGATGCCATTCGCCACATCCAGCAGGCCAGGAAAGACAAGGGCCTGGATGTTTCTGACCGCATTACTCTAGATCTCTACGCCGATCCTCAAACCATTTCAGCCATTCAAAAGCACCAGCAGTTCGTTTGTGAGGAAACTCTGGCAACTGAGTTCAGTATCGCTGAGGGCGAGGGAGATCTCTCAGTGGGAGAGGGCGGACTAATCCGAATCGAGCTTGCCAAAAGGTGAGTAGCGAAGCGATGCTGGCAGCTCTCGAAGAGCTTTATGCCAGAAAGCCCGAGCATCAAATGCGTCCAAGGCTTGAGCCGACGAGACTAGCCTGCGAGATTCTCGGGAATCCTCAAAACAATTACCCAATCATCCACATCACTGGAACAAACGGCAAAACTTCTACCGCTCGCATAATTGAACGTATTTTGAGAGAGCTTGGTCTCAAGACTGGAAGGCTGACCTCACCTCACCTGGTGAGGTTCAATGAGCGCATTTCCCTGGATGGTAATCCCATTGATGATGAGCGTTTTCTTGAAACCTATGCCGAAACCAAGCCACTCTTAGAACTAATCGATGCTCGACTTGCAAAGCAAGGTGAGCAGCCTCTGACTTTCTTTGAAGCGATGACGGCTATTGCCTTTCAAATCTTTTCTGATGCACCAGTTGATGTCTTGGTGCTGGAGGTGGGGATTGGTGGCGAATGGGATTCGACCAATGTTGCGGATGGTGACGTTGCAGTCTTCACCGCGATTGATCTCGACCACACCAAGGTTCTGGGCAACACAGTTGAAGAGATAGCTGTCACAAAATCGGGAATCATCAAGGAGAAGTCCTTGGTTGTCTCCTCGCCTCAGAAATCCTCTGTGATTGAGATTTTGCGCAAGAAGTCATCGCAGGATGTTTTCTTGGCTGGTGAAAACTTTTTTCTTGAGTCAGTGTCTTCCGAAGGAATGGGAACCCGATTTTCCGTCAGAGGAAGTGCTGGAAATTACCCCGATCTTTGGATGCCAATAATTGGAAGTCATCAGGCTGAGAATGCGGCGACTGCAATCGTGGCAGTTGAACAGTTCCTCGGGGGAAGAGCTATCGCGGATGAATACCTTCGAGTGGCAATGGCGGATGTTGTGAGCCCCGGAAGATTGCAGGTAGTCGGTAAAGATCCTCTAATTGTCATTGACGGGGCTCATAATCCAGCTGGACTGCGAAGCCTGCAATCAGCGATATCGCAACACTTTGGTGATGTGGAGCGAATCGGACTGGTTGCGATGCTCTCGGATAAGGACGTTGACACTGCGGCTAGGCAATTCGCCCAGATGTTTCCTGCAATCGTCGTGACCGAAGTAATTGGACCAAGGGCCCTTTCGGCCTCAGAGCTAGCGGACAAGATAACTAGCCAGGGCGGCAATGTTGTCGGCAGTTTCGGGAGGGTGTCAGAGGCCTTCGAGGAGGCTAGGTTTATCGCAGAACAAGCCGATTCCGCCTTATTTGTTACCGGATCGCTTTACCTAATCGGCGAGGTACTGGAAGAATTGCAGAAGGATGACGATGAAGAACAAGTCGACTAAGCGACTACTTGCCTCAATAGTTTTGAGTTTTCAGTCAGTCGTCATTTTCTTTGCAACCCTTACAGCTTTCGGTTTGAAAGCTGCGGAGCAGTCAGCGGCCTTGCCAGCAGTAGAGGTTATCTGGGGGATTGGCCTGACATTCGCCCTTTTGGCAATCATCACGCCGGCACTTCTGCGCTCCAGTTTTGGCTACTGGATTGGCTGGGTCATTCAGGCAGCCCTACTTGTCAGCGGCTTCTGGCTCTGGGGAATGTTCGTTATCGGGACAATTCTTGTCGGACTTTGGATTTGGGCCCTGATTGCAGGGGGAACAATTGACAAAGCACGAGAGAATTACAACAAGTTGATGGGAGAGCAAATTGAACGCGACCCTAGTACTAATTAAGCCCGATGGCGTTAGACGCAATCTGGTAGGGGAAATCATCTCGCGCTGCGAGGCCAAGGGCTACAAAGTTGCTGATCTGAAGTTTGTGCAGCCCAACCGAGACTTACTTGCAAAACACTATGCCGAACACGAGGGCAAGCCCTTCTACGAACCCCTCATGGAGTTCATGCTCTCAGGCCCCACGGTGGCAATTCGACTTGAAGGAGAAAGAGTCATCGAAGGTTTTCGATCACTCGCGGGTGTAACCGACCCAACTGTTGCAGCTCCAGGAACAATACGAGGCGATCTTGGCAGAGATTGGGGCACCAAAGTTATTCAGAATCTTGTTCATGGTTCAGACTCAGAGGAGAGCGCTAAGCGCGAGTTAGCAATCTGGTTCTAGAACAAAGTTGGCCAGAAGTCCCAGAAGTGAATCACTGTTAGCGTTATTAGCACTGTATAGGTGATTACCGTTAGCACCCAGGCCCACTCATAGGCGAAGGTTCCAACCCGAACCATCTTTGATCCCAGATGGCCTTCTTTACCGGCGAAACCAAAGATTGCCCAGAAGAGCGGGATGGTTGCAGTCCAGGCAACCATGCAATAGATGCACAGCGACCCAATGACATAGACGCTTTGACTAAAGAGCCAGAAGACGAAGGCCATGGCAAGCACGTGTCCAAAAAGAAATGCTTGCCAGAACCAACTGGCAAATTTAGCTCCTGCCAAGATTGCAAAGCCGACAACAATAGGCGCAAAAAAAGCAGCGAGGCCAATTAGAGGATTTGGAAAACCAAACAGTGCCGCCTGTTCTGACAGCATTACCGACTTACAGCTGATGAAAGGTGAGATGTCGCAGGCGGTTGCCGCTCCTGGGTCCCCGGCCACCTTGATTCTTTCGAGCGTCAATCCAAAGCTGGCAATCCAGCCAACAGCACCGAAAATGATTAGAAATACGGGGAACACAGGGGAATTATCCCATTTTTAGGTCATGCGTGGCATACTTCTAGCTAGATGCGATCACACGCGCATCGAAGGTTTCGTCAAAGCAACGTGTTTTGACGCATTAGGTTTCGATTCAGGTCGCGGCTTGAATCACAAGAGGGCCCTCAAGGGTGTGAACTAAAGGCCATTTAGGCACAAGTGGCAAAGAAAAAAGAAGAACCAGCAAAGCCAGTTGCAACGCAGCTGATATTTCAAGCACCCTCACTACCGACGCCAGCTGTCGATAGACCGGCTAAGAAAAAAGCTGAACCAAAGCCAGAGCGCAAGGAGCGCAAGAAGAAGGAAGCTCCTAAGGAAAAGCTAAAGCCGCAAAAGGAAAAAAAGAAAGAAGAGGACGGCTCAACCAGAGTCGAAGCTAAGCGTCAAAGACGCAGGGACTCCAGAGATACCGGGCGCCGCCGATCAACGGTTACGGAGAGCGAATTCCTGGCACGTCGCGAATCTGTAGATCGCAAGATGGTGGTCAGGGAAGACGACGGCCGATTCCAGATTGGCGTTTTAGAAGACGGACTGCTGGTTGAGCACTATGTGACCCAGTCGCAAAGCGTCTCCATTATCGGCAACGTCTATCTGGGTAAGGTTCAGAACGTCTTGCCTTCGATGGAAGCAGCCTTCGTTGATATTGGCCGAGGCCGCAACGCCGTTCTTTATTCGGGTGAGGTGGATTGGGATGCCGCCGAGACTGGAAACCAACCAAGACGAATTGAGCTCGCTTTAAAAACTGGTGACCAGGTGCTAGTGCAGGTCACAAAAGATCCAGTTGGTCAAAAGGGAGCACGTCTGACATCTCAGATTTCTCTGCCTGGAAGATTCCTGGTTTACGTTCCCGCGGGCAACATGTCAGGTATTTCTCGGAAACTACCCGAGGGTGAGCGTGCACGTCTAAAGCAAATCTTGAAAGGTGCATTACCAGACGAAGCGGGAGTGATTGTCAGAACCGCGGCAGAGGGCGCTACGGAGGAGCAGCTCAAGCTTGATATCGAGAGACTGCAGATGCAGTGGGAAGAAATCACTCGCCAAGCCGAAAGCGGCAAAGCACCGATGCAGCTCCACTCAGAGCCAGAACTTCTAGTAAAAATCATTCGTGACGTGTTTAACGAGGACTTCCAACGGCTTGTGGTGAGTGGCAAGACAGCCAATTCCACAATCCGAAGCTACCTCGCAAATGTTGCTCCAGATCTTGTGGAGCGACTGGTTGAGTACTCGGACTCTGAAGATATTTTTGATCACTTCCGAATTGGCGACCAGATTGTCAAGGCATTAGAGCGCAAGGTCTACCTCCCTTCCGGCGGTTCACTTGTTATCGACAGAACCGAGGCAATGACCGTTGTCGATGTGAACACCGGTAAGTTCATCGGCTCAGGTGGAAATCTCGAGGAGACTGTCACCAAGAACAATCTGGAGGCTGCGGAGGAGCTGGTTCGCCAACTTCGCCTGAGGGACATCGGTGGAATCATCGTCATTGACTTCATTGACATGATTCAGCAATCAAACCAGGAAGCTGTAAGGCGAAGACTCCTAGAGTGCCTAAGCCGTGACCGAACAAAGAACCAGGTCAGTGAAATTACCTCACTGGGTCTAGTCCAGATGACTAGGAAGAAGATTGGCATTGGACTTCTCGAGACTTACTCCGAGACTTGCGAGTGCTGTGGCGGCAGGGGACTGGTAATCCACGACGAGCCTCGCTTCAAGGCTGC
>JBDLRV010000030.1:0-4045 GCA_039799865.1 Actinomycetota bacterium | reverse complement strand
CCCCACAGCTGCACCTGGGGGTCGTCTATGAAACCGTGGAAAATCCCGATGGCATTTGATCCCCCGCCAACACACGCAGCTACTGCAGCCGGAAGTTGACCGGTCAGCTCCAACATCTGCTTTCTTGATTCCTTGCCTATTACGCTGTGAAAATCCCTCACCATTGTCGGGAACGGGTGGGGCCCTGCGACCGTGCCAAGCAGATAGTGAGTTGTTTCAACGTTGGCGACCCAATCTCTCATTGCTTCGTTGATTGCATCCTTCAGAGTCCTAGACCCTGTCTTGACCGCAACGACCTCAGCGCCAAGAAGTTTCATTCGAGCCACATTCAGCGCTTGACGTTCGGTATCAACCTCGCCCATGTATACAACGCACTCAAGTCCGAAATATGCAGCAGCGGTGGCCGAAGCAACTCCGTGCTGACCAGCTCCTGTCTCTGCGATGATTCGCTTCTTACCCATGCGCTTAGTCAATAGCGCCTGGCCCATGACATTGTTTATTTTGTGACTACCTGTGTGATTGAGGTCTTCGCGCTTGAGAAAGACCCTCAGGTTGCCAACTTCTTTAGCAAACCTTGCGGCTTCCGTAATGATGGAAGGCCGACCGGTGTAGGTTCTGTGAAGCTCATCGAGCTCGCTAACGAAAGCCGGGTCGGCTTTGGCCTTCCGATAAACATCGTCCAGCTGGTCGAGGGCCTCAATGAGTGGCTCAGGCACGAAGCGACCACCATAGGGCCCAAAATATGGACCAGTTGAGTTGGTTAGGTTGCCGGACATGGGTAAATACTAAGAGACGGCGACAATCTGTGGGATAAGTTTCTGCCAATCCCCTGTCACAAGTGCTTCTCCAACCAAGACCACGTCGGCTCCGGTATCTCGATAGCGCTTTACATCGTCAATGTTTTTCACGGATGACTCAGCCACTTTGATGACATTAGATGGAAGTGAGCCGGCAAGATCTGCAAATAGCTTTGGATCTGTTGCGAAAGTCTTCAAATCCCGGGTGTTGATTCCAATCAGCTTCGCTTCAATAGACAACGCTGCCAAAACTTCGGCTTCAGAGTGTGTCTCGACCAGAACCCCAAGATCGAGCGAGCTAGCAAAAGACATCAGCTCTTCAGCTCGCCTAATGTCTAGGTAGCTAAGAATCAGCAGGATAAAAGATGCTCCGGCGGCTCTGGCGTCAAGTATCTGGTACTCATTAGAAATGAAGTCCTTCCTAAGCACCGGAATCTCAACTGCGCCCGCTGCTGCTCGAAGATCCTCCATGCTGCCCATGAATCCACTAGTTTCCGTAAGGACAGAGATCGCGTGAGCGCCACTGTTTTGGTAACCAATTGCCAATTCGGCTGCATCAGGAATCTCGGCCAAGAAACCCCTTGAGGGACTAGCACGCTTTATTTCCGCGATGAGCTTGACGCTGCTGGATGGCTTGAGGGCCTGATAGACATCAGGTGGTGGAGGAAGTTTTGAGATCGCATCGAGAAGATCAGCTTTAGAGACTACTTTTTCGCGCTGATTTGCGTCCTGAAGCGCCTGGGCGAATAACTTTTCTAGCACTAGTGCTTAGCTTTGTCGCCCTCTACCCCATAACCGTTTTTCTTGAGGTAGTAGCCAAGTCCGACACCACCAAGAGCCAAAGCTGCGGAAAGCCAGACTACGAGAGCGTTGTCAAGAAAAAAGAAGAGGGTTCCAATCGCAAAAGCCAGAATGACAACTAGGACTGTTGCCCATGCAGCAATTGAATTTCCGTGGCCTGGTTCTGATTCGTGACTAGACATTGATTCCTCCAAACCAGAATTCTACGCTAAACCTGCTCATCCCAGATTGAACGCACATCATTTGCACCAGGTTCGTCCACTCTTACCCTGGTGGACACAGGAAGGCTAGCCACCCAGATGCCCAAAAGAATCGAAACTACGGATGTGGCAGCGAAGATGTAAGGCCAGAGAGTCTGAGCGCCAAGGGAGGATTCTCCCGCTATTCCAGTTACAGACTCCTGAAGCTCAAGGCTTGCTGGTGCTAATGAGAAATCAGTGAAAACAGCTATCAACGCTGCCAAAAGCATCGACGCAACAGATGCGACGATTAGGGCTCGAGGAAATTTTCTGTACAGCGCTATCAGGGCCATCAGAATTGCAACTGCCGGCAAGCTGACCAAAACCTGACTCAATTCAGCGCCGGCTAAGGTTCTTTCTCCAACCAACAACCAGGGCAGGAGAAGTGAACTCCATGTAAGCCCGTAGAAAAGTACTAAAACAGCTATTCCTCTACCCAAGTTTCATCGCCTTTGCCGCTGCAATAGCCCTAAGAACCGCTGCCGCTTTTGATTTGGTCTCTTGATACTCAGACTCTGGAACGGAGTCCAAAACAATCCCCGCTCCTGCTTGAACGTGTGCAGCGCCGTCTCTAATTACCGCAGTACGGATCGCAATTGCGAGGTCTGCGTTGCCTTCAAAGTCAAAGTAGCCAACTACTCCACCGAATAATCCCCTATCAGTTGGCTCAAGCTCGGCGATGATTTCAAGTGCCCGCGGCTTGGGAGCGCCTGACAAAGTCCCAGCCGGAAATGTTGCCAGCAGTGCGTCTACCGCTGACATTGATTCGCGTAATTGGCCATCGACTGTTGAAACCAAGTGCATGACGTGGCTGAAGCGATGAACCTGCATAAACTCGCCAACCTGCACGCTCTGCGGCTCACAAACCTTTAGCAGATCATTCCTCGCAAGATCGACGAGCATGAGGTGCTCACTGCGCTCTTTTGTATCGGCAAGTAACTCCTCGGCAAGAACATCATCTTCGAGCCAACCCTGCCCCCTCGGCCTTGACCCTGCAATCGGGTGAGTGGTTACTCTTCGTTTCTCAATTTTCACTAATGCCTCAGGAGAAGAGCCAACAATTTCGTAGGCGCCGTGGTTGTCTTGAAGGCGCAAGAGGTACATGTAAGGACTCGGGTTTGTTGCTCTGAGTGCACGGTAGACATCAAGTGCATCACCATCAAATTCCTGGTCAAATCGCTGAGAGATAACCACCTGGAAGACATCTCCTGCGACCACATGCTTTTTCGAGCGATTTACTTGGTCGAGAAATGCATCATGCCCAGTCCGCTCTGTCGTAATTGGATCCGGCCAGGAGGGGGTTGTAAGAATTGACTCAGTTGGCAACCTGAGGCTTCTCTCTAGACTTGCAATCGCATCCACAGCCTCCTGGTGGAGAGCCTCAATCTTAGAAGCGTCTGAAACAAATAGCAGACTTACTAGGACTATCTCTGACTTGAGGTGATCGAGCACCACCAGCTCTTTGAATTGAGAAAAGCTGTAGAGCGGAATTTTGTAGTCGCTTTGCTTCGGCTCAGGCAACTTTTCAAGGAGTGAAGTCAGTCCCCAGCTGATGTGGCCCACGAGCCCCGCACTGAGAGGAAATTCTGCTGGCGCAGATTTCCAAGATGCTTGCATTTGCCTCAGAGCTTCCAGTGGATTGGGGCTTAGTTCTCCACGTGGGAGCGGATCTTGCTTTGAAGTCCACTTAATGCCGTCTTCGTAAGTTAGAAACCCCCGGGTTGAGACCCCAATAAAGGAGTAGCGCCCCCATACTCCTTGCTCAGCAGACTCTAAAAGAAATGTCCCAGGTCTACTTCCGCAAAGCTTGTTATAGATACCTAACGGCGTCTCGGTACCGGAAAAGAGTCTCTTGGTGATTGGAATTACATTGAAGGAGCGAGCTAGTTCCCTTGCCTCGGCAGCACTAATCACTGGGTCCCCCAAAGCAACTGGCTGACCCTGTGTGGCAAGTTGGACCCTTAGGGTGCACAAGTGCGAGCACGGCGTCTGAGTCGCAATCCTTTTCTAATGACTCAATGTGTAAAAAGTTTCCACTGGTTTCTCCCTTGAGCCATCTTTGTCCCCTGGAGCGAGAGAAGAAAACAAGTTTGCCTAACTGGATTGACTCGCTCAGTGTTTCGAGATTGGCATAGCCAAGCATCAGTACCTGCTTGGTATTGGCATCCTGCGCAATTACTGGAATCAACCCGTTTTCGTCATAGCTAA
>JBDLRV010000029.1:0-18453 GCA_039799865.1 Actinomycetota bacterium | reverse complement strand
TCGATAGTTATTCGCATCTGCTTTTGCCAACCATTGCCCTGATGATCGTCTCTGTTGCCGGCTACACCCGGTACTCCAGAGCCAGCCTCCTGGAGGTTCTGAACCAGGACTACATTCGCACTGCAAGATCTAAGGGACTAGGGGAGCGCAGAGTCGTAGTTCGTCACGCCTTCCGCAATGCCATGATTCCAATCACAACCATCATCGCTTTTGACATTTCTGGACTGATCGGCGGGGCCATCATCACCGAGCGGGTATTTGCCTGGGAGGGAATGGGATCGCTGTTCAACCGTGGACTGGCTGCGGTCGATGTGAATCTCGTAATGGGTTTCTTCCTGGTCACCGGTTTATTTGCGGTGCTGGGAAACCTGGTCGCAGACCTTTTGTATTCGGCGCTTGATCCAAGAATTCGGGTGCAGTGATGGCCAAGAAAAAGTTAGAACTAAATCCAGAGGCGGAGCTGACCCAGAGAGAAACCGAAGGGTTATCACTTTCTGCGATTGTCAGAAAACGTTTCTTTGCTCACAAGGCAGCGATTTCTTCGCTAATTGTTCTGGGGCTTATAACGCTGCTTGCTTTCACATCAGTCGGGGTTGTATTTGGCGGAACCGGAAACCTAATTACCGATCCCAACACTGGCAGGTTGGTGATCGATGGCATCAGGATTCCGGGCTGGTGGAAATACAACTGGTATGAGAACTACGAGGTTCTCAATCCAGGAGGAGCTCCAACTTTTTCTCTCTGGCCATTTGCAATTGGCGAGCACCCCTTCGGGCAGGACACCTTAGGCAAGGACATCTTTGCCAGAGTCATGCGGGGCATCCAGCAGTCGCTGACAGTGATTCTCCTGGTTGGGGTTATAGCAACTGTTATCGGTGTTGTGGTCGGGGCAGTATCAGGGTTTTTGCGAGGACGAGTTGATTCGCTACTAATGCGCTTTACCGACGTAATCATCATCATTCCAACCCTGGTTCTGGGAGCGGTCTTGGGAAGAACCTTTGGAGGCAATGCGATTGCTCTAGGGCTGCTGCTTGGGTTCATCGCCTGGACAGGCCTTGCCAGATTGGTCAGAGCCGAATTCTTGTCTTTGCGCGAGAGAGAATTTGTTGATGCGGCCCGGGTCGCGGGGGCTTCAACGACCAGAATCATTTTCAAGCACATCCTGCCTAACTCGGTGGGAGTAATCATTGTGAATGCCACATTGCTAATGTCAGCAGCAATCCTGATTGAGACTTCGCTGAGCTACCTTGGCTTTGGAATTACAGCTCCCGACATTTCTCTTGGGCAAATAATCAGCGAATACAACGAAGCATTTAAGACAAGACCTTGGCTGTTTTGGTATCCAGGTTTGTTTATTGTCGTAATCGCACTGGCGATCAACTTTGTCGGTGATGGTCTTAGAGATGCCTTCGATCCTCGCCAGAAGAGACTGCCAGATGCAAAAAGACTGTTGGATGAAGCTAGAGAGCTTTGGGCTAGCTTTAGATCAAAAACGAAGCAGCGTTAGCGGCCAGTAAAACAAATAGAACAATCAGTTTGGCTTTACTCCAACTTGTTTGCTCTTCTGCTGTTGTTACTTGATCTTTCTTTTGTTCCCAAAGTGCTCTGATTCTTGCCGCCGCGGAGCCTGAATCCGTATTGACCAAATCTCCCGGCCGAACCGTTCCGGCAACATAAGAAGATTTTGGAAGGTGCTCGCCCTGGTCCCTGCTTGCCAGCATTGAGGTGTGGCGACCGGGGGCCGGAGCGGACCAGGCGGTGTACTTGCGCTTTTCGGTAAAAATCTCCAAGGCCCAGCGGGTGTCAATTCGGACGATTTGGCCCCAGGGGATCTGGTGGGTCCTGAGAAGATTAACGATTATTACGCCCTGCTCTGAGACTTCTATATGGGGCTGCCAGAACAGCAGCCAGGCCAGGTAAATCAGAAGGGCAGAGAAGGCAAAACTTTCGAAGTTTTCCTGGATTGGGGCCAAAAACACTGTATTTATAAGGCCAAGAGCCACTACGAAACAGACCACGAGGCAGATGGCTTTGCCGCTTTTTGACCCAATTCGGTTCAAATCCCTGCTCACCTTACCCCCAAGAATCTCGCAACCGCTTTCAAGCCATTTTTCGGGCTTAGGGAAGTGAAATTTGGGTTAACCATTGACCAATATTCTCGCTTATAGTTTTACCCAATTGACTTTCCCCTTATTGGTGGAAGCAGGTCAACTACTAAAGGAGACAGTAATGAAACTATCGCGCATCGTGCGCTGGAGTGGAGCTGCTGCGACTGCTGCCCTTTTGGCAACCTCGCTTGGTATTGCACCAGCGTCTGCTGCCACCAAGGACACTGTTCGCTACGTTGGATCTAACACACCAACTTCGCTGAACTCTGCTCACCGTCAGCACAACCTCGTTGAGAATGGAGTTATCGCAGCACTAACTGGCGATGGCTTCAACTACTACAACGACAAGGCACAGCTTCTAAAGAAGACTGACTTTGGAACCTACAAGCAAATCTCGAAGAGCCCGCTAAGGGTCAGGTACACAGTTAAACCAAACCTCGTTTGGTCTGACGGTGCTCCAATTGACGCCTATGACGTTCTTCTGTCATGGGTAATCTCATCCGGTCTATACGACAACGCTGCCACTGGAACCCTATGGGACTCCGCAGGTAAGCGCGGTGGAACTGAGAAGATCACCAAGTTCCCAACCATCACCGATGGTGGAAGAACAATTACTTTTGAGTACAACGAGTTCGTTTCCAACTGGGAAATCCAGATTGGTCTTGGAAAGCCAGTTCACGCACTGACGCAGCTTGCTTATCCAAACGACACCAACCAGGCAGCAAAGGTTCGTTTCTTCAAGGCCGTACGTGCCAAAGACTGGACCACTCTTAAGAGAATTGCTGACCAGTGGAACACCTCATACAACATTCTCAACACCACCGGTGTTACCTCCAGCACTAACCCGAAGCTTCTGGTTGCATCTGGTCCATATGTTGTAAAGAGCGCGGTTCCAGGTAAGAGCGTTTCGCTTGCGCTGAACCCTCGCTACAAGGGCAAGAAACCAACCATCAAGAACTTCCAGTTGGTTGTAATCAACGACGCCACAGCTGCTGCACAAGCACTTGTAAATGGTGAGGTAGACGTTATGTCTCCACAGCCAACCAAGGAAGCTGTTGACTCGCTGAAGGCTAACAAGAACGTCAAGGTCATCGGTTACTCCGCTGCCCTCTACGAGCACTTCGACGTTGTACTCAACGGTCCATCATGGGCAGGTATGAGTGCACAGAAGGCTGAAGATCTTCGCCGTGCAGTTCTGTTGACAGTTCCTCGTCAGGAAATCGTTGACAAGCTGGTCAAGGGTGTTGACTCAAGCGCACGTGTACTGAACTCAATGACTCCTTACTTCACGAACAACCCAAACCACGCCAAGATGGCAGCTGCAAACGGTGTTCGTCCTTACACTGCTAACGAGACCACTCGTCTAGCAGAGGCTAAGAAGCTGCTTGAGAAGCACGGCTACTCAACCACTAACCCATTAGAGCTAAAGATGCTTTACGGAACTCCAACTAACGAGCGTCGTACCAACCAGGCTGCACTGATTGTTGCTGCAGCTGCGAAGGTCGGCATCAAGATCACTCCAAACCCACTGGTTGCATGGGGTGGCGAGTTGAGCACCGCTAAGCACGATGTTCAGTTCTTTGCTTGGTCACAGACCTCGACGTTCTTCACCTCTTTGAGAAACATCTATGGTTGGGATCCAGCAACTGACAAGGCTCGTGCACAGAACTACTTCAACTGGAAGAACCTGAAGGTTGAAGCAGCTCTAACCAAGCACTTTGATGACCTCAATGATGCTCAGAAGTTCAACGCAAACCTAGAGTTCGAGAAGGAATACTTCGCGGATGCAGTAGGTCTGCCACTATTCCAGCACCCATCCGTTGCTGCAACCGCAGCTGGCCTGAAGAATGTAAGGCCCGGACCATTCTCGCCAAACCTAGTTTGGAACATCGAGGAGTGGCGCTGGTAGCAGCGAACTAAGAACTCAGCCCCACGGACTTTCGGGTTCGTGGGGCTGATTTCTAAAAAGGGTTTAGGCTTTTCAAGGCAGTTTTTTGGGAGACAGTGTGGTTGCTTACATAGTTAGACGGCTCGGCGCTTTGGTGCTGATTCTGCTTGGCTCGACATTTCTTATCTATAACCTCACGGCAATTTCCGGTGATCCTCTAGAAGACCTTCGCCTCAGCACTGAGCCCAATGCTCAATATCTGATTGAGCAATACACCAAAGACCTGCAGCTTGACGTCCCACCACCTGTTAGATATTTTCTCTGGCTTGAAGGAGTCTTGGGTTTCCTCTGGGGCGATTTCACGCTGGGAATTGGACTTGACGGGGCACCTATTCTTACGGCGCTAAGTCTTGCAATCCCAGTCTCTATTCGTCTGGTAATCGTGGCGACAATTCTTTCCATCATCATCGGAATCACGATTGGAATCGTCTCTGCACTTCGCCAGTACAGTCGATTCGATTACTCGGTTACTTTCACAGCTTTTCTTTTTTACTCGCTTCCAATTTTCTGGGTTGCGGTTTTGCTCAAACAATTTGGTGCCATCGGATTCAACGACTTCTTGGCTAGTCCGACAATCACTCCGCCATTCTTGATTGGATTCAGCGTTGTTGCAGGAGTCTTCTGGATGGGGGTTCTCGGTGGAGATAAGAAGCGTTTGGCAATTACGTTTGCCGCAGCAGCGGCAACCACAGCTGCCGTCCTGGCCTACATCTCCGGCTCTGGCTGGTTGATCGAGCCGTCACTTGGGCCAGTGGTAATAACACTGATGGCTGTAGGCGCAGCACTTGGAATTACTCAACTTTCGACTGGATTATCAAATCGCCGCAGCACCATGGTTTCTATGGCTATGGCCCTGCTAACACCAGTTTTCTATTTCATAATGCAACCAATTTTCACCTCTGAATTTGATGGAGGAATGTTGTTCCTGCTCGCGATAGCAACCATCGCCGTCGGTGCTGGAGCGGGTCTGATTTTCGGTGGGGATGAGCGCCGGGCAGTTGCCAGAACTGCAGCGATTGTGGCCTTCATCAACGCCAGTCTCATAGTCCTCGATCGCTATATGCAGAGCTGGAACGAATACTTTAACGAGATTGCATTTGGTCGCCCGATCAAAACTGTGGGTGACTCAACGCTTGATCTTCAGGCTGACATCTGGATAAGCGGAATTGACACCTTTACTCACCTCATCCTGCCGACCTCCGCACTGATGCTGATTTCTCTGGCCGGATACCTGCGTTTCTCCAGAGCATCACTCCTAGAAGTTCTGAACCAGGACTACATCAGAACAGCTCGAGCCAAGGGTCTGAATGAGCGAACTGTTGTGATGCGTCACGCGTTTAGAAACTCTCTTATTCCTCTGACAACCATCATGGCTTTTGACTTCGCGGGCGTGATTGGTGGTGCGATTATCACCGAGCAGGTCTTTGCCTGGCGGGGCATGGGAACGATCTTCAACCAGGCACTGGGAAGGGTTGATCTAAACGGTGTTATGGGCGTAGTTCTGATTACCAGCATGTCGGCATTGATTTTTAACTTGATTGCAGACCTTATCTACTCCGCACTCGATCCAAGAATTAGGGTGACTAAGTAAATGGCAAAAGACCTAAATCCAGACGCGATTGGCAAAGAAGAGTCAATCGAACAGTTAGAGACCGCTGGCCTAAGCCAAGGTCAAATTATCGTTCGCCGCTTTCTAAGACACCGCGCGGCGATGATCTCGTTGGCAGTTTTGATATTCATCATTCTTTTTGTTTTCACCGCTGGCGGTATTCAGCTGGGAACTGAAGAACAGCCAATTCGTTTCCCTGGCTGGTGGCAGTGGGACATCCGAGACATACCTGAAATTTCAGGTTTGGGAGAGCCAACCCTAGATCTAATTCCACCCTTTATCGATGGCACAGGCATGCAGGTGGGTCAGCACCCATTCGGTCAGGATGCTATTGGTCGTGATTACTTCTCCCTAGTAATGCGAGGCGCTCAGCAGTCCATCACGGTGATGTTTGTGATTGGTATCGTCGCAACTTTCATCGGTACAGTCCTGGGAGCCGTGTCGGGCTTCTTTGGAAAGTGGATTGACAATGCACTAATGAGATTCACTGACCTGATCATCACTGTTCCCTCCATCATCGTTGGAGCTGTGATTGGTATCCAGGTTGGAAACCTCGGTGTGTTCTTCCTAGCTTTGTTCCTAGGACTTTTTGCCTGGACCGGTCTGGCCCGTTTGGTCAGAGCAGAGTTCTTGTCATTACGCGAGCGCGAGTTCGTGGATGCAGCCAGGGTGGCAGGAGCGGACAACAGAAGGATTATCTTCAAGCACATTTTGCCTAACGCCATGGGAACTGTAATCGTGTCGGTTTCGCTCCTTATGTCCTCGGCAATTCTTTTGGAGACCGGTCTGTCCTTCCTGGGCTTCGGAGTGGTAGCTCCGGATGTTTCTCTAGGTCTTCTTATCTCTCAGAACCAAGACTCGTTCACCATCTACCCGTGGCTGTTTTGGTGGCCGGGCCTATTGATTGTGACAATCGCTCTTTGCATCAACTTCATCGGTGATGGCCTAAGAGATGCCTTTGACCCTCGTCAGAAGCGCAAGATCACCAAGAAGGATCGCGAAATCGCCAAGGCAGCAAAGGCTAAGTCAGTTGCGTAAAGATAACGGCCAGAGCTGGAAGCACAATCAGCCCAACACCCAATCGGTTAATGCTTTTGGTGTAAGTCTTGTTGGCCTGGGGCTTCTCGAGCGCTCTTTTGATCATCAGGGCGTAGGAGCCGGAAATGGTGCTTGGAAGATCACTGGGTCTAACGTTCGCCCCGTCCTTCAGGTTCAGAGTTCTAAAGTCCTCAGTGGAGTGGCTGCGGTGTCTGAGTCTTCCTGGAGCAGGTGCTGCCCAAGCGGAGACCTTTCCGAAATCGCCTCCTACGTTCAGGGCGTATCGAGTATCGACGTATTCGATAGCGCCAAGTCCAATTTCGTGTCTGAGAATCGGATTGACAACAACCAGTCGGTCCTCTCTAAGGTCGAGGTAGGGGATGACGTAGTAGCTAAAGACGAGCCCCAAAACCAGAAGAACAATTGCTGCGCCTTTTCGACCGGCCTCGGGTTCGGAAAAGAAGAGAGTTTGAACCAGGGCGAGAGTAGCCATGATGATTGCGAGGATTGCAATCAGGTAACTCGAGGTGGGTCTTTTCACCCTGTGATTTTTGCACGTAAGGAGCGGATAAATGGCTAATGAACCCGTGCTGAAGGTAACTGATTACAACGTTGAGTTCTGGGTGGATGGTGTCTGGTATCCAGCCGCCATCGACATGAACTACGAGGTGGCGGCCGGTGAGGTTCTCGCCATCGTGGGTGAGTCTGGCTCAGGAAAGTCCTCCTCGCAGATGGGACTTATGTCGCTACTAGCCACCAACGCTCGTGTTACTGGCTCGGTCAAGGTCCGCGGCCAGGAGATGATCGGGGTTCCAGAGAACCAGGTCAGAAAATTCCGCGGCAAGGAAGTTGCCTACATCTTCCAAGAGCCAATGACAGCTCTAAACCCCGTCTACACAATTGGTTTCCAGATCGTTGAGGCACTTCAGACTCACTTGCCAATGAGCAAGAAGCAGGCAAGAGAGAAGGCCATTGAGCTTCTCACCCTGGTTGAGATTCCAGAACCCGAGAAGAGCTTCAACAAGTATCCCCACCAGCTCTCCGGTGGCCAGAGACAAAGAGCCATGATCGCTCAGTCCCTTTCCTGCGACCCAGGTCTTCTGATTGCCGATGAGCCCACCACCGCGCTAGATGTGACGGTGCAGGCGGAAATTCTCGATCTGATGAGAAACCTAAAGGACAAGCTCAACTCCGCGGTTGTGCTGATCACTCACGACATGGGAGTGGTTGCTGACCTGGCTGATCGAATCCTGGTGATGAAGGACGGCTACACCGTCGAGCAGGGAACATCAGATCAGATCTTCAATAGACCTACGCACCCATACACCCAGTCGCTGCTCGCAGCCGTTCCGAAGCTCGGTAAGGCTGCTAAGCGGGAGCTGAGCACTGACGGGGCTAAGCAGCCGGTTCTAGCTCTGAGCAACGTCTCGGTCACCTACCCCAAGCGCGGCAGAGTCCCCGCCTTCACCGCAGCCAAGAACATCTCCTTTGAGATCTACCCGGGTGAAATCCTGGGGCTGGTGGGAGAGTCAGGTTCGGGTAAGACCACCGTTGGAAGGGCTGCCATCGGCCTTCTGCCCATCTCTGAGGGCTCAATCAAGCTGGTTGGGGAAGAAATCGGGGGAGCTGACCAGAAGAAGCTGAGAAGCCTTCGCCAGCACACCGGCATCGTCTTCCAGGACCCAGGCAGCTCGCTGAACCCAAGGCTCCCGATTGGAGAGAGCATCGGAGAGCCGCTGCTGCTGGCTGGCAGGGCCGAGGGAGACGCCCTGAACACCATGGTCGAGGACCTACTTGATTCGGTCGAGCTTCCCAGGTCCTACCGAAACCGCTACCCGCACGAGCTCTCCGGAGGTCAAAGACAGCGCGTTGGTATCGCTAGAGCCATTGCCCTAAGGCCCGACCTACTGATTGCGGATGAGCCAACCTCAGCACTCGATGTTTCGGTCCAGGCGAGGTTTTTAGAGCTACTGCTTGAGCTGCAGGAGCAGCTGAAGTTTGCTTGCCTATTTATCTCTCACGACTTGGCGGTTGTGGACATGCTCGCCCACCGAATTGCAGTTATGCAAAACGGTGAGCTGGTAGAGGTTGGAGATAGAGACCAGATCCTAAAGAACCCAGTGCAGGAATACACCAAGAAGCTCATATCGGCTGTACCTGTTCCAGATCCTGCCGAGCAGAGAATGCGCCGTGAGGCGAGAAGAGCTGGCTAGAAGTTTCTGGCAATCTCTTATTGGCATAAAAGCCCAATCTAAGGATGGGTAGAACTTGAGGATTCTTTTCCTGCACGAGGTGAACTACCTCGAAAAACCCATCTTTGAGATGCATGAGTTTCCTGAGCACTTAGCACTCAGGGGACACCAGGTTGGCTTTGTTCAGTTCCCGGAAGGCTGGGATAAGGCAAAGATAAAGTCTCAGGGTTTCAAATCTGAAATTCAGGGAGGAGTCGTTTCCCAGGCCCGAATTACTCTCTACACACCTCAGCTTGCAAGCGGATCGCTTATTGGAAGGCTACTGACCGCCCTTAATTTTGGCTCAGCCTTCAAGAAAGTTGTGGATGATTTTCGGCCTGATGTGATTGTTAGTTTTTCGGTTCCAACGTCAGGATGGCAAGCGCTTAGGGTAGCCAGGCAAAGAAATATTCCATTCGTTTTCAGGGCTTTGGATGTAAGTCACAAGATAAGAAAGAATCTGTTTTCAAGACTTGTTTTTCTGGCGGAGAAGTACATCTACAAAAACTCCACTTGGGTTTCGGCGAATAACCCAGCCATGGCTAAGTACTGCATGTCAATGGGTGCTGACTCAAAAAGGATTTCCGTTGATCTACCACCGATTGACCTGCAGCACTTCAGTAAAGCCTCTGGACATCGGACAGAGATTAGAAAAACTTTAGGACTTGATCAAAATCATCAGGTAATTCTTTACATGGGCAGTTTCTTCTACTTCTCCGGACTACCTGAATTCGTCAGGGAATTTGCGAAAGGCGCATCTAGCAATCAGCGGCTTGTCCTGATTGGCGGTGGGGAGCAGGAGGGAGGGCTGAGAAAACTTGTTTCGGAGCTTGGTGTTGAAGAAAAAGTGATCTTCACCGGTTTTGTCTCTTTCCAAGATCTACCTAGGTACCTGTCTATAGCGGATGTTGCAATCAACACAATGCACAGATCCCTAGTTTCAAACGCAGCTTTTCCCAACAAAGTGATTCAGTACATGGCCTCCGCACTGCCCGTGGTCTCGACAGACTTGGACGGCCTCAGGCTCACTTTTGGCGAGCTACCAGGCCTCAAGCTGGTTCAGTCTCCGGCCGAGGCCTTCACAACCGCTTCAGAACTACTATCCCAATCCAACCTCAGGGAACTTGGAGCAAATAATCAGGAAGTGGTTGCCAGAATATTCTCCAAGGAAGGCGCAGTCGCAGCCTTTGAGTCCCTACTAGTCAAGACAGTTGGAAATAATGCCTAGAGCTTTAGTGCTTGGTTCCACCGGGATGCTCGGCTCCGCTGTTGCCAGAGAGCTTGAAAACAAGGGAATTGATTTTGAAGTTGCCTCTCGCACGCAGGGCCTGAAATTTGATGCGACAAGCGTAAATGCTGAACAGCTTCTCACCCAAGCTGAACTGAGTGCTGGCGATTATGTAATTAATTGCATAGGACTGACAAAGTCCCGCATTGACGAGTCTTCAGCGTTGAGCAGAGCTCTGGCTGTCAGCTTGAATGTTGACTTTCCTTACAAGCTATCTGTTGCGGCAGAGAGACTTGGATTGAGAGTGATTCAGGTTGCCACAGACTGTGTCTATAGCGGGCTCAGAGGCAATTACTCAGAAACTGATGCGCATGATCCACTTGATGTTTATGGGAAAACCAAGAGCCTTGGTGAGATTCCATCGAAATCCGTTTTGCACCTCAGGTGTTCGTTGATAGGTCCTGAGCTGGGAAGAAGTTCGTTGTTTTTTGAGTGGGTAAGACAGCAGCCTATGGGAGCCAAGATATTTGGCTTCACAAATCATCATTGGAATGGACTGACATCACAGGCTTTTGGCCGCATTGTTTCCGGGGTAATAACTTCCAATGAGTTTGAAGCTGGTGTTCAGCACCTGGTTCCGGCAGACAAGCTCACTAAGGATCAGCTGGTCCGACTGGAGCTTAAGGCCCTGGGCAGAGAGGATGTTCAGGTGGAATCGACTTCGGCACCTGACTCTGTTGACAGGACCCTGACTACCTCTAATCAGACTAAGATTTCAGCATTATTTGCCGCTGGCGGCTACCAGAAGGTGCCAACTATCGCCCAGATGGTAGAGGAAATCTGCTCAGACCTGCCAAACTAGGTAGGGCGAAGGGAACAAATGTCTCGCAAAATAAAGGGATCTAAGGTCGTCATTACTGGCGGAACCGGGTCTTTTGGCTCAAACATGGCAAGACATCTGCTTACCCAGGATGTTGAAGAAATCCGCATTTTTAGCCGCGATGAGGCAAAACAAGACGCCATGCGGCATGCTCTTTCGGATACAAGAGTTCGATTCTTTATTGGTGACACCAGAGACCCAGAATCAGTTGAGAGGGTTGTCCGCGGATCGGATCTGATTTTCCACGCGGCCGCCCTGAAGCAGGTTCCATCAGCAGAATTTTTCCCACTGGAGGCCGTAAAAACCAACATCAATGGATCAGCCAATGTGCTTCGGTCTGCCATTGAAAACGAGGTCAAAGGGGTTGTCTGCCTCAGCACAGACAAGGCCGTCTACCCAATTAATGCCATGGGAATGTCCAAGGCACTAATGGAAAAAACCGCCCAAGCTTTTGCCAGGGACTTTCAGGATTCCAAGACCACCATTGCGGTCACCCGCTATGGAAACGTGATGTATTCCAGGGGCTCGGTAATTCCTCTTTTTATTTCTCAGATTAAGTCGGGAAAGCCACTAACCATTACTGACCCAACCATGACCAGGTTCCTTATGTCCTTGGCTGAATCTGTGGATCTGGTGAAGTATGCCTTTGAAAATGCCCAGACTGGCGACCTGTTTGTTCGCAAGGCTCCAGCATCAACCATTGACACTTTGGCCCATGCGCTAATTGAAATTTTTGGTGGCAAGAAAGAACAGATCCAGACAATTGGATTCCGCCATGGAGAAAAGCTTTACGAGTCGCTACTCAGCACAGAAGAGAGAGTCAAGTCTGAGGATCTTGGAGGTTACTTCAGGGTTCCACTTGACTCGAGAGACTTGAACTACTCGGTTTACTTTGAAGAGGGCCAGCCACGCAAAGAAAGTCTTGAGGCCTACACCTCTCACAACACCGAGCGACTGGACATTGAAGCGGTTAAGAATCTGCTGCTGACCATACCTGAAGTGCGACAGGAGCTTGGCAATTGAAGAAGCTGAAGGTAGTCACAATTGTCGGCACCCGACCCGAGATTATTCGGCTGTCCATGCTGATTCCCAAGCTCGATGAGCACACTGACCACGTGTTTGTCCACACCGGTCAGAACAGCGATCCCAAGCTGAATCAGGTTTTCTTTGATGATCTAGAACTCAGAGCCCCCGACTACTACCTAAACGTTGACACCACTTCAATGGGTTCTGTCATGGGAGACACCCTCAAAAAATCCGAGGAAGTGTTTCTGAAGGAAAAGCCAGATGCCGTGATGATTCTGGGAGACACCAACTCGGCAATTGCAGCTGTTGTGGCTGAGCGGATGCACATCCCCGTTTATCACATGGAGGCCGGAAACAGATCATTTGATAAAAACGTTCCTGAGGAGCTCAACCGGAGGATGGTTGACCACGTTGCAAGCTTCAACCTACCTTATAACGACTTCTCAATGCGGAATTTGCTTGCTGAAGGAATTCACCCCAGGAAGATTCAAAAGACCGGCTCACCAATTGCTGAAATTTACAATCACTACAAATCGAAGATTGATTCATCAAAAATACTTGAGACTCTAAAGCTCAAGAAGGATTCGTACATTCTTGTCAGCGTCCACCGACAGGAGAATGTGGATTTGCCGCAAAGGCTAGAGCTTGTGCTTGATTGTCTGAGAACATTAAGGGACAGATTCTCCTTACCTGTTTTGGTATCTACTCACCCCAGGACCAAGGTTCGTCTAGAGAACCTTAGGAGCAGTGACCTAGAGGGGATTAACTTCCATGAGCCATTTGGCTACCTCGACTACAACAAGCTTCAAATGAACGCATTTTGTGTCGTGTCAGACTCCGGGACAATAAGTGAGGAATCAGCAATAATTGGATTTCCCGCAGTTTCTATCAGAGATTCCATTGAACGTCCCGAGGCTCTAGAAACTGGATCGATAATTCTGACAGGCCTGAATCCGACAAACCTTGCTCAGTCGGTTGAGCTCGTCAGAACTCAAAGCCTCACATCTTCAATGCCACAAGGCTACGAAATACTTGATTTCTCCAATCGAGTGCTCAGATTTTTATTTTCGACTGCAAGACTGCATCAAAGCTGGGACAACCTGCACGGTTAGATTAAACTCGACCTTGAGACAAAGTCATGGAATCCTCCTAAAGGTCCCAGGGGATTACTGAGAGAATTGGAGAGAAGTTGACTGCCAAGACTTCTGCAGCCAAATCATCAAATAGCCCTGCTATTGCTGTGGTAATTCCAAGCTACCGCGTAAAAAACCACATTAAGGAGGTAATTGTCGGGATTGGCAAAGAAGTTTCTCGAGTCTATGTAGTTGATGATGCCTGCCCTGAGAAAACGGGGGACTACGTAATCGCCGAGATCAAAGACAAGAGAGTTAGCGTGATTTTCCACTCGGAAAATCAAGGAGTTGGGGGAGCTGTCATCACCGGTTACAAGGCGGCATTGGAAGATGGCATGGAAGTGATTGTTAAGTTGGATGGTGATGGTCAAATGAACCCCTCTTTGATTTCGACCATTGCCAAGCCAGTAGTAGAAGGAAGCGCGGACTATTCAAAAGGTAATCGTTTTGACAGCCTTGAAAATCTATTTGGCATGCCAAAAGTAAGAATATTGGGTAATGCTGTTCTGTCGATTTGGTCAAAGGTTTCTTCGGGATATTGGACGGTAACGGACCCAACAAATGGCTTCACAGCAATTCATAGAAAAGCCTTAGAAGCTATGAATCTAGACAAAGTCAGAAAAAGTTATTTCTTTGAGTCCGACATGCTATTCAGGCTGAGTATCGCCAATTGTGTTGTGGCCGATGTCCCAATGGTTGCGGTCTATGGAGAAGAACGAAGTAACCTCAAGATTTCAAGGGTTCTCGTTGAGTTTCCATGGCGCTACAGTGTGAATTTTCTCAAGCGGATTTTTTACCGCTACTACCTGAGAGAGTGGTCGGTAGGCAGTTTTGAGCTTCCATTAGGGTTTTTCCTGCTGATTTTTGGTGCATGGTTTGGCCTCAGCTCCTATCTAGCAGCTTCTGCGGGGGGTGTCGCTACAACGGCCGGCCAAGTAACGGGTAGCGCTGTTGCCCTGATTCTTGGAGTGCAATTACTGCTTTCATTTCTTTCCTACGATGTCCAATCAGAGCCTAGAATTCCAAGGCAGAGAAGGTAAAAAATGGTGATCTTGACCAGATTAAAGAGTTTTTTGAGTTCCTGGCACAACCTTTTGGCCCTAGGGACCCTCATTCCTCTGGGGGCGTGGGTCTACTCCAGAGTCTGGATGGTAAATCCCGCAATCCTAGGTGATGAGTACCTTTATTCGATGAATTCAAGGAAGGCCGCACCTTGGGATCCATCGCCAGCTGGTGATTTTTCGAATTACTTATTCAATTTTGTTTTTCAGGGTACAAACCTTTGCGGTCAAGCTTTCTATAGCTGTGCAAAGATCTTCAATTTGTTTTTTTTCCTCGGCTTTATTTTCACGCTATTCATAGTTGCCATTCGGTTTTTACCATTTTGGGCGGCTTATGGCTTCATGATAGCCGCAGCCGTTTCTCCATTGAGCGTGTATACATCGATGTTTTTGCCTGAATCGATGTACATGTTCTTCATTGGATTGCTCTTGTTAGCGGTGCTTCGCGCAATTAAGGAATTCACTTGGCAGAATTGGTCGATCGTTGGAGCCGCAATTGGAATAGCTTCGCTCGTTAAGCCCCATGCATGGCTCTCTGCGATTGCGATTGGAATAACTCTTCTGGTTGTCGGCCTAGGAAATCGTGAGATTGGCCTAAAGAGAACCACTTCTGCAGTTGGGGCTCTAGTTGCTGGATCCGCCCTCGGCAGAGTCGTAATTGGCCTTATTGTTGCTGGCCCGAAGGCCCTTGGCTTCTTTGGGCAGTATCTGGGCATTTCGACCGTGGAGCAGGTTATTTCAGGACCCGTTCAAACGGACACCGAGGCTGGAATCGCAACTACACCAATGTCCGGAGTTCTAGCCTTGTTTGGAATTCAGACGAATGTCCACATGCTGGTAATAAGCGCTTTGATGGCAATTTCTGTTGCGGCGATTTCAATTGGTGTCATCGAAATAGCCAAGCAGCGAAAATTAACGTCTGTGACTGGATTCGCCTTATTCGCTTTCATCTGGCTTTTTAGCCTCATGATCGAGATAGTTATTTTTACTGGCTGGGTGACCGGCACGGGGGATGATCACACCTCACGCGTCCTTCTTCGTTACTATGAGTTCCTTTTCGCGATTGTTCCATTAGCCGGTTTGTCAGTGTTGACCAATGGCGTGGGGGAGAGAGCAAATGTTTGGGTGCGTTGGGGACTTTCCGGAGCATTTGCAGCCCTAATTACTCCAGCCTTTACTGGTTCTTTCGCCTCCCTCACCATTCAAATCGCTGATGCCCCTACACTCGCGGGACTGGTAGTGAACAATGATGTGTTCAACGGCGTGGCCGTGGTGGGATTTATCGCACTGCTTGTCTTGGCAACTTTCCCTAAATTCGCTGCATGGACCTTTGCTGCCCTTTTACCATTCTCCATGATTGGCACAGGTTGGCAGATCCAAGACCAGTACCAAGAATTTCGTGGCACTTTGAGTGCTGCGGATAGGGCTGGTCAGTACCTAAGAGACAACTTCACTGAAGAAGAAATAGACTCAACTTGGATTCTCGCTACGTCTCGATTTGAAGCCACAAACATCGCAATTTGGGCGGACAGCCCTAGCATCGGGTATGAACTTCTGCCTCTGGGAGCTCCATATGATTCCAACTCTTTACCGACAGGAAAAACTTATGTGGTAGCCGTGGAGGGTCTGAGCATAGTTGGCACAGGTTTGGTAGTTCATAAAGGCGATGGTTTCAGTCTCTACAAAGTTTCGGAGTAGATCTTTTTACGCCTTATCTTTGTAGGAATTCCTTCAATGCCGATTTCAATAACTCAAACTCATAATGCAGTTCGTAATGATGATTTCCAATAAATAGTCCATCAGAATGAATTCGATCTGCATTGCTCAAGTCACCTAACTCTACGTGGGCCAAGTGGTTTATAACTGGGTTTCTTGCGAAATTTCCCGCAACAATCGGCCTCGCAGCGATTGAGTACTTCTTCAGTATTTCAGCAAGCTGTCTCCTGCGACCCGAATATTTTTCAGATAGTATCAGAGAGAAGCCGAACCAAGAACTTTCCTCAATCTCAAATTGAGTGAGAATTTCAGGAAAGCCTTGCATTAATTCTTTGAATTTCTTGGCGTTAGTTCTTCTGCCCAACACAATTTGGGGCAATTTGTCAAGTTGTCTTTCACCAATTGCAGCTTCCATTTCTAGGGGTCTAACGTTAAATCCAGGAAGCACAAAGCGAAACAAATCTTCGAATTCATCACCAGTTTTGTTGTGCACATAATTCACATATGGAAGTTCTCTCGTCCAACCGTGTGCCCTAAGACTGGTCATAACCTGTTTCAATTCTTCAGAATCTGTAATGGAGACTCCACCTTCCATAGTTGAAATGTGATGACTAAAAAAAGTGCTAAAGGTTCCGATGTGACCAAATGAACCGGCAAATTTGCCTCGATAACTTGCTCCCATTGACTCGCAGTTGTCTTCAATAAGGAAAAGGGAATGTGAGTCTGCTAGTTCTCGAATCTCCTCCAATTCAGACGGATTACCAAGCAGATTTACAACCATAATTCCGGCAGTTTTGGCATTTATTGCGGCCTCTATGCTCTTCAAGCTTGCGTTAAGGGTATGAATGTCAACGTCAACAAACCGCAGTTTGAAGCCAAATTGCACGATTGGAAAGAAGGTTGTGCTCCAAGATACCGCCGGAACAATCACTTCATCTTTATTAGAACGAGGCCTAAGCGAAGAGTACTTTATTGCACCCATCGCTAAGAGATTTGCAGAGCTGCCTGAATTAGACATCACGGAAAATTTTGATCCGAACATGTCGGCAAATTGAGTCTCAAAATTCCTGACCCTTTGCCCCATGGTAAAGTTCCCAGAAGCAATAACGCTGAGCATAGCCTCTATCTCGGATTTGTCCCAAGATGAAGTGGCGAGGGGAAACTTGTAATCGTCTGAATACATGGACATTAGCTATTTGTTCTCCAAAAACCATTTGTAGGTTTTTCGAATTCCTTCTTCAAGTTTAGTTTGAGGGTTCCAAAATGCAACTGATCTAGCTAGAGATGAGTCCAGCAATTTTCTCTTGACTCCTTCAGGCCTGGATAAGTCATGAACTAGTTCCGCATCTAACCCAATAACCCGCAGGACAGCCATGTAATAATCGTTCACAGAGAAGTCTTCTCCGACACCCAAATTCAAATATTGCGGTAGTTCCTCTATACGATTTATGGATAACACTATCCAGTCTGCCACATCTTCTACAAAAGTAAATTCCCGCAGAACCTCTCCAGAGCCCCAAACCTCGATAAAACTCAAACCTTGCTCTTTGGCACTGTGAACTTTTCTTATGATTGAAGCCAGGAGATGGCTAGTGTTCGGATTAAAGTTGTCGCCAGGACCGAAGAGATTGGAGGGAATAATCGTTTTATAACTCACATCCATTGTCTCAGTTGCATATTCGCATAATCTTGCGCCAACTATTTTTGCCAGAGCGTATCCCTCATTAGTGGATTCCAATGCTCCCGTCATGATGTCAGACTCAATGAGGCGACCAGGTCGATTTTTTGGATACATGCAGCTACTACCTACATACAGGAGCTTAGGCACTCCTTGTGACAAACTTTCCAGGATGATGTTTGAGTCGATGAGCAGATTTTGTGATAGAAATTCAAGTGGCTCATTGATATTGGCCTGAATCCCCCCGACCTTGGCAGCGGCATGAATAACTAAATCGGGTTTGACATCGGCTAAATACTCTCCAACTGCTCCTTTCGAGGTTAGATTTACTTCATTTCGGCTCAATCGGAAAACATCTATTTTTGAGAAAGACTCCAGACGTGTGCAGATTGCAGAACCGAGCATTCCTTTAGAGCCTGTAACGACAATCTTCAACTTGTAATAGAATCTTTCTTCAGGATTATAAGAGAAGTCTAGTCTGGCGCAAAGAGGAACGTAGTTTTGAAAAAGGCATTAATAACCGGGATTACGGGGCAAGACGGATCGTACTTGGCAGAATTTTTGCTCAAAAAAGGCTACGTCGTCCATGGATTGATTAGGCGAGCGTCTACTTTTAACACGCAAAGGATTGGTCATCTTTTTCAGGATCCTCACGAAGTCGAGAGCCGACTACATCTTCACTACGGTGATGTCTCGGATAGTTCGCGTCTCACAACCTTGATTTCTTCAATTCTACCAGACGAGATATACCACCTAGCCGCTCAGTCTCATGTTCGAGTTTCTTTCGATGAGCCAGA
>JBDLRV010000028.1:0-15218 GCA_039799865.1 Actinomycetota bacterium | reverse complement strand
AGTAAATCGTGGGATCTCCTTGGATAAGCCAAATCTCTGCCTTGCCGTTTTCGAATTTGGTTATGAATCGATCCTGAGAGACATCCTTGGATTTCCACTCTTCGAGTCGGACAATGATTCCGATTTCTTCAACGTTTGCTGTGTCGGAAACCTTAACCTTGGCGACTTTTCCGAAGCTGTCGTTAGCAGTGAATTGATAAGCCTTGCCCTCGCCGCCTTTTGGCCACAGCCACAAATTCCAACCCTGGTAGTCACTCTCAAATCGCGTGTAGTGAATTGTCAGCTCTGTCTTGGCTGGAAGGGCAACCGCAGGGACGGTTGATCCGGTGATAACAACGAGTGCGATGGCTCTAACAAGGATTTTTTTGAACAAGACTTCCCCTAGATCTCAGGTCACCCGATTTTACTGGCGCTGACAAAGGTTTATGAGCATCAATCAACGAGATGCGCAAACTGGAAGCGTTTTTTGTAAATCTAGTAAGCATGTGGCCCAAGACTAGTAACCTGCAAAAGGATCAACTGAGAACTTGGACCTTAGCCAGTAGCTCTTCGTTAGCCGCGCTTGCAGGTATGACCCAGCGAGCCCAAGGACCCTTCTCAAATTCCAATACCAAGACAGGATTCTTTTTGTAGACAACGCAAAAGTCCTTGCCTCGCTTGTGGCGCATTGTGCCGAGCATGATCAAAAACGGAAAACCAGTCCCGGGTGCTCGGATTCCGCGAAGAACGCTCGAGTTCCAGGGGTTCTCCTCTTTGTTTACGCTCACCAGGTCGTTTAGAGAAACCGAAGGTGATGGCCCACAAGCACCTAGAGCCTCTAGAGGCGTGAGCTTATAACGAAGTTGATCACTACTTACCTGAAGCACTTTGCCTTCTTTCGATCTGGTGGGGCGTGCGGGACTTGAACCCGCGACCGACGGATTATGAGTCCGCTGCTCTAACCAGCTGAGCTAACGCCCCTCGATTACACCTAAGCCTATCGCCTAGTTAATCGCTCTTTCGCCTGAGCTTCTTTGCCTGTCGCTGTATTTCTTGGCGCAGATCAGTTAGCTGTCCGCGGACATCATCTCGCAGTTCCACAAGTCTCTCGACTGCTTCCTGCCTGACTGCCTCTGCCCTGCTTCGAAGAGCAAGTGCGTCTGAGCGCCACTCCACCAATCTGCTTCTAAGAGCGTCATTGAGCCTTCCAATTGGCGCCATGTATGAAGGTTCGTTGTCGTCCGTGGTGGGTGCAACCTCCCCGATTCCCTGGTAGAGGTTTTCAAAAATGGTTAGCGTTCTCTTTATATCGTGTGACTGTATTAAGTGAAGTGAGTTTTCGCTCAGACGATTAAGTTCCGCTTGATCGGCACTAAGAACTCTTTTTAGTCGATCGGCAAGAGCGTCGACATCGTTTGGCGGGAAAAGGTAGCCGTTGTCACCGTCGTGGATTAGGTGAGGTAGGGCCATGGCATCTGCCCCAATGACCGGTCTTCCGCTGGCCATGGCCTCCATGGTTGCAATAGATTGCAGCTCAGCTATAGAGGGCATCACGAAGACTGTTGCGCGCTCGTAGATACCAGGTAGCTCATCGTCAGTAATGTGACCTAGGAATCTGACCCTGCCTTCAATGCCCAGTTCTTGGGTCAGCTTCATCAGGCGCTCTCGCTCACCGCCATCACCAACCAGATCTACCTGAAGACTTGGATACTGGGTTAGTTTCGCTACTGCCTTTAGCAGAACATCCACTCGCTTTTCGTCATCGAGTCTGCCAAGGAACAGTGCCACGGGGTTTTCGTTCTGGACAGGAGTGTCATTAGCAAAACGTGAGGCATCAATTCCGCAACTAATTGCCAGGACATTAGAAACACCAGCTGCCTTCTCCAGTAGTTCAGCAGCCCGCTTGGTCGGTGTTGTAACCGTGTCCATTTTTCTAAGCATCCAACCCGCATCAGCCCATACGACCTTCATTGCAAATCCATGCAGGAACTTTGGAAGCAGCGAATACTTCATGAGGTTTTCGGGCATCACGTGATTGGTTGCAATGACTCGAATTCCAAGCTTCCTGGCCGCAAGATAGGCAAATCGACCAACCAGCAGATGTGACTGAATATGCAGTGCAATTGGCTGGACTTCCTGCAAAATTTGCTGAATCTTTCTAGTCATCCCCCAGGGTTCGGTCCAGCGAAGTGATTTGTGCTGCGGCACACGGTGACTGCGCAGACGATGAACAATCATGTTGACGCCATCGTGATTCTCAATTCGAGGACCTTCAGTGTTATCAAACGCGGCAGCAATAATGTGTACCTCATGACCGTTGCGGACTAGTCCCCCGGCTAAGCGCTCAGCAAAACGTGCAGCTCCGTTGATATCTGGTGCGAAAGTGTCACAGGCCAGAACAATCTTCATTGATCGCGCGCTCACTTCTTATCCCCCACCAGCTGAGGGTGAACACGAGATAGCATCAGAACCCCGGCCATGGCTATTGCACCAGCTATGGCAAAACCTGAGACCTGAGCAACATCAGCCTGGGCCGCTTCTCCAAGAATCACAATTCCAATCCCAACTGCGATGGCAGGATCAACTACTGTCAAACCCGCAATCACCAGATCCGGAGGACCGGATGCATACGCATTTTGAACGAACCAGCCTCCAAGGAAAGTAGCTGCCAAAAGTGCCAAGACAGCAAATAGTGTCAGGAGGTTGTAATCGCCTTGATAGACCCGAAGAATCACCACTTTTGCTAGCGATGCGGTAAACCCATAGAGCACACCCGCTCCTACGATGTAGCTCAGTGGGCCCAGGTTTCCTTTGGACCAGGCGAAGGCAAAGGCAAAAACAGCCAGCAGCAGAACCATGATCCCAACCACCTGCAGAAGCTTTTGATCGCTCATCTCGGTAGTGATAGCACTTGTGGCGGCAAGGCTCACGAAGGATGCAACCCCTAGCAGTATCACGGCTATTGACCCCAGGGTCTTGCCATCGAGTTTCACCTTATAAATACGCGCATTTAACAGTGATGTGATGATTAGGGCTAATGCACCAATTGGCTGGACAACAATGAGAGGGGCAAGCGCCAGAGCACTAAGTTGAAAAAGAGCTGCAAGAACCATAAAGGATGTGCCGGCCAGCCACCTAGGTCTTTTCAGAAGATCCACAATCTGGCTAAATCTGAGAGCTTTGATGCGAATCCGCTTCGGCACATGGTGCTCGGTAACGGCATCGTTCTGAAATTGAGCTCCCAAGGAAAGGAAAATCGCTCCCATGATTGCCAACAGAATCGCAATTGCCCGGATTAGCTCTGGGGGTAGCAACCAGTGTCTCCTTAGGGCGGATTAGCCTTCCAAGCCTAAACCAAGGGCCCTGAAAGCTGGGTAAATTGGACCTGTGAGCATCCTCCCTATACGGATAACAGGCGACCCTGTGCTTCATCAGCGGGCGCTGGAGGTGGCTGAAATCACCCCTGAGATCAGGCAGTTGATTCAAGACATGTTCGAGACGATGGATGCTGCCCCAGGGGTCGGACTAGCCGCTCCACAGGTAGGCGCAGGGCTGAGAATCTTTGTCTACGACTATGAGTATGAGGAATCACGCCTCAGAGGGGTTGCCATAAATCCAACGCTTGAGCTTTTTGATCTCTCCACCGAGGAATTAACCCCTGAAACAGAATCGGAAGGATGTCTTTCTGTTCCTACCGAGAGATTTCCCCTGCGAAGAGCTGCCAGAGCCAAACTAACTGCCATGGATATTGATGGGAACGACTACGTGCTTGAAGTTCAGGGTTGGATGGCAAGAATTTTTCAGCACGAGTTCGATCATCTTGAGGGAATCTTGTATGTGGACAAACTAACCAAGCCATATGCCGATGAGGCTCAGGAAGCAATAAAGGAATATGGCTGGGGTGTTCCTGGAATTAGCTGGCTACCCGGCGAGGATGATCTAGAACCCTAACCATCTAAAGACCGCAGCAACTAGAGCACCAGCAATCACAACAACAATGAAAGGTGCTCGAAGCCATAGCAAGATTGCAGCCACAAGCAACGCCGGAACACGAGCATCGAAGACGATCTCAGAGTTTGTCGTAAATCCTTGGACCAGAACCAATGCAGCCAGCAGGCTCACGGTGACTCTTTCTGCAAATGCACGCATTGCAGGTGTTATTCGCTTCTCAGGAATTAGGTAACCAAGTAGCTTCCAGCTGTAAACAGCGAGCGATGCAATCAGAACAGTAGTAATCACTTTTTGCTCCCAAAGGGAATCAGTGCTGCTACTGCTGCAATGAGAATTGGAACGCCAGCTGGAAGGTATGGAGTCGATAAAAGCGCAATGCCCGCTCCTAAAATCGCAAGCTGCCAATTCTTTCTGATTTGCGGCCACAGCAGCCCCAAGAATGCTGCGGCAGCAGCTGCGTCCAACCCCCACTGTTCAACTGAGCCAATTTGATTACCGGCAACAGCGCCAAGAAGAGTTGCTAAATTCCAAAATATGAAAACTGCGATTCCGGTTAGCCAAAAACCTTGCTTCTGTTTTGCAAGATCGCTCTGAGCAAGTGAAACCGCATTTGACTCGTCAATTGTCAGCTGAGCTGCCAGTAAGCGGTGTAATCCTCTTGGGCCAATTACGCTCGTCAAACGAAGCGCATAGAAGGAATTCCTTATGCCCATTAGCCAGGCACTGGTAACAGCCGTGATGGGTAGGCCGCCGCTGGCAATCACGCCTATAAAAGCAAACTGAGATCCTCCAGAAAACATCAGAAGACTTAGGAGCATTACTGATAGAAGATCAAGACCCGCGGCCGCCGCAATAGCTCCAAAAGAGATTCCGTAGACGCCAGTGGCCAGTCCAACTGAGATTGCGGTGGCTTTAACTTCTGACTTCATATCCACCCTAATAAAGTGGCTCCCCGGCTTGGACTCGAACCAAGAACCCTTCGGTTAACAGCCGAATGCTCTGCCAATTGAGCTACCGAGGAATGGCCCCCTGGGGCCTAGGAAAGATTAGCAGATGCCGCCCCTAACGCATAAGGGAGCGGCGTTCCTCTTCCAATTCAACTAGCTGTCGCTGAATCGCACTCTTTTGTTCATCGCTGGCGTTTGCCTCAGCCCTTCGAAGAGCTGCCAGCAAATCACTCTTTTCCCTTTCGAGCGCCTTGATCATCGCCCCATTCACGACTCCCTGGGCATAGCGAGGTATTTCTGCTTCCGAGTTCACTGGAAGCGGGGCTAGGGCCAATTCACGAACAATTGGTAAAAGATCATCTGCAGCTCTCGTTGCTATCAGATTGGCAAAGCTGGAATCTTCAGTGTGGTCAATGTTTTCCAGCACCAGGTCCAAAACGGCTCTGTGTTGAGCGCTTGTTAGTCCAGCAGCTTGCATCCGGCGAAGCTGAGTGGGAGAAAAGAATGCAGGGTGCTGAATAACAACCTGCATTATTTGTTGCTCAAACTTATCTACCGGAGCGGAGCTAGGTGGAATTGCCTCTGAGGTTCTGAGGGGCTCTACTTTTTGTCTGATGGTGGAGGTTCGACTATCACCAACCAGAGCAGTGACCTCGGAGACTTCCAGAGAAACCCAATCAGCCAACATTCTGGTGTAGCCGGAGCGAAGAGCAGGATCAGAGATATCTGCGATGATTGGCGCTGCAGCCCTGGCGGCTGCTACTCGGGACGCCACATCGGTTAGCGAATATTGAGCGATACGGTGCTGAATCACAAACTCAAACAGTGGCTTTTTCTGCCTAAGCATTTCTACAATCGCAGCATCGCCCTGCTGCTGGCGAAGATCTGATGGATCAAGCCCATTGGGTCCTGCTGCAACGAAGGTGAGCGCATTGAACTTGTTGGCATCGCCGTAAACCTTAAGCGCTGCTTTCTCCCCCGCAGCATCGGGATCAAAGGTGAAGATAACTGACGCCGGCTCAACGGATTGGCCGAGCAGGCGATTTATTAGTTTTATGTGATCTTCTCCAAAAGCAGTGCCACAGGTTGCAACCGCAGTCTTCACTCCCGCTAGATGACAAGCCATCACATCTGTGTAACCCTCGACGACCACAACCTCTCGCTTCTGGGCAATTTCTCTTCTGGCTAGGTCCAAACCATACAGAACCGTTGACTTGTGATAGATCGGAGTCTCGGGGGTATTGAGATACTTGGGACCTTGATCTTCCTCATATAACTTTCTCGCGCCAAACCCAACTACTTGTGAATTCTGATCTCTGATTGGCCAGAGAACTCTGCCGCGGAAACGGTCGTAGTAGCCCTTGTCACCCTTGCTCAAAAGACCAACCAGTGCCTGATCCTCGACTTTGTAGCCCTTGCTCGTAAGGTGCTGACTGAGGTTCTGCCAACCCTTTGGAGCGTAGCCAACGCCAAACTGGGTAATGCTTGATAGGTCAAAGCCTCTGGAAACCAAAAAGTCCCTGGCCACGCCGCCTTCATCGCTGGCCAGCTGAGAGATAAAGAAATCGCTCGCTTCTTTGTTAATGGCTAACAGCAAGGTTCTGTTAGAAGAGTCCTTCTCACCATCTTCGTAGGTGAGTTGATAACCAGTTCGCTGAGCTAATTTCTCGATTGCCTCGCCAAAGCCAATTTTCTCCATTTCCTGGACAAACTTGAAGACGTCGCCGCCAACCCCGCAGCCAAAGCAGTGATAAAAAGCTGGCGAAGATCGAACATGAAAGCTCGGGGTTTTTTCGCCATGAAAAGGGCACAGTCCCTTAAAAGAACCAGGTCCAGCGGTTTTGAGAGAAATGTAGGAGCCAATAACCTCGACAATGTCAACACGGTCTTTGAGCTGCTCAATATCTGATTGCTTTACCCGCGGCATATGCAAATCCTATGCTCGCAATTGTTGATGCAGGTCAACTGCCGCAGGATCAGTGAGAGAGGCAACCGCGTCCACCACCACTCGCTTGCGAGCAGTGGGGTTCTGAGCGTTTCTAGAGGCTTCTTGAGATAGCGGATCGAGGGCAGATTCTCCCCGGGAAAGAAGTTCCTCAGCCAGTTCAATCAGGAGCTGACGCTGGTTGTCATAGAACGGCTGGCGCTCCCCAAGTGTCATAACCTGTGATGCCACCAGACCCTTTAGGACCGCGATTTCTGCGCGGACCTCCATCGGCACAATTATCGATCCCCCGTAGCGTGTGATGGTCTTGCGATCGGAGTGAGCCATGACGGATTCAATAGTCCTTGAAACAAAAGACCCGATCAAGTCGCTGGTTAGATTCTTTAGCTTGGCTAGCGACTTGGCAGAGGAATCAAAGTCGGTTAGCCAATATTCATTTTTTCTCAGTGCTGAAAAAGCTTCTTCGAGCTCAGCTGCGGAATGCATTCCTCCAGCCCATTTAGATACCTCTTCAAGGAGTTGCTCCGTTGAACCCAAGTCATTGATGACTCTTGGATCGAGCAGCCCTTCGACAACCGAGTCTTCAAAGTCGTGGATTGAATAGGCGACATCATCTGCAAAGTCCATTATTTGGGCTTCTACGCACTTCACACCAGCCGGTGCACCCTCTCGCATCCAATTGAATACTTCCCTGTCGTCTTCATATACTCCAAACTTGACTTCATTTCCATAAGCTTTCGCTTCGCTAAGTTCCCAAGGATATTTCGTTGCTGCATCCAAAGACGCTCTGGTTAGGTTGAGACCTCTTGAAACTCCTGCGTTATCGAAAATCTTGGTTTCAAGTCGGGTGAGGATTCGGAAGGTTTGGGCATTACCCTCAAACCCTCCGATGTCTGCGGCCCACAGGTTGAGTGCGCTCTCGCCGTTATGGCCAAAAGGTGGGTGGCCGAGGTCATGAGCAAGGCAAGCCATGTCTACCAGATCTGGATCTACCCCGAGCGCGGTAGCAAGTTCTCTTCCGACCTGCGCGACCTCGAGTGAGTGGGTGAGCCGAGTTCTTGCAAAAGCCTTTGATGAGGGCGAGAGGACTTGAGTCTTTGAGGAGAGTTTTCTGAATGCCGCAGAGTGCAAAACTCTTGCACGGTCTTTAGCAAATTCACCCCTGCGTAAAGTGGTTGATGGTCGCTGCTTCACAAACCGCTCGCGATCGCGGTCTTGGTAGCCGGTGGGAAATTCTTCTAGCATCTATCCCCCCGACACTGACAGCTCGGCCAGCTGAAGCTGGCTTCGATGAGTATCGCTCAGATCTCGCGAGTCGAGCCAGTTCTCGGGTAGTGAGCACGACTTGGCTCCGCCGAGTCTTCCTCTGGGACCTTCGGCATCATCACCCGGATACGGCAGACTCCTATCGATTGTTTCTAGAATCTCAGCAATTTCCGCAAGTGAATTGGCAAGCGCGAGGGCGGCCCGGAACTCACCTCCGACTGGGTAACCCTTGAAGTACCAGGCAACATGCTTTCGAATATCACGGCAAGCTCTTCCCTCATCTGAGAAAAACTCGGTCAGAAGCTCTGCGTGCCTATAGAAAGCATCGGCAACAAAACCAAGATTTGGTGCGGCAAAGCCGTCAACCAATTCTTCCCCCGCCAAGTAAGCGACCATTGCTCTTTCTAAGTCTCCAAATAGCCAAGGTCTGCCAAGGCAACCTCTTCCAACCACGACTCCATCAACACCCGTCTGTTTCATCATCTCAACAGCATCGGTTGCCGACCAAATATCTCCATTACCCAATACCTGCGTATCAGGAAGTGCCAGCCTTAGCCTTGCAATCGCCGACCAATCAGCCCTGCCCGAGTAGTACTCCTCTGCCGTTCTTGCGTGAAGTGCAACCGCGACGACACCGGCATCTCTAGCTGCCTTACCGGCGTCAAGATAGGTCAGGTGGTCATCATCAATTCCCTTGCGCATTTTCACGCTGACTGGAACATCGCCCGCAGCTCTAACGGCCGCATGAACAATCGCAGAAAACAGCTCCTGCTTCCACGGAAGCGCAGCTCCTCCACCTTTCCTGGTTACCTTTGGAACTGGACAGCCAAAATTCAAATCAATGTGGTCCGCTCTATCCTCAGCAACCAGCATTTTGACAGCATCGGAGATGGTCTTTGGATCCACCCCATATAACTGTATGGAGCGAATCTCTTCACTCGGGTGGTGCTGAATCAGTCGCATAGATTCCGGAGTTCGCTCGACCAAAGCCCTTGAGGTAATCATTTCGGAAATGAATAGGCCACCGCCATGTTCTCGGCAAAGCCTGCGAAAAGCGGTGTTTGTGATTCCCGCCATTGGCGCTAAAACAACGGGAATCTCAATGCGATGCTTACCGTATTGCAGTGGCAACTAGGCAAGCCTTTCAGCGAGATATGCCTTGACCCGATCGAGGGAAACTCGCTCCTGCTGCATCGAATCACGCTCTCGAATAGTCACAGACTTATCATTCAACGTGTCAAAATCGACGGTGATGCAGAAGGGTGTTCCGATCTCATCCTGTCGGCGATACCTTCGGCCAATCGCACCTGAGTCGTCATAGTCAACATTCCATGACTTTCTCAAATCCGCGGACAACCCGTGAGCAATTGGGTTCAGTTCGTCATTTCTACTTAGCGGCAGCACCGCAGCCTTAACCGGAGCGAGCCTGTAATCAAGTCTCAGAACAGTTCGAACGTCCATACCACCTTTGGTATTTGGTGCCTGATCTTCCGAGTAGGAGTCCACCAAAAATGCCATCAGGGATCTGGTAAGTCCAGCCGCAGGCTCAATGACGAAAGGAGTCCAACGCCTTTCTTCTTGTGGATCGAAGTAGCTAAGGTCCACACCGCTGTGTTCGGAGTGGGTCCTGAGGTCAAAGTCAGTTCGATTGGCAATACCTTCGAGCTCACCGAATTCACTGCCCTGGAAACCAAAACGATACTCAATGTCGACAGTGCGCTTTGAGTAGTGAGACAGTTTCTCCTTTGGATGCTCGAACAGACGGAGATTATCCGGATTGATACCCAAGTTGATGTACCAGTTGTAGCGCTCCTGGATCCAGTACTCGTGCCACTGTTCGTCTTCTCCGGGCTTTACGAAAAACTCCATCTCCATTTGTTCAAATTCACGAGTTCTGAAAATAAAGTTTCCAGGAGTGATTTCATTTCTAAAGCTCTTTCCCATCTGGCCTATTCCGAAGGGCGGCTTCATGCGAGCAGCATTGAGCACATTGTTGAAATTCACAAAAATTCCCTGAGCGGTTTCTGGACGCAGGTAGTGAAGACCAGACTCATCTTCGACAGGTCCCAGAGAGGTCTTTAGAAGACCATTGAAATTCTTCGGCTCAGTCCAAATCTCCTTGGAGCCGCAATTTGGGCACGGGATCTCAGCCAGAGAGGTCGGCTGCCGCTTCTTTTTTTCGGCGAATGCTTCCTCCAGGTGATCCGCGCGAAATCGCTTATGGCAGGACGTGCACTCAATCAGAGGATCTACGAAAGCTTCGACGTGACCAGAGGCTTCCCAAACTCGCTTGGGAAGGATGATGGAGCTGTCAAGGCCTACGACGTCTTCGCGACCTGAAACCATCGACTGCCACCACTGGCGCTTGATGTTCTCCTTTAGTTCAACACCTAATGGACCGTAGTCCCAGGCTGAACGAGAGCCGCCATAGATTTCTCCAGCCTGAAACACGAAACCGCGACGCTTGGCCAGCGATATGACGGAATCGAGCTTCTGGGAGGACATGGACCAGCCTTTGTGAAGAAAACGCTAGTTTATCGGCCTATCTTCAGCCTTGCCGAAGCGTCTTTGTCTTCCCTCATAGATTTTGATTGCCCGCCACAGGGTCTCCCTAGTGAAGTCGGGCCAGAGCTCATCCATAAACAACAGTTCGGCATAGCTCGACTCCCAAAGCAGGAAGTTGCTGATTCTCATCTCCCCGCTTGAGCGAAGGAACAGATCGACATCAGGCATTTTGGGTATATAGAGCTCCTTGGCGAATTTGCTCTCGGTAACTTTTCCCTTTAGCTCGCCAGAAAGAGCACGATTTACAAGCGACTGCGCGGCATCGACAATTTCTTGCCTTCCCCCATAGTTGATTGCCATGTTGAGAACCAAACCCTTGTTCCTAGCGGTGAGTCTTTCTGCCTCTTTTAGCTCACGAACCACTGATGGCCAAAGCTTCGAAGGAGAACCAGACCAGCGAATCCGCACACCCCATTCCATGAGGAGATCTCGGCGAGCTCTCAAAGTCTCAACGTTGTAACCCATGAGGAACTTGACTTCCTCCGGCGATCTATTCCAATTCTCAGTTGAAAAAGCGAATGCGGTTAATTGTTCAACTCCGGCCTCTATGGCTCCGGCGACGACTTCGAGCAGGGCTAGCTCCCCCGCTTTGTGACCTTCGGTTCGCTTTAGGCCTCTAGCATTTGCCCATCGACCATTGCCGTCCATCACTACCGCAATGTGTTTTGGAACGCTTTGAAACTTAGGCGCTTTTCTCTTGCTGTCAAAAAGCTTCATGATCTCTCCACAAAACTCATGGCCTTTAGCCCTCGCTCCAGCTGCCACTGGACATAGCCGGCCACACTTCCACTTACACTCTGCTTCACGCTGTTATCAATATTGGCAACCTCGTCCCAATTTCCAGCCAGAAGATTTTTCATGTGGTGGAGTCCTTGCGCTCCTAGCATCACCGATCCTGGCAACGTGCAGTCTCGACAAGAAACCGCACCGGTGTGAACTGAAAACGAAACCGGTTCACTGCCGCAACTAGAACACTGATTTAGAGAAGGTACCCAACCAGACAGGGAGAGCGACCTAAGGAGGTAGGAGTCAAGAATTTGACTAGGTTCAATCTCAGTCTGGGAGAGCGAGCGCAGTGCTCCAACCACAAGCAGATAGTGTTTCTCGCTTGATACCTCACGAGTTAGTTTTTCGGCTGCTTCCGCAATTGCTGAGGCAATTGTGTAGCGCTGATAGTCCTGGATGATCTTCGTGCCATAGCCCGCGAGCTGTTCAGCTTGGGTGACAGTGTCAAGATTCTTACCTTCGTAAAGCTGAAGGTCTACCACTGTGAAAGGTTCCAGTCTCCCGCCGAATCGACTGCTGGTTTTTCGAATGCCCTTAGCTACTGCCCTGATTTGACCATGATTGCGTGTGAGCAGAGTGAGAATGCGATCAACCTCGCCCAGCTTGTGGGTTCTGAGAACTACAGCTTCATCCCGATAGTTAGGCACTGAATTAGTATTCCAGCGCTGTCTAGCTATCGGCGGTAACGGCAAGCCTTAGGGCACGGTTCACACCACTGATGATGGCCTTGAGCGATGCCACGGCAATATCTCCGTCAATTCCGACACCCCAGAGAACCTTCCCCTGAACATCAAGCTCCATATAAGAGGCCGCATTTGCGTTGCTTCCGGTTCCCATGGTGTGCTCGATGTAGTCAAGAACCCTGACAGATACTCCCTGCTGACCCAGCACATCGATAAAGGCTGAGATAGGTCCGTTACCCTCGCCAATAGCCGAAAGCTCGCCTTTGCCATCGCGCAAAACCACGTCGATCTTTACCACACCGTCCATTTCGCTTTCGCTTCGCATGCGCTTGAGTTCAAATCTGCCCCACTTCAGCTCATCCACCTTGGCCGGTAGGTACTCATCTTGGAAAATTTCCCATAGCTGGTCCGAGGAGACTTCGCCTCCGAGGGTGTCAGTGTGAGATTGAACCACCTTTGAAAACTCAATTTGTAGCCTTCGAGGCAAATCCAGCTTGTGATCGGCCTTCATCAAATAGGCGACTCCGCCCTTACCAGATTGTGAATTCACGCGAATAACTGCTTCGTAGCTTCGACCAACGTCTTTTGGGTCAATTGGTAGATACGGAACAGCCCAGGTGAAGTCCTGAATCTTCACACCTGCACTCTTGGCATCTTTTTCTAGGTGTTCGAACCCCTTCTTGATTGCATCCTGGTGACTTCCGGAAAATGCTGTGTAGACAAGGTCTCCACCATAGGGACTTCTCTCGTGAACCGGGAGCTGGTTGCAGTACTCGACAGTGCGCTTGATTTCATCGATGTTGCTGAAATCAATCATCGGGTCTATTCCCTGGCTGAAAAGGTTTAGGCCAAGGGTAACTAGATCAACATTTCCGGTTCTCTCGCCATTGCCAAAAAGGCATCCCTCGATGCGATCAGCTCCAGCCATGTAACCAAGTTCTGCGGCCGCAACGGCAGTCCCGCGGTCATTATGTGGATGCAGGGAGAGGATGATGGAATCTCTAGAAGCCAGATTTCTTGACATCCACTCAATGCTGTCCGCATAAACATTCGGTGTGATCATCTCGACCGTGGCAGGCAGATTGATAATCATCTTTCGCTCAGGTGTTGGCTTGATTACATCGATAACTGCGTTACAAACTTCGACCGCAAACTCTAGTTCCGTTCCCGTGTAAGACTCTGGAGAGTACTCGTAGTGGATCTGCGTGGCAGGCAAAGTTTTTTCAAGTTCGAGACAGTATCTGGCAGCATCGGTAGCGATTTTCTTGATCCCGCTCTTGTCTTGACCAAAAACCACTCTTCTTTGCAGGACAGAGGTCGAGTTATAGAAGTGAACAATCGCTCGCTTAGCACCCTTTAGCGACTCATAGGTTCGCTCAATCAAGTGATCTCGCGACTGGGTCAAGACCTGGATAGTCACATCTTCGGGGATATGGTTCTGCTCAATCAGGATCCTGACAAAGTCAAAATCTGTTTGCGAGGCGGATGGGAAGCCCACTTCAATTTCCTTGTAGCCCATCCTGACAAGCAGCTGAAACATCTCCAACTTGCGCTCTGGGCTCATGGGATCAATTAGCGCCTGATTTCCATCCCTCAGATCGACCGCACACCATCTGGGTGCAGCAGTTATTCGCCTGGTTGGCCAGGTTCGATCAGGTAGATCAATTTGAATCTGCTTATGAAACGGTGTGTATCTGCCAAAAGGCATCTTTGAACTTTGCTGGTGGTTTTGCAATCTCTGCTCCTAGCTTGAAGGGAATTGGCCGCAACTAGGCTCCGCGACGAGAAAGGGCCGGAGGTTTAGGCCTCGTCGCGGCCGCTAAGGAGTAGAGCGAAACGCATTAGCGAAAGACTAGCACTCACCAGCTAGGCATGGCTAGAAGCCCAATTTCCCTAGCTTTTTGGGATCCTGCTGCCAGTTGGAAGCAACTTTGACCTGCAGGGATAGAAAGATCTTCTCCCCTAATCTTTCCTCTATTTCTTTTCGTGCATCGCTGCCAATTGCCTTCAGCTGCTGCCCACCTTTGCCGATGAGGATGCCCTTTTGACTATCACGCTCAACCCAAAGACTGGCGAAGATTTTTTTCCCATCCTCGGAGATTTCGTCAACCGTCACTGCTAGCGAGTGAGGCAGTTCCTCACGAAGCTTTTCTAGCGCCGCTTCTCGAATCAATTCACACGTTATGTCTTCAACTGACTGCTCATCAATTGCATCAGCTGGGTAAAGAGCCGGTCCCTCTGGTAGGTGAGAGATTAGAAGCTCAATCAGTCGCTCAATCTGCTCGCCGGTCACGGCGGAAACTGGAATGATTTCATCCCACTCAGTTAGCTGGCTTACCTGGAGTAAATGACGCGCCACCTGTTCCTTTGAAGCCAGTTCCTGCTTGGTTACGATGGCAATCTTTTTAGTTCTTTTGAACTTAGAAATTTCATCAACAATCATTTGATCACCTGGACCAAGTGCCTCATTTGCTGGTGTGCAGAAGCAGATGACATCAACTTCTGTCAGTGTTTCCTCGACAACGCTGTTTAGCCTCTTTCCAAGAAGTGTCTTGGGTTTATGGAAACCGGGCGTATCAACGACAATCAGCTGTCCAGACTGCTCAGTTCGAATTCCACGAATTGCCCTTCTGGTTGTCTGAGGCTTTGAGGATGTGATGGCTACCTTGCTGCCGACAATTGCGTTTGTCAGTGTGGATTTACCTACGTTTGGTCGACCAACAAATGCGACAAAACCGCTTCTATAACTACTCATCAGCCGGGATCTTCTTGACCAAGATTGAAAGAATTCTTCCCCTACGAGCATCTACTCTCTCTGCAGTCAGCTGTAACCCATAGGCTGTCGCGACCTCTCCACCCTTTGGCAGATGTCCGAGGGCCTTAGTCATTAGCCCACCGACCGTGTCGACATCCTCGTCATCTAGTTCAATCTCGCAGTGCTCAGCTAACTCATCGAGTGTTATGCGGGGACTAACTCGATAGGAATCCTCAGCTAGTTGCTCTATCTCCTGTGCCTCGCGGTCGTATTCATCTGAGATGTCACCCACCAGCTCCTCGATCAAATCTTCGATGGTTACGATTCCTGCAACACCGCCG
>JBDLRV010000027.1:0-5934 GCA_039799865.1 Actinomycetota bacterium | reverse complement strand
CCTACCTCTGGGAAAAAGACGGCTTTCGCTTCGACATGGGGCCGAGCTGGTATCTGATGCCGGATGCTTTCGAGCAGTTCTTCAATCTGATGGGGACCACTGCTGAAGAGCAGCTGAATCTGGTCAGGTTAGACCCCTCATATCAAACCCGAAACGAGGGGCTAGGCGACAAGATTCCTATGCCTAAAGACCTACCCGGCATTAGAAAGATGTTCGATGAAATCGAACCAGGTTCCGGTAAGAATTTGGATCGCTACCTGCAAAGCGCGCAAGAAGCCTACGAGCTATCCATCAGGCACTTCTTATATACAAACTTCAGAGACCTTAGAAGTTTTCTGCACCCGGATGTAATAAGGCGCCTGGGAAGATTCCTCCGACTGCTCACAACTTCTTTATACGACTTCTCAGGGAAGTACGTAAAGGATGAGCGGCTTAAGAAGATGCTGAACTTTCCCGCCGTGTTTCTCGGAGCATCGCCATACGACACCCCCAGCATGTATCACCTGATGACCCATGTGGATATGAACCAGGGAGTTTTCTACCCACAAGGCGGTTTTCACACTGTAATTCAGGCGATTGCTCGATTAGCAGGTGCAAATGGCGTCATAATCCACACTTCATCGCCCGTACAAAGGATTCTTGTTGAAAATGGCAAGGCAGTCGGTGTTGAACTGGCAACTGGAACTGTCACTGCGGATTTGGTGGTTGCAACTGCCGATCTGCAGCACGTTGAGACAAAGCTTTTAGACACTGAGCACCAGACTTACCCCAACCGCTGGTGGGAGAAAAAGGTTCCAGGACCTTCTGCGCTACTTATGTATATGGGCGTGAAAGGCAAGATTGCTGAGCTTGACCACCACACGCTCTTGTATACCAAAGACTGGAAAACCAATTTTGCAGAGGTATTTCATAAAGCAGACGGAAAGCGCAAAGTCCCCACCCCTGCATCCCTCTATATCTGTATGCCTTCTAAAACAGATAGCAGCGTCGCACCCGAGGGATTCGAGAACATCTTTGTCCTGGTCCCAACAGCCGCCGATCCAAGCATTGGCCAGGGCGGCATAAATGGCGCAGGTGATGAAAAGCTTGAAAAAGCTGCGGATCAGGTGATTGACCAGATTTCAAAGTGGTGCAACATCCCAGATCTGGCCGATCGGATTGTTCTTAGAAGAACTGTGGGGCCGATGGACTTCGTTCATGAATTCAATGCGTGGAATGGAACCGCACTGGGCATGGCACACACCTTGATGCAAAGCGCGTTCTTCCGCCCAAAAAACCGTTCCAAGAAAGTCTCAAATCTTTTCTATGCCGGTCATAACACGCTGCCTGGAATTGGACTTCCAATGTGCCTGATTGGCGCTGAGCTGGTTTACAAGCACCTGACAAACGACAAGTCTTCGGGACCGATTGCAGGTGAACTGCACAAGAGAGAAGACTGGGCTGGCCTTAGATAATGCATTCAGCTACGAGTTTTCTCTACCTAGCGGTCCTAATTGTTTCCATCTTGGGACTTGTCGGAATTGATCACAAACACAAACTGGCTCTGTTCAATAACCTTCGAGCCACGCTGGCCTCAGTTGCTATCGCGGTAGCGGTTTTTCTAGTTTGGGATGTAATCGGAATCTCTCTTGGAATTTTCTTTAGAGGTAACTCACCTCACCTCTCTGGCCTACTTCTAGGTCCAGAATTACCCTTAGAAGAGCTGTTCTTTCTAATTCTTCTGTCATACAACACCCTCCTGGCGTATCAGTTCTTTGCAATCAGGAGGAAAAAGTGACTTATCCACTGCTCACACTGATAGTTCTAGGAATCTTTGCTTTATACGCCCTGATAATGAGGCGATGGATCAATTGGAAAGTGTTGGTTCCAGCTGCAGTTTTTATGCTGCTGATGACACTTGTTTTTGACAATCTCATAATTGGTTCAGGAATTGTTGACTATGACTATTCCAAGACATCTGGGGTGAGACTCTTCCTCGCCCCTATTGAGGACTTCGCATACACTCTCGTAGCGCTGGTTTTAGTGCCTAGTTTGTTCAACTTGTTCCGGAGCAAGCTGTGAAGCTTGCCCGCAGACTTCTGCTCTCATCAAGGCCACTGTCTTGGATAAACACAGCTTTTCCATTTGCCGCAAGCTACTTTTTTCTGGGTGGCGAGGTCAATACCTTCTTTTTAGTCACGACCTTGTTTTTCCTAATTCCATATAACTTTCTAATGTATGGAATCAACGACATCTTTGATTATGAGAGCGATCTCAGAAATCCTAGAAAAGGTGGGCTGGAGGGTGCGCTGCTAACACCCGAATTGCACAGACCCATGTTGATACTCGTGAGCATCATCAATCTGCCATTTCTAATCTTCATAAGCTTGCAAACACTTAGCAACATGATGGCGCTTGGACTTTTTTGGCTTACTATCTTCTTTGTTGTCGCATATTCAGCCAAGGGCCTTCGATACAAAGAGATACCGTTCCTAGATTCGACAACTAGCTCACTTCACTTCGTGGGTCCTGCGATATTCGCTCTGGCTACATTAGAAAAATTTGATCTCAGTTTGCTGATTGCCCTGATTGCCTTCTTCCTCTGGGGAGCTGCCTCCCATGCGTTTGGAGCAATCCAAGACATTCGGGCGGATCGTGAAGCAGGGATAGCATCGATTGCCACTGTGCTTGGCGCCAGGGTTACCGTCAGAATTGCATTGAGTGCATACATGTTTGCAGGATTGCTCTTGTTGCTACTTCCAGAACGGTTTGCTTTTGCCTCGCTAGCAGCTCTTCCTTATCTATTTGTGGTTGGTAGGGAACTGGACATAAGTGATGAAAACTGCGAAAGAGCAAATAGAGGGTGGAAGCTCTTTTTGATGCTCAATTTTGTTGCCGGTGCGATTATTTCTTCGCTGCTAATCGGCCCGGTGTGATTCCCACTCAATTACATGCTCATCGCTAAAGCCGTTGGCGCAGTGACGGCAGCTCAAAATGGCATTAGGTTTTCTCATTCTGAAGTGCTGGTGGCCGGCTGGGCAGAATCCTACGTATCTCGCGGTTGAACCTGCCATGAGGTGCCAGCTAGTGGGCTGGAACTTGTAGCCGATTTCCCGAGCCTTAGCTCGCCAGATTGGCCCGTGCCCCGCGTCTTTCCCCACGAGTGCATGGGCTATTTCATGAAGGATTATTTGCTCAACTTCCCGAAGACTGCAATTTTCAACCAGGTGGCGACTGATAGTAATTCGCCTTGCTCGAAAGTCGCACTGACCAGCGCGGTTAATTGCCCTGTCGAATCCAAATGAGTAGTTGATTAGGCGGTGTTGAACGAATAGTTCATGCGCTAAGTCAATAGCTTCTAAGTGATTAGAGCGATGAGAAAGCTGAAGAGCCACCTACACCTCCAAAACGCTCGCCATTCTTCGAACCGCTTCTGCGATTCGAGTCTGGCTAGTTGCGAAGTTGAAGCGAACGAAATCTGAATACTTTCCATCCGATGAGTGGTCAGAACCTGCGACTAAAGCGACCTTTGCATCATTGAGCAAACGGGATTGAACATTGTCAACACCATATGCACTTAGGTCCAGCCAGGCTAGATAAGTAGCAGACATGTCAAAAAACTTAGCTTTGGGTAACTGTTTTTCTAATTCGAAACGCAGAAAAGTTAAATTTTCCTTAATTCTTTCAACTGTCTCATCGATCCAGTAGGAGCACTGTTGATAAGCGATAACCATTGAAAAAGCGCCAAGAATGGAGGCTCTCCAGTGCATTGACTCTGGAAAATCAATCAGCACTGAATCAATTTTTTCCGATTGCGACACGACTATTGCCGACTTAAGTCCAGCAGTGTTCCACGCTTTTGAAGTCGAAGTAATAGTGACCCCGTGGTTTTCCGCAGCTGACCCAAGAGAAAGAAATGGAGTGTATTGAGTCCATGACAGTGGCGCATGTATTTCATCGGAGATAACAAGTGCTCCATACTTCTCTGCAAGTAACGCTACAGTTGTCAGCTCTTCTTTGGTGTGTACAGTGCCGACTGGATTTTGCGGCGAGCACATTAGGAAAACCTTTACACCTGACTGAAACGCTTTTTCAATACCCTCTAAGTCAAATTGCCATCTTTGACCGACGAGCCGTAGCGGAACATCGTGAGGCAAAACCTTGGTTTCCTTGAGCCACAAAAAGAATGAGCTGTAAACAGGCGAGCAGATTAGGACTCTATCTCCGGGCTTTGTGGTCAATCGCAGAATCTCAACCGCCGCCACTCCAACATCTGTTGCCATTCGAACAGGGTTTTGGCCTAGGTCCCAGTTCCAACGAGATTTGGCATATGAGGAAAAGGCTGGTGCTAGCTCGGGAATTGGTCCTAAATATCCAAGATCCGAATTTTGGGTCATTTGAACAATATGGTTTCGAATTTCCTTTGCGACGTCGAAATCCATCTCGGCTACATGCATTGGAAGGATAGATGGATCAAACCCTCTCCATTTCGAGGAGGTTCGACCGGCGAAGTTCGATAGCGAATCTTTACTTTCAGCCACCCAAAGATTATCTAGCAGTAAACATCAGTTGAACTGGAAGCTGAGCAGCATTGCGGCAATTGTAATCATCACAATCGCGATGAAAACATCAAGAATTCGCCAGAAAACAGGCTTTTTTACATATTTTCCAAGCCACGATGCTCCGAAACCTAAAGAGAAAAACCAGACGAAGGATGCGCTGGCTGCGCCAAGACCAAACAGCCATCGATCCTGGAATTGATTAGCGATGGAACCTAGAAGTAAGACAGTGTCGATGTAAACGTGAGGATTTAGATAAGTGAGTGCCAGCGCAGTCACAATCGTTTGACGCAGTGAATCAATTTGCTTATCCGATTCAACTAAAGCGCTTGGCCTAACAGCTCTTCTAATAGCACTAATCGCGAACCACAGGAGATATGCGGCACCTCCATACCTAAAAACCTCGAGTAAAAGAGGCGCGGAATTAATTGCGGCTCCGAGTCCTGCAATTCCGAGAACAATCAAAAGCGCATCAGAAAATGCACAGATCAAGACCACGGCTAGAACATGTTGGCGACGAAGCCCTTGCCTCAGAACGAAAGCATTTTGAGCGCCAATGGCCACAATGAGCGATAGGCCAGTTAGGAATCCTGCAGGTATTGCCAACATGTTGCCTCGATTCCTAGATAGCCTTGACAGATGCTAGCGAACAACTTTTTACTCGCCCTCCAGGGTGGTCAGATCGACCTAAACAGAGTCCCCTCGGGCACTGGAATTGACTTCATCGTTTGGCCGGCTATGGTGGCCGCATTTATCTACTTCGTCTACGTTCTGATTCGCAAGACGCCTGACGAAACAAGGAATAAGGACGAGCAAAAATAGATTTTTAACCTCATGGCACTAAAAATCGGATCAGCAGCACCAGCATTCAAGCTCAAGAACCAGGATGAGAAGCCTGTTTCGCTCTCTGACTACAAGGGTAAAAAGGTCATCGTTTATTTCTACCCAGCGGCCTCTACTCCAGGCTGCACCACCCAAGCCTGTGACTTTCGAGACAACATCAACTCACTTAAATCAGCAGGCTTCACTGTCCTAGGAATTTCCCCGGATGAGCCTGCAAAGCTGAAAAAGTTCAAGGACAAAGAAAAACTCAATTTTGAGCTCCTTAGCGATCCCGACAACAAGATTCAGCAAAAGTATGGTGTCTATGGCGAGAAAAGCATGTATGGCAAAACCTACATGGGAACCATTCGCTCAACATTTGTGGTCGGCAAAACCGGGAAGATTGAGCACGCTTTCTATAACGTCAAAGCCAAGGGACACATCGAGTTTCTACGCGATGAAATGGGCATCTAGCCACGAAGTGGCAGCAGTATCCCAATCCCGATAAACACTCCCCCGAATACCCTGTTGAAGGTTTTACCCACCTTCTTTAGCCAAGGCTGAATTCGATCGG
>JBDLRV010000026.1:0-19890 GCA_039799865.1 Actinomycetota bacterium | reverse complement strand
CGCGATGAAATGGGCATCTAGCCACGAAGTGGCAGCAGTATCCCAATCCCGATAAACACTCCCCCGAATACCCTGTTGAAGGTTTTACCCACCTTCTTTAGCCAAGGCTGAATTCGATCGGCAAGGGATGCAACGATCAGTTCATAGAAAAACTCAATAACCACGAATGTCGCAGCCATAATCACAAACTGGATAAAGAGTGACTGGGCAGGGTCAATGAACTGCGGCAAGAAAGCTACAAAGAAGAGTATGCCCTTGGGATTACTAAGCGCTGAGAAAAGGCCTGCCTGAAACAAGCTACGACCCGAAGTTAGTTTGGCTTCAGTTCGAGATTGAGCCAGTGCAGGTGATCTCCAAACCTGAATGCCGAGCCAAACCAGATATGCACCACCTAGCCACTTAAGCAACACCAACAGTCCAACATTGGCAGCAAGCAGTGCACCAATGCCGAACATTGATAGGGCAATAACAGCGGCAAAGCCAACCGAGCCGCCCAGGATTGTGAAAACTGTTCGGCGAGCGCCGTAGAGGGCTCCGTGGGTTAGCGCTAGTAAACCGTTTGGACCAGGCGTTAGAGAAAGTCCAACAGCTGCAGCTGTGTAAACAAGCCAGTTCTGCAGATCCAATCAGTACCCCAATTTGGGATCAACAATCCCCACTAGTTGCCGTCCTGAAATCCATCCGCTCACGTTTTCTCGAAGTCTTAGTGCGAAAAGCCCTTTGACAATTTCAGGGGTGTCTGCGGTGTGGGGAGTGATGATTAGGTTTTCAACCGACCACATTTCATGGCCAGCAGGGAGCGGCTCGGGATAGGTAACATCCGTTGCAGCACCAGCAATTTCGCCGGCCCTGAGGGCTTTCACAAGATCCTCCTGATTGACCACTTCCCCTCTGGCCACATTTACCAGGTAGGCGTCTGATCGCATCAGCTTGAAACTTTTCGCATCAAAGAGAAAACGAGTTTCATCGGTAAGTGCGCAGGCGACAATTACAAACTTAGCTTTCGGTAGTTCCTCATCAAGAGCGTCAAATCCCCCAACAGAAGAGAATCGAGTGTTTGTGAAAGATTCACCTGGTCGCTTTCTTAGCACTTTTACTTTCGTTCGATAGGGCTCGAGCAGCTCGACGAGTTTTTGGGCAATTCCACCTCCACCCACGATTAGCAGGTCCTCATCGAAAAGAGTTTGGGCAAACTTCTTTCCCCACTCTTTGGCCCTAACTCTCTCTGGGATAGCTCTACCAAGTGCCATGCAGAGCATTAGTGCATGCTCTGCAACAGGTTCCGAATAAGACCGCTTTGCGCTCGTGAAGGTAACTCCTGGATTGGCGCTAATAATCCGACTGAAGGCATCCACACCGGCAAATGGCAGCTGAACCCATTTCAGCTGTGGATTGCTGGCAATAGCCTCTTCCAGTAGATCGGGTCTTCCGTAATCTGTCCAGACAAGAGCCTCAGTGTTCACTGAGAGATTCGAAATCACACCGCCTGAAACCTCTATAGCCTCAACATAGGCTTCGATTTTCTTGGGCTCAAGAGCAATGTGGTTGCTGTTCAAACTAGACCTCTTCCAAAACCAGTTTGCCCGAAATATCGTTGGGCCACATATGAAGAAGTACGCCCCCCGGGACTCGAACCCGGAACCCGCTGATTAAGAGTCAGCTGCTCTGCCAATTGAGCTAGAGGCGCAACAGCCAGTTAGCTTAGCACCAGCTCTGGTTCCCTCATCACCGCCCAGATGGAAGCCGACTTTACGACGTGTCGCCAGTCACACCTGTTTCACAACTGCGCCAGCGCGGCCCCTAGGTTGCTTTATCCTCTAGAGATTTCGATGGTTTCATAGTCCCCAGTAGAGACGAACTTAATGCGGACTCCCTCGATCAAGAATGAATCGCCCAAGACTGCTACGTGGTCCGCAAGGTTAACTCCGTTGGTATTAAGGTTGAATTCATTCGACCGACCCCCCTCTACCTTTTGAAAAACAGCCCAGGCCCAATCTTCATTAGAGCGAGACGTCCCGTCGGAGTTGATTGGAGGAGCAGCGTTCTTATCCAAATCAACGATATAAGCCATCACTGAATAGAAGCCGGGTGGGAATTCTCGGTCCCCAAATTTGAAGTTACTCCATTTGTCAATTCCGTGAGACTCCACGACAATCGCCCTAGTTGCGGAGAGCCTAATGACAGCCATTTTTGTCTGCCGATCTTCGCGTTCAACAGGTGATAAAGAGATTCTTGCACTCTTCAGGGTTCTTACATCGTCGCAGTAAATCTGATCTGCAGGAAGCCAATCAAAAAGAAACTGTTCCCAGGGATTTAGAGCCAAACTAATTCCAGATTGATTTGTTCCAATGCTGAAGGGCCAGCCATTTCCAGGCGCATGCATAGAGATGTTGAAGTCATGCAAAGTTTCGTGGATGTAGTAGGACCACTTCAAAGTTTCCATTCCCTCGAGGTTCTTACCCCAACTAAATACATTGAGTTGGACGTCACCTTCTTTTGTCTTGAACCACTGGTTACGAATAATGAAGTCCACAAAAGTTATCTCACCATCGGGATAAAAAAAGTAGACAGTCGAAAATCGGCGTAAGTCGACCTCTTTACTTATCTGATCAATAAAGGGTTGAGCTTGGTCCGCCATGCGTCGACCATGGTCGCTAGCAAAAGCATCCTTTGTTTTTGCATCGCTTGGGTAAGCTGCTCGCTCATTGGGCATTCTTACCCACTTGTCTATCGTTGTGATATTGAATTTGGCTTGGCCGTTACTGAAGTAGGAATACCAGTCAGTCATCCACTTCTTGTCGTACTCGAGCTGCGCTAGAACCTCACTGCCCCCAGGAAAATCAGGGAAATCTATAGGGACAATCAAGACCTCATTTGTACCTTTCAAATTCATCCGATTCTTATTGGTATCTACAAGTGGAAAACCGACTAGACCACTACCTGAGTTCCTGCCGGTTCTGTCTGCGCTTGAAGCACTGTTTTGTAACTTACAAATGTCAATGGGTACAGGGCTAGCAGCGTTGGTAAAACTCGTTTTTGTTGAATTAATCTTTATCCAATTGAGTTTTTTGCCAGCTATCCATCGGCACTCAAGGATTCCACCTGAAATGTCAAAAGTGTCTCCTGAGTTTGTGCATGCTGCATTCTCCTGGGGAGTGGTTGTGTAATTGTTTGATGCGCTAGTTGAGACTTTGTTGACGGTGAAGTACCTCCAATTTACATTCTTTAGAAAATCCTCTGTAGGGCCTCCCTGCCAGACACACTTCATAAAGCCGTTTTTATCGGCTACCTTCTGCCCAATTTTTGAACAATTCGTTCCCTCAACTGGCAATGGTGTCTGTGGAGTTGGCCCTGGCGAAGGTTGCGGAGCCGGTGCCGCGACTTCATCAGATTCCTTGGGGGTTCTTATAAGCAAAGTGACTTTCCCAGAATTAGCCCGTGTGCTAGTTGTGCGAGTCAGAACAGTCGTTTCAAGTCCTGCGTTAAGCCGTTGCGCATATTCACAAGCCGCTTTGGCTCGATTCCTTGCGGAACTTAATGCCGATTTGGTTGAGTTCTTTGTCACCAAACCGGTGCACACGACTGACTCTGCTAGAGGGGATCCATCTACCAGGTTCTTTATTTCCACTTTCTGTCTACTTGAAAGTGCCGCTGAAGTTCCGGAAAAAGACGTTAGGGTCTTTTGGCTTGTCGTGAAATCAGATAAAACTTGAACTGGTGTTAGTTGGCTTGCGGCAATTAGGGTGCCCGCCACGGTAACGCAAACAACACACATACTTCCCTCAATTAAGGCGTTTTGCCAACCCTAGCAATTAGCCAGAATGAAAACCATTATGACCAGTCAGCTTTCGGTTATTTGACCGTTTGGCTTTGAAGCAAGTGAATGTCTGAAAACTCACTAATCTGAGGGCATCTTGGCTCGCTTTTGGCGAAATTCAACCGTGTATTTACCTACCCCTAATAGTCTGTTGAGGGCAAGAAGGAGGGTCGCATGGCTGAGCAGATAAAAAAGCTAGCAGCTGGTGACAGCGCTCCAATTTTGTCTCTGGAGAATCAGAATGGAAAGCTAGTAACCAACTCCGAGCTGTTTACTAAGAACACGATTCTTTACTTCTTCCCCTCGGCTGGCACACCAGGGTGCACCAAAGAAGCCGCAGACTTTCAGGATCATTTGCCTCAGTTTGAGAAATATGGCTACCAAATCGTTGGTGTATCCCCGGACACGGTTAAGCGACTCAAGGCTTTTGAGGATTCCCACGAACTAACCTTCACACTGCTCTCCGATGCTTCATTCGCCGCTCACAAGGCCTATGGTGCTTTTGGGGAGAAAAGCATTTTTGGTCGTCTCTACAAAGGTGTTTTACGTTCCACAATCGTGGTCGAGGCAGGCGGCAGGGTAAAAAAGGCTATGTATAACGTCCGAGCAACTGGCCACATCCCAAATCTTCTGAGAATCATTTCTCAGTAGATCGATGAAGTAAATCTCTGACTCCGCCGCCAAAGAGGCAGACAAAACAGACACCTGCTACCAGCAGCAGCATCACTCCAATTGAAGGTTGAGCAAATTCACCACTGAAACTAGCTGTAGCAATCGCAGCAGCAATCAGCTGAAGAATCATTGCCGGGGTGTGGGCCCACTTTTTTAGCTTGAAAAGTCCAATGGCTATGTTGATTGACCAGAGTGCAAATCCAGCCAGAATTCCCGTCAGAAATATTGAGCTGAAAAGATTCGAAGAATCACCAGAAAAAAGAGCAAATATTGACCAAAATGTCAAGCCCCAAATAACTGCACTTTGAGCAAAAATAATAATTATCGCTATCAGCAAACGCTTAGGTAAGCGGGCGAATTGGGTCTTGATTTCTTTGCCTCCGTGTGAAAACATTTTGGCGTCAGTAGGACTCTACCTGCAAACAAAGACGTAATCGACTCAAGGAATAACCGAAAATATGGATATGCGCTGGCTAAACGAGGCCCGTTGTCTCAACGAAGACCCCGAGCTGTTTTTCCCTGTTGGAAATACCGGACCAGCCCTTGAGCAAATTGAAAAAGCAAAGGCAATTTGCCGTCAGTGCAACGTTTCCGCCCAGTGCCTTGAGTATGCGATCAGGGAAAACCAAGACACCGGTGTCTGGGGAGGACTTAGTGAAGACGAGCGCAGATCTCTAAAGAGGCGCTACGCTCGCGCTCGCCGCGCAAGCTAGAGCGAAAGCTCGATCGAAACCCTAGTTCCACCGCGAATAGGTGATGTCCAGGCAATCTTCCCCCTGAGCTCTGACTCGACCAGGGTTCTAACTATTTGGGTGCCAAGGCCTGTTCCCACTTTGCCCTCGGGAAGTCCGGCTCCATCGTCAACCACCTCGACGCGAAGCGACTTAGCATCTCTGTCCGCACTGACAACAATCTCCCCTGACTTGTCAGCTAAACCATGCTCAACAGCGTTAGCTACCAACTCTGTTAGAACGAGTGCAAGACTCGTCGCCTTTTCGGTCGATAGGTCTCCGAAACTACCCTTGAGGCTGGTTTTTACTGTCGTGTGATATCCAGTTGCTATCTCTGGGACCAGCTGCAAAATTCGATCAAATATGCGATCGAACGAAACCTCCTGCTCAATTCCCTCAGATAGAACATCGTGCACCACCGCAATTGCGCTAACTCTTCGCATTGCCTGAGCCAGCGTCTCTTTCACATCTTCAGATTTACTGGTCCTGGATTGAATTCTTAGCAGAGAGGCCACAGTCTGAAGGTTGTTTTTCACGCGGTGATGAATTTCTCTAATGGTCAAATCTTTTGTTAGAAGCTCTCTCTCGCCAACCCGGAGCTCTGTGACGTCGCGGCACAGAACAGCAGCGCCAACTCGCTCATCGTTTTCAGAGATGGGAATCGATCTCACCGCGATGGTAAGTTCCGGAAGTTCGATGTCTGTGCGCCAAGCACCTTTGCCAGTGAGGATAAGAGGAAGACCCTCGTCAACATGCTTAGTGGCTGGAAGCAATGCGCTTACCGCCTCCGCCAGCAATCTCCCTTCGAGTTCACCCTCAAGCCCGGATCGATTGAACATGGAAAGAGCGTTTGGTGAGGCAAAGAGCACTCTTCCTGACTTGTCTAGTCGAATAAGTCCGTCTGTCACGCGCGGAGCTCCTCGCCTGGTGGCAGAACCCGATTCTCGAATTGGAAACTTTCCTGCTGAAACCATTTCCAAAAGCTGCTCGGCACAGGCAACAAAGTTCAACTGAAGCTTGTTTGGGTAGCGCGACTCCCCCAGGTTGGTGTGGCGGGTAATTACAGCTATGGGGGTTGAATCAGCGGCTCGATCTGGTTCAAACACAGGGTATGCGGAAATTCTCGAAGCGTTTCCACTGAATTCGGTCAGAGTCGGAGCAACGACAGGTTTGCCAGTCGTCCATGCCTGATCGATAGTTTTTTGCCAGTCAGTCCTAGCAACAGTTCCTGTTATGTCTCGATAGAAAAGCGTGGCTGCTGTCGAGGGTCGGGCGTGAGCGAAGGAGTGCAGTTTTGTCCGCTTTGGCACCCAGAGCACCAGATCAGAAAACGCAGCATCGGCAATCAGCTGCCAGTCAGCCATCAGGCTGCGAAGCCAAGCTTGGTTTGACTGATTGCTTTCCTGCACGAGCCAGAGTTTACCGCTCCAGCAGTGCCACTATTTCTTTGGCTAGCTTCCTAAGTCCTTGTTGGGCCTTAGAGCTCCTGCCCTGAAGCAACAGGGGCCGGGTGCTCTGCAACAAAACATCAAAACCCTCGTCCTCGCTGATGTCTGAAAAGAGTTTCTGTTCTGTTGTCTGCTCCAAAATACCCTTGAGCTGACCGACTGGATTGCGGCCTATAACACCTGGCCGAACTCTATTGGCAACAGGCAGAACCTCTCTCCCGACAGAGCGAAGATCGAATAGGAATCGGTTCACACCCACTGGATCTGCCAAAAAACTAGCTAAGACAATGTCTGCGCAGGAAAGCAGGTGGTTCGTTGCTTGATTGCGCTCTTTTCCCGAAAGAGCATCGATAAGTCCCGACTGGGTGTGAGAAGCAACATCAAAGAGCAAAATGTCGAACTTCTTACCTAGCTCCTGGGATAGGGCAGCAAGTGAGATATCGTCCACCTCCGACCAGCGAGCCAATGCGTTTATTCCTGGGATAACCCACACACTTCCCCCAGCAAAATCAATCTTTTTGCTGAGTCTGGCAAACTCCTCGTTACTAAGTCTTTGCTGTCTCGCCAGTCGAAGGATTGCTGTCAGCGCTCCGCCTGGAGAGGTCAAAGCTAAGAGTGCCGCAACTGAGGGGTGATATGTGTCGGCATCGATAAGACAGACACGATGGCCGAGATTTGCAAGTTCAAAAGAGAGATTTACTGCAATTGAAGTCTTTCCAGATCCAACTGATCCCCAGCAAACAACACTCTTTGCTTGGAAGGTCTTTGAGGTTTCTAGGGAGTAGTCGAGAGCACTTCGAAGATCTATTGCTGTCATGGCAGGGGTAGGACAAAGACTTCAAATTTTGCGGCCAGCGCAGTGATAAGCATGGTTGCCTGCTCAGAGCCCAGGACTATCTCCACCTCAGGAAGTTGATCAGCAAATAGGCCTTCGCCGTATTCAACCGCAGAGACCTGAGCTCTTTCAACCAGCAGTTCGGGTAAGAACTTCTCATCCTTCTCTACGACTTGCCAAATTGATACCCAGCTGCCAGGTTTCACATTTGCTGCAGGTTTGACGCTGGGGATCAGGCGCACAATAGTTTGGTTGTCGGCAAGTTCAATTCCGAGCCGAGAAATCGGTATCAACTCACCCGCAGGTATCTGAGAGACAAGTTGAAGCCTTGGGCTTACTGACGTTAGATATTTCGAGGCAACCGGCCCTAGGTCAATAGGGACAGACTCAAAGTCAGCTGCTTCAAGTAGCTCTCCGGGAACCAGATCCCGTTTAGCAACCAAATAGGTCGGCAAAGGTTTATTCAAGGAAAAGAACAGTAGAAGTCCTGAGGAAGAGATGACAACCAGCGTCAGAACTAGCCAGCCGCTAATTCTGCGGCGAATTCGAATGCTCAATCCGCACCCCAAATTTTTCCTGAGTCAGGCTGTCCCACTTCTGCATATGAGACTCGACCGAGCGGAACCCAGATCACTCCCTGTGGATGAGCTAGACGCAGCCAGGGGCTGGAGATAGTTAGAAGCCAGGCCCAGCAGATCCGCTCAGGCAGGTGATAGTGAATCATCACGGGTTGCTGCTGCGCAGCCAGAATCTGTTCAAAACTCACCTGCCGCTGAGCCGCATGCTCGAGGCCACTGATTTCCAGAATGGAAGCAAGAGGGATGAAATAGACGCGGCTTCCCTCAGTGCCCATTATGAAATCCAAACCTAAGGATGGATGATGGATCTTGATAACTCTCGTTTTCAATTTGACTTCAACAAGGGATGAAACGGAGTCTTGGTCGGAGTCATCAAGTTCATGTGCAATCAGCATGTGAAACATAAGAGCACAAAGAACTTTGTCCCTGATTTAGTTATCCACAGGCTTTGCCTGCCCCCTTCCCAGAAACAGATGGGATTTGGATACTTTTTCCACCTGTCCAGGAAGAGGGGGAAATGTCTAACAAGAATCAGGTAGCAACAGGCCAGACAGATCCCGCAAAATTCTTTGCGGAAATCTGCGCGGCATACGTGGAAGTCCTAGCCGGACTAAGACGACCAGAACAACTATCGCGCTGGCTCACAGATACTGCTTACTACGACGTCTGCCAGCGCTACCGAAGAGGAGCAATGCAGCGTCAGATTACGGGGGTAAATCAAAGACCTGAAATTGTGCTTCGCAAGACTAAGACTTTTGCGACTAACGACAATGCCTATCAGGGTGTAGTTGTTTTACAGATTTCAGGGGCGATAAAGGCAGTATCGGTCAGAGCAGAGCTAATTCACGAAAGATTTCGGATTACCGAAATGGTTCTGATTTAGTTTCTAAAGAAAGCGGATCCCTGCCCACCTTGTTTTGGTGGATTGTTTGCACTGCCCTGCTCAGCCTCACCTTGCACTTCTGCATGACCCTGCTCCGAAGGAGCTGAGTAGGTCAGCTGCTGCGGCTGTTGCTGAGCAATGTCGGGGACATTTTGCTTGACCTCGAGGTTGAACATTAGTTGCACTGCCTCTTCGCGTATGCCAGCCATCATCTCTTGGAACATGGCATAACCTTCGCGTTGGTATTCAACCAGCGGGTCGCGCTGAGCCATTGCTCGAAGGCCTATTCCCTCTTTGAGATAGTCCATTTCATAGAGGTGGTCGCGCCATTTTCTGTCAATAACGGAAAGCATGACCCTGCGCTCAAGTTCGCGCATTAGAGGTTCGCCGATCTGTTTCGATCTATTGACATAGGCAATCCGCGCATCGCTGGTGATTTCATCAACTAGGAACCTGCTCGTCAGCTTTGCTCTGGAACCTGCCTCCGCAATGACCTCGGCAATCTCCAGTGAAATTGGATAAATTCCTCGCAGCTGATTCCAAAGGGAATCTAGATCCCAGTCGGTTGCGCTGGTTTCAGTCAGATTGCGCTGGATGTTATCTGCAATGACTTCAGCAAGGAAGGCATCGAAGGTCTTAGAAATGTCTTCACCTTCCAGGATTTGGCGGCGATCGGCGTAGATTGCCTCTCTCTGCCGGTTCATGACATCGTCATACTTCAGAATGTTCTTTCGAATCTCTGCGTTTCTTGCCTCAACCTGAGACTGAGCGGACGCGATAGCCCTGGATACCATCTTTGATTCGATTGCTTGATCGTCAGGCACAGACGAGCGGTTCATCAAAGATGCAGCAGCCTGAGAGTTGAATAGTCGCATCAGGTCATCGGTTAGGGACAGATAGAAACGGGATTCACCTGGGTCTCCCTGACGACCAGAACGTCCCCGCAACTGGTTGTCGATCCGCCGAGATTCGTGTCTTTCAGTTCCAAGGACGTAGAGCCCGCCCACAGCCAGAACCTTCTCGGCTTCTGCTGCCACTTCTTTCTTTATCGAATCAAATACCTGATCCCAGCGAGCTTCATACTCCTCAGGCTTCTCTGCTGGATCAAGTCCGAGCTTATGCATTTCCTGAACTGCTAAAAACTCAGCGTTACCACCGAGCATGATGTCGGTTCCTCTACCGGCCATGTTGGTAGCAACCGTGACTGAGCCAAATCGACCAGCTTGAGCAACAATCACAGCCTCGCGGGCATTGTTTTTTGCGTTCAGTACCTCATGTCTAACTCCAGCCTTGGCTAGCAGCTTGGACAGATACTCGCTTTTCTCCACGGACGTGGTGCCAACCAGAATTGGCTGACCAATTTTGTGGCGCTCCATGATGTCAACCACAACCATCTTGAACTTTGCCTCTTCGTTTTTATAGATCAGATCGGACTGATCTTTACGAATCATTGGCTTGTTGGTTGGGATTGGAACAACACCAAGTTTGTAGGTCGACATAAACTCGGCCGCTTCTGTCTCTGCAGTTCCAGTCATACCGCTGAGCTTGTTGTACATGCGGAAGTAGTTCTGCAGGGTAATTGAAGCCAAGGTCTGGTTCTCAGCCTTGATGGTTACGTTCTCTTTAGCTTCAATGGCCTGGTGCAGACCCTCGTTGTAGCGGCGACCGGGAAGAATTCTTCCGGTGTGCTCGTCAACAATCAGAACCTCACCGTTAGTGACTACGTAGTCCTTGTCACGGCGGAACAGCTCTTTGGCTCTCACCGCATTGTTCAAAAATGAAATAAGAGGGGTGTTGGCTGTCTCATAGAGGTTGTTAATGCCGAGATAGTCCTCGACCTTTTCAATTCCTTGCTCTAGGACAGCGACAGTGCGCTTCTTCTCATCAATTTCATAGTCTTCATCAATTTTCAGGTTCTGAACTAGCTTCGCAAATACTCCAAACCAACGGTTTACATCTGCGCTTGCTGGTCCCGAGATGATCAGAGGAGTTCTAGCCTCGTCGATAAGAATCGAGTCAACCTCATCGACTATTGCGAAGTAGTGACCGCGCTGAACCAAATCCTGCTTGGTGAGGGCCATGTTGTCTCTGAGGTAGTCAAATCCGAATTCATTGTTGGTTCCATATGTGATGTCACACGCATACTGCGATCTGCGAACATCTGGCTCCTGACCGGTGAGAATGCAACCAATCGTCATACCCAGGGCGCGATAGATGCGGCCCATGAGTTCTGATTGATACCCCGCTAGGTAGTCATTAACCGTGACAACGTGAACACCGCGACCGGGAATTGCATTGAGATAGGCAGCAAGAGTTGCGACAAGTGTCTTTCCCTCACCGGTTTTCATTTCAGCGATGTTGCCCAGGTGAAGAGCTGCTCCACCCATAATCTGAACATCGAAGTGGCGAAGACCGAGTGTCCTTACGGAAGCTTCTCTCACGGCCGCAAAAGCCTCGGGAAGAAGTTCATCCAGGGTTTCGCCGCTAGCAAATCTTTCTCGAAGGACTCTAGTTTCGCCCTTGAGCTCCTCGTCACTGAGCTGCTGGTAGTGCGGCTCGAGAGCGTTTACTTCCTTTGTGATTGCTTCCAGTTTGCGAAGTATTCTGCCTTCGCCGGCGCGTAGTAGACGATCGATAACAGAGGCCAAATGAAGCTCCTTAGTGACTTGGTAATTCTAGCCTCGCCCACCTCGTGCCTATTCTTTGGCTTTATTCAAGGGCTATCTCCTAGCAATTACACAGATACCGCTCACCCGATAGCCCGCCTCTGTGGCCGCTCTTTTAAGCTCAGAGAGAGTGGCGCCGGTTGTCAGAACGTCATCCACCAGCAAGAGATTTCCCTTTCCGGGCATTAGCGAGAATGCCCGATGGATATTTCCAGCCCTTTCCTTAGCTGCTAGCAATCTTTGATCAGCGATGGTTCGAATTGACCTTGCATGCACCTTTGGAATCCCTCTCAAGCAGGAACGAGATACCAGTCGTTCAATCGGATGAAAACCACGACGAGAAAAATTTCTTCTATTTCGTGGAGGAATAGCGATGGCATCCAATGAGAAACTACTCTGAATCTGACCGGCAACCAAATTGAGAATTCCTACCAGGACTGGCTCAAGTGAAACAATTTGAGAGTCTTTGTAGGAAGTAATCAGAGACTCAAGATTGCCCTGGAGTTTTCCGGCAAACACTAGAGGAACTCCAAATAAGGTGCTGTGGTGCACCTGAATGTCTGGCACACACTCAGAACAAATCGGTTTAGGTAACTTTCCACACACCACACAAGGAGCAGGAAGAAGAAAATCAAGAAGCATCCAGAAAGCTTGACCTGAGATTCATTCTCAAAATGAACCGGTTGTGAAGGCGGGGATAACCTAAAGACCTAACGGCCTGTTGAAAGGTCCTGCACCTCAGTTTGGACTCGGCGCCAAGCGTTATTACTAAGAATCCATACATCTTGGTTTTCCGAAAGTAGATAGCCATCAATAAGAGCCAGTCCAGTTTCAATCACCAAACCTGGAACGGGAGGCGAGGTTTTCGAGGCTTTTGGGCCAGTGACTGGATAGTCGACCAGCGCGCCGCCACCGCTGGAAGTTTTCTCCAAAACTCGAAGGATGGTTGGCTGACTCCAAGTAAGAGAAACAGGTCGGTTACTGGTTGCTTCTACCTCAAAGCTAGAGGCTAATCGAAGTGGAAGGCCATCCTGATTTCTAATGATTCCAAAAACGCTAACCTTTTCGATTCCATCCGATGCCAGTAGCGCCAGTCTGCCGCCCTCTGGTGAAACCGCTGCGCTGATGATTCTTCTGGGGAAAGGGAAGGAGATTTGTTGGGTGGCGCCTGTTTGATCAACGATCTCGAGTGAGAAATCGACATTGTCCCTAAAAATCCAGATGTTTCCAAAGATGTCGATTTGAAGATCAACTACTCCTCCACCATCACTGATGGGCTCTACGTCATAGCCGTCTTCATTCGGCGTGAGTCTGTAGACACCTAGTGAGTTGGCAATCGCAAAAACCTCACCCGACTTACCGCTGGCTAAAAGTCTTGGACTCAACTCTTGAACCACAGTGTCGGAACCAACCAGCAGACCAGCCTCCGAGCCGCTCAGCCTGACGATTCCATCGCCAGTGAGGGCAAAGGAAGTGGTGGGGGGCAAAGCTGTGATATTGGCTACTTCTATGTCTTGCTGAGCTCCCGCAATTGAAACCACTACGTCAATAACACCCGGCAGTTGCAACAGTGTGCTCTTAAGCTGAGCTAACAGTAGTCCTCGCTGTCGATTATCAGCAGCGATTGCATTGGCATCAAGATCAACAATCGCCACCCCCTCCTGAACCAGCACTGCATTCACCTGCAGCTGGGTGCCAGCAGGAATAGCCGAAACAACTGAATCACTGAGCCATCTGGCAGGGCCATTGAGTAGTGCCCCAGCAAGCTGGGTGGCAATTGATGCACGCTTCGGGAACCAGCGAAGATCTGGAACAAGTTGGGTCGAAGTTGAGTCAAGAAAGTAAATAGGAAACTGCGAAAAGACAACGCCAAAAACCGGAAGCGTCACGACAGTGAGATTAGGAGCGCTTGTGATTCGCCACTCACCATTTTCTTTTGCCAGCCTAAATCGCAAATTGTTCACGGTTGGCAAAGATGATTCGTATCTACCAAACTCATCGACTTTGGCGCCGACCGTAAGGCTAACCACCTGTAGCGAATCCCCCTGGGAGATCAGGTCGTAGGCACCTGAGCGAATTAGTGTTTGCTCGCCTGGGCGCCAACGTGTTGCGAAAGTCTCGGTGAGAAACTCTCTGGCAATGCCGTAGTCATTTTGTGGTCCAGTTCCAGCCGCTAGAAAGCCATTGACTATTTCGCTTGGTGTAGCACCGGGCAATGGGCTGGAGGGTGAGAAAAATGCAATTTCCTGCTGATCTGGTGAAGTCAGCTCTGGTCCGGTTTCGATGTTTAGACCCGTTGGCAAGCTAGCGCAGCCTGCGAGGGCAAGTAGGGATGCAATTGCAATAAGTCTTCGCATTATGCCTCCAAGATTCTCGGTGGCATGGGAAGCGGTGAGTTGGCAATAACTGAATCTTTGGTCTTCGGAAGAGTTAATCGAAAACTGGTTCCGACCTTGGGCTTTGACCAAACCTGCAGCCAGCCTCGATGCAAGCTCGCATCCTCCTTGGAAATAGCCAAACCTAAGCCAGTGCCGCCAACAGACCTTTGCCTTGAAGGGTCTGCTCGCCAAAACCTATCGAAAACTCTCTCGAGCTGCTGGCGAGTCATACCAACTCCCCTGTCAGTCACGCAAATGGCGACAGACTGAGCATTCTGACCGATTTCAACCACCACCGGCCTTCCCTCTCCATGCTCAATGGCGTTGGACAAAAGGTTTCTCAGAAGACGCTCTATTCTGCGCATATCAATTTCCGCCCTGACACCATCTTCTGGAGCCAGTAGTTCAACACTGGTCTCTTTGCTCTTGGAAAGTGGCTCAATAGATTTGATGGCTGCTTGAGCTACTGACTTGATGTCGTGGGACTCAAACTCTGGAATAACTGCTCCAGCGTCATATCGGGAGATTTCGAGTAGGTCACTTAGGAGTCGATCAAATCTTTCAATCTGATCTTGCAAAAGCTCAGCTGATCGGGTGAGTGAGGGATCAAGCTGTGCTCTATTAGAAAAAATAACTTCACCAGCGAGCTTGATGGTTGTCAGCGGTGTTCTTAGTTCGTGCGAAACGTCAGAAACAAATCTTCGCTGCATTCGAGAAAGAGAATCTAATCTTTCAATCTGTGTCTGCAGGCTCGTGGCCATTTTGTTGAATGAGCCGGCAAGAGTTGCCAGGACATCCTCCCCCTGTTCAGGAAGACGCTCATCTAACTTGCCTTCGGATATCTGCTGGGCCGCCTGGGCAGCTCTTTCAACGGGCGCGACCAAGCTTCGAGTGACGAGGTAACTAGCAGCCGCAATTAGCGCTAGCAGAAATAAGCCTCCGATAGCCAGAGCATTTTGCACCAGCTCAAGAGCCTGCTTCTCGGCCGCCAGAGAGTAAACCAAATAGAGCTCGAAGTCCCCAGCGATGGGAATCGCGATGGGTGTTCCAACCGTAATGCCGGGAACAGAATCCTCTGCGCCTCCGAGCGCAACTGGAGTGTAGGTGAGTCTTCCTGCGGAAGCTCGAACCTCCTGTCTTAGCTCATCTGGAATTGCAGCAAGATCAAGGTCTTGCGAAATCGGAGACTGAAAGAGTTGAAGTTGAGCCTGCCCCGGAGAGCGAAGCAGAGCAACTTGCCTTGGAGTCGACCCGCCTGAAATCTCCAGCGACGGCACAACAGAATTCAGAAGAGTCTGCAGCGAAGTCTCATCATTTAGCGAACTGGCCGCAATGGTGGTTTGAACTGAGTCAACCGCTCTCTCGGTCTCGGTCAAAACTTGACTGAGGCGGTTTTGATAAAAACTATTTGCTAGTGAGTAGGAGAGGAATCCTCCGATGATGAGTACTGATAGCCCACCAAGCAAAATCGTTGTCAGTACTGCCCTCGCGGTGAGGGATTTGCGAAATAAAGAGATCACTGAGAGTCAGAGCCAGCGCGATATCCGTGGCCTCGCACCGTCATTACAATCTTGGGGTTTTCAGGGTCTTCCTCGACTTTGGATCGAAGACGTTGCACGTGAACATTCACCAGTCGCGTGTCAGCCTTGTACTGATAGCCCCAGACCTGTTCCAAAAGCATCTCTCGGCTGAAGACCTGCTGGGGCTTAGAGGCAAGTGTGTGAAGAAGTTTGAACTCAAGTGGAGTAAGCGACAAAGCTGCGCTGCCTCGCTTTACTTCAAAAGTTTTTGGATCCAGGGTAAGCGGTCCAACCTGCACCACTGAAGAGTCATCGGCAATAGGTCTGAGTCTGGCTCGGATTCTGGCAACCAGCTCAGCTCCGTTGTGAGGCTTCACAACGTAGTCATCTGCACCGGCCTCAAGTCCTGCCACCACATCGTCGGTGTCACCCTTGGCGGTCAGCATCACAATAGGGACACCGGAGAATGCTCGTATCGAACGACAGACTTCAATACCGCTTTGCCCAGGCAGCATTATGTCCAGCAAAACCAGATCAGGATTTTGTTCCCTAAATATTTCAACGGCGGATACACCATCGGCTGCAAAGACTGGGGAGTACCCGGACTGCGATAGGACTAGTCCCACCATTTCACGCAGGGCATCATCGTCATCAACGACCAATATCCTGTGCGACAAGGCACCCTCCTGTTAGTAGCGGTAGTGGTCCACCTTATATGGGCCAGCTGCCTCTACTCCAATGTAGCGGGCTTGAGCATCGGTCAGAGGGGTTAGCTCAACACCTAGAGCATCCAGGTGCAGCCTGGCAACCTTCTCGTCTAGGGACTTGGGCATGATGTGCACACCGACCGGGTACTGCTCCGGCTTGGTGTAAAGCTCAATCTGAGCCAAGACCTGGTTAGAGAAGGAGGTCGACATTACAAAGCTTGGATGACCCGTTGCGTTTCCAAGGTTCATCAGTCTTCCCTCGGAGAGGATCAAAACAGACTTTCCGTTGGGTAGTCGATACTCGTGAACCTGCGGCTTGATTTCAACCTTCTCAATACCTGGCATCTTCTCAATTCCAGCCATGTCAATTTCATTATCGAAGTGTCCGACATTGGCCAGAATTGCAAGGTTTTTCATTCTTAGTAGGTGCTCTGGGCGGATGATGTTTTCGTTTCCAGTTGAGGTCACAAAAATGTCAACCTGCTCAATCACGCTCTCGAGCCTGGCGACCTGGTAGCCGTCCATGGCGGCTTGCAGTGCACAAATTGGATCAACCTCGCTGATGATCACGCGAGCACCCTGGCCACGCAGTGCCTCAGCTGATCCCTTACCAACATCTCCGTAACCGGCGATGAATACAACCTTTCCACCAATCAGTACATCTGTTGCTCGGTTTATACCATCGGGAAGAGAGTGGCGAATTCCATACTTGTTATCGAACTTGCTCTTTGTTACAGCGTCATTGACATTGATCGCCGGAAACAGAAGTTTTCCATTCTTATAGAAGTCGTAGAGTCTGTGAACACCAGTGGTTGTCTCCTCGGAGACACCCTTTATGTCTTTTGCGATGCGTGTGAAGTAAGTGTTGTCTCTTTCTTGAATTGAGCGAAGTAGCTGCAGAACCACCTTGTATTCAGCTGAATCGCTAGGTGAATCAGCTGGCACGCTGCCAGCGGCTTCAAATTCCACTCCCTTGTGAACGAGAAGGGTTGCGTCACCACCATCGTCCAAAATCATGTTGGGCCCATCAAAACCAGAGTCTGAGAAATCAAAGATGCGCTCGGTGCACCACCAGTACTCCTCCAGCGACTCGCCCTTCCAAGCAAATACTGGAGTTCCGTTTGGAGAATCGACTGTGCCATCACCAACGACAACCGCAGCCGCAGCTTCGTCTTGGGTCGAGAAAATGTTGCAGCTTGCCCATCGGACATTAGCGCCGAGCGAAACCAAGGTTTCAATCAGGACCGCGGTCTGGATTGTCATGTGAAGAGAACCAGCAATCCTCGCGCCTCTGAGTGGTTGGTGAGGTCCAAACTCCTCGCGAAGAGCCATCAAACCTGGCATCTCTGCTTCGGCTAGGCGAATTTGGTGGCGGCCGTATTCGGCAAGGGAAAGATCTTTGACTCTAAAGTCAGACTTGGTCAGGGTTTTACTCATCTTGGGCCTCTCTGGGATCGAAACTAGCTGTTTCTAATTGCTTTGATTGCTTTGTCTCGAATCTCAACCATCAAGGCCTCGTGGTTGGACTCTACGTTTAGTCTAAGCAATGGTTCGGTATTTGAGGGACGAATATTGCACCACCACCAAAACTCCCCCTGACCTCCGAAGAAAGTAGTGCCATCAAAGGCCTCTTCGCTGGCCGCGGCAAGGACTTCTCTGACTCTGGCCAGAGCAGAATCCCTGTCCGAAACAGTGGAATTGATCTCTCCAGAGGCAAAGTAGGGAGTTGTCTCTTTGGCCAACTCCGACATTGACTTACTCTGCGAACCAAGTTCATTCAGAACATGCATCGCGGCCAACATGCCATTGTCCGCTCCCCAGAAGTCTCTGAAGTAGTAGTGGGCCGAGTGCTCTCCCCCAAAGACAGCCCCAGTCTCAGCCATCTTGTCCTTGATCAGTGAGTGACCTACGCGCGTCCTCACTGCCTTGGCTCCAGAGCGCTCAATCTCCTCGCTGACGAATTTCGAAGTCAAGAGATTGTGAAGGACAGTGATTTGCGTTTCACCCAGCTTCTTCACTCTGTCAATTTCTCTTCTCGAGACAATCGCTGCAACCGAAGATGGGCTGACGGCATCTCCCTTTTCATCAACCACAAAACAGCGATCGGCATCACCATCAAATGCCAAGCCGATATCGGCATTCACCTCCAGAACCTTCTTCTGAAGATCAACAAGGTTCTTCGGATCCAGGGGGTTAGCTTCGTGATTTGGAAATGTTCCATCCAGTTCAAAGTAGAGATCGACTATCTCTAGATTTGGATTTGTCCCAAGCACCGCCGGCACCGTCATGCCGCCCATGCCATTAGCGGCATCAACTACAACCTTTAGTTTTCTTATTGAAGAAAGATCAACCAGTTCATTCAGGTAGTTGGCATATTCTCTTTTGACATCAAGTGCGCGTGAAACACCAGGATTTGCAGCTTTTGGTATTCCTTGCTCTAGAAAGGCGGATGCTCTGTCTCGGATTGCCGCAAGACCCGTGTCCAGACTTATTCCGCGAGCGCCAGCACGAGAAAACTTGATGCCGTTGTAAGTTGCTGGATTGTGCGAAGCGGTAAACATCGCCGCAGGAAGATTTAGCGAACCGGAGGCGAAGTAGCTCATGTCAGTTGAGCAAAGTCCGATCATTAGCGCATTTGCTCCCCGCTCATTGGCCCCGCGGGCAAAAGCGGCTGCAAAACCTGGAGAAGAATCTCGCATGTCATGACCGACCACCAGATCTTTACCGCTGAGCTCAAGTTCGTCGGCGAAGGCTGCACCAAAGCACGCGACTATCTCCTCGGTCAGCTGGGAACCAACCAAACCTCGGACGTCGTAGGTTTTAACAAAAGATGTGAAGTCGACCAAAAAGACCCTCTGCGCTATCAACTGCCAAGAATACAATGCCCTCATGGCAGCAAGAACTCACCGGGACAGACATGGCCGAGGCATGCGCCGTCCCCTGCCCTCCAAGCTGTTCCACCACGGCACCCGCATGGAGTATTTCAATCTGGTTGTTGAGCAAACCTGCAGCTACCTCAGGTCCACATTTCCAGAACTCTCGGAACTGAATTGGAGAGTCGAAGAAGTGCCAGAGCTCACCAAGGGAGACTCCCTTGCTCGCTACGCAATCAGAAAAGCAACCATGACAATCATTCTTTATCGAATTCCAATCGAGAGGCTTGCCCATCGGGGAGCTGATGCCAGGGCGCAGATAGAACAATCGGTGCTTTCAGCCGCAGGCGAGCTGATAGACAGAGATCCTTGGGAACTCATACATCCGAACTAGCGAACTAAAACACGCAGCGATTGTCCAACGTTTGAATTCTCACTTGGGTTAATTACCTCGTAGCCAACATCATCCAGTATTCGAAGTGCAGCCATAAATGTTCCATCGGCTCTGGCGGTGAAAGAAATGCCGCTGATTGGAAGCATCAGCAGTTTGCCTGGTGCAAGCGAAATTGAAGCGCTATTGCTTCCCTGAGCTGTCCTGGTTACAACCTCGACCTCCAGACTGCTATCGGTTGGGTTCAAGAATGCAAGCTCCTGATTGAAATTAGAAAGTGGCATGTGAATACCCGTCAGCGGCTCAAGTGAAGAAAGCCAGGAATAGTCGAGCGGTGAGAGTGAAGGATTGAGAAGTTGAGCAACAACTACCTCATCGCTTTCAATCTTTA
>JBDLRV010000025.1:0-4045 GCA_039799865.1 Actinomycetota bacterium | reverse complement strand
GAGTTGCTGTAGCGCCTGCGATGATTGCCGGTCTAACCGCAGCCATCGGTTTAGCACCAGCGCTGGCAGCGACTGGTCTTCTGAACTTTGTCGGTGCATATCTGTTCTGGCGCTACCTGCCCATCTATGCACCAGATAACTCAAAGAACTAGAAAACTTTTCGCACTGGCCTGCCGACAAATTGTCATTGAACTTAGGTTTAGGCTAAAACTGTCCTGATAGCGCGCACAGAGCTTTACGTTTGACACACCACCCTGCACCCAAGTCTGAAGATTCAAAATTTCAAGCTCTTTCGCACTGTCGGCAGATTCAACAAAAAATGAGACCTGTTGACGAAGCCTTTCAGCCTTTGGGATTCCAGCAATTACGGATCTGTCATGGCCATAGAGCACTGCAAAATCAGCAATGCCCTGGATTCTGTGAGAGGCCAGCATTGCAGTGGCAACGCTCAGCAGCCCAAGCGAACTCAAGAGAATAAGAGCGAGGTAGGTGGCAACCAAAGGTGCTATTGAACCCCGGTCGCTCATCTGGGTACCAACCCAGCGACCTGAGTAGCGGAAGCATCGCCTACATAAACTTTGAAAACTACCAGTGAGCCTTTAGAACAACTCCCGCAGTCGACATCGAATCTTGCATTCCTGCCCCAGCGACTTGCGAGCATATCAACTGCAATTTCAGCCGTCTGCCGGATGCTTTGTTCACTGGAATGCAGAATCGAGTAGCGCAGCGCATGCCTGGCAATTGACTCCGCAGCAATCTGATCAAAGGCAACAGAGAAAAGCTGGAGCATTGGGGTCACAGGTAGTAGCAGCAGAGTAAGCAGCGCTGCCGTCTCGAGTGGTGCTGAACCACTATCGGATTGTCTCCTTCGCAACCAACACCTCCGCATCGGAATTAAGCAAGTTCAAAAATCCAAACAGCGGAAGCTCCGACACGATGCGGTAGCCAACTAGATTGCCACTCTCTAGCTCGATGATTTGAATCCCTGCTAGCTCTGGCAGCGAGTCATCCAGTAGTCGCTGCAAGTAAGGCTGCTGTGATGGACTCTCTGGCAGCGCTAGGCGACTGGCAGCATTAACTGCGGCGTCCCTAATCAGCAGAGTGTTATAGGCGCTAAGTGCCAAGGCAAGCACACTGAGCGTGGTGAGCGTTGCCAAGGTGATGTTTATTACCGCCCCCACAACCGCGTTTCCCCTTGAGCTAGAAGGAGACAACGCGATCCAGGGCCTCATCAAAAATTCCTTGGAGAGCAGGGCCTGCGAATGCCCAAATCACAACCACCAGGCCCGCGGTCATGAGCGTTATCAGAACCCAACCCGGGACGTCGCCTTTTTCTTCCAGCAATAGGTTTTTCATTTTTGTTCCTTTCATAGTTTCAAATTCAGAAGACTTAGAGATGGGTAGATGGTGAACAAAATTGTGATTGGAAGAATCAAAAAGATGGTTGGAATCAGCATCTTGGTCTCGTTGCTGCCAGCTTTTCGCAAAAGAAGAGCTTGAGAATTACTAATCGCCGTTTGGGCAAGTTGATCAAGCTGCTGAGCAATCGGAGTTCCACGCTCTAGAGACACTCTTAGTTTTTGTGAAAGCTCCGTCAAAGTGTTTGAGGGAAGTTTCTCCCAGCTTGCGATAATTTCTTCCAAATCAGCCGCAAGCTCCAAATCACAAGCCGCATCTTTGACGATGACACCAATCTCACCTTGCAACCTTGAAGAAAGCCACGTGATTGCAACGGCTACTGGCACCCCGTTCTTACTTAGTAGTGAAAGTGCGCGGATGAAATCTGTGGCCTGGTATTCCAGTTCCTGGTTACTTTTATTTGTTCGTAGTCGAATTACATGGAGCGCATGTCTCAAGAATCCAGTCTGAGCACCAATGTCTTTATGCAAAAGCAAGAGCCTGTTAGCCAACACGAAAAACCCTTCCCGGAAGAGGAAGGCGACCCAGTGCAGAGGTGAGGAAATACGCAAAGCTACTGAGCAAGAGTCCTAGCAATAGGACGAGCGTCCCCTGAGGTGTTGCGTATGCTTGGCGATTTTGCTCGAGCGACAAAAGTACAAAGACAATCAACCAGGGAGCTAAGACGGCTAGCTTCGCACTACCCAAAACCCAGCCTTGCTTCGCTCTAACCTGGTTCATCAGCTGCTGCTCCTGCCTCACTTCGCTACTTGCTTTTAACCAAACTTCCGCCTCGCCCCTGCCACCTAGCTCGGAGGTAATTAGTAGGACAAGGGCGAGATAGTCGCCACTTCGCGATCCAACCAGCGACTGAAATCTCCCAAGAGCTCTTTCTAGCTCGATGCCTCGTTCAAGATCTTGGGCGAGCTGAGTGAAGTAGCCCTTTAGAGCAACCGGTGAATGCTCAGCTAGGTAGTCAATCTGCTCTGCGATTGTGAGACCTGCCTCAGCGCCTGATCGAAGTAGGTCAAAGATTCCTGGCCAGATTTGCTCAAGCGCTCGCTGACGGCTAATACCCAGCGAGCGAATCAGTTCCAACAAAATTCCTAGGACCAGTAGCGAGATTGCCACAGCCAAACCAAAGATTGTGGTGAAACTGAAGACAGCTAAACCAACCAGAGCCGAAATGCTCAGGCATGAAGCAAAGACATTTCCTGGACTTAGGCTGAGGCCTGCTGACTCGACGAGATCACGCCAGATTTTCATTGGCCACCTCCAAGACTTCGCTGACCTTTCGCCTTCCTTCGCTATCTCTCTCGCAGTGGACAATCAGATCAATTGCTGAGGAGATTGTGGGACGCAGAAAACGATCAGTTATGTTTTCTCCTGCGAGCAGAGGCAGCGTTAGAAGTTTTTCAATTGCTCCTCGGGCACTTCGCGCATGAATGGTTCCCATTCCAGGAATGCCTGAATTCAGTGCGACCAGAAGATCAAGTGCTTCCGCTCCTCTCACCTCGCCGATAACCAGGCGAGTCGGGCGCATACGCAGAGCCTGGCGAACCAGTTCCCGAAGTCCAATTTCAAGACTCCCCTCTGCACTTGCCGGCCTAGTCTGCATTGCAACCCAGTCATCGTGCTCAAGAGACAGTTCAAATGTGTCTTCACAGGAGACAACACGTTCGCTTTCATCCACTTCTCTAAGCAGAGCTGTCAGAAGTGTGGTTTTTCCTGCTTGGGTAGCACCGCTGACCAAAATGCTCTTGCCCGCTTTGACTGCCGAAGAAAGAGTCTCGGCCTGGTTCTTAGAGAGCGTTCCATGATCGACCATTTCCTGAATAGTTAGACGATGCTTAGAAAACTTTCGGATGTTGATTGCCCAGTTCTGCCGGGTTATTTCAGGAATCACCACATGGAGCCTTGATCCATCGGGAAGGTCTGCATCGACATAAGGAGTTAGTCGATCAAGCTTGCGTCTTGAGTGTCTTAGCATTCTGCGAATGAGGTTTTGAATAGTTTCCTGCGATAGAGAAACTGACTCCACGTGATTACCAGAGGCTGAAAAGTAGTGAATTTGATTTGGTCGATTAATCCAAATCTCTTCAATCAATGGGTTATCAAGATAGCGTTGGAGTAAACCAAAGCCTGTGAGTTCGATTTCGATTTGCTCTGCCAGCTTTATTTCTTCAATCGGCGAATCGGCTAATTCAACGTATTCATCTATGGCTAGCTGAGCTGCCTCGGACGGAGAAAATCCTCGCTGACGAACCAGCTGTCTTGATCTTTCAAGAATGGGAGCAATCTGCACGCTGAGAACAATCTCAAACGCTGCCTTTTTGTGCTTTCAGTTCTCCACAGACCCCTAAAGCCATTAGGCTATTGAGGTCCCAGCGGGTGTGGCGAAATGGCAGACGCACCAGATTTAGGTTCTGGCGCCGAGAGGCGTGGGGGTTCAAGTCCCTTCACCCGCACAATTTTGACTAGTTATCCACAGAATCACCGGAAATCACTGGTAGAGCCTCTTGCCTTTTTACTCTCTTCCTAATCAAGTTATCTAAGATTGCTAGAGTGTATCTACATTGTAGATACGGGGGGCCGGAAAGGCATGGAAGTGAAAACGACGCTCAGCAAGTGGGGCAATAGTCCCGCA
>JBDLRV010000024.1:0-6284 GCA_039799865.1 Actinomycetota bacterium | reverse complement strand
GCTAGGGCAATCCCAAGGGCCTTCGAGACAAAGGGAACGGTTCTTGATGCCCGAGGGTTCGCTTCGAGAACATAAAGAACATCGGAAGCCAGGGCAAACTGAACGTTGAGTAAGCCCCTGACACTAAGTCCCCTTGCGATTTTCTCAGTCGCTTCAACAACTCTATTTATCTGAGTATCGCTGAGGGTTATCGGTGGAAGGGTGCAGCTTGAATCGCCTGAGTGAATTCCAGCCTCCTCGATGTGCTCCATGACTCCCCCGACGTAAAGCGTCTCGCCATCAAAAAGAGCGTCGACATCTATTTCGATTGCGTCGTCTAGGAACCTATCGACCAGCAACGGGTGTTTTGCATCAACCAGGGCGTGTTCGGCGATGCGCGTAAAGTAATCCACAAGTGAGACTTGGTCGTAGACAATCTCCATGCCTCGTCCCCCAAGTACAAAGCTTGGTCGCACCAACACCGGATAGCCGATGCGATCGGCAATCTCTTCGGCTTGTTGAAGGTTGATCGCCGTTCCGTTCGCCGGAGCTTTGAGTAGAGCAGTGTCCAGTATCTTTTGGAACTGACCTCTCTCCTCCGCCAGTTCAATAGATTCAGGAGTGGTCCCGAGTATTTTTACTCCCGCTGCCTTCAGCCCATCTGCCAGACCTAAGGCAGTCTGACCCCCTAGTTGCACGAGCACACCTAGGAGTTCTCCTGAGGACGCCTCCGCGTGGATTACCTCCAGCACATCTTCAAGAGTTAGCGGTTCAAAGTAAAGACGATCGGAAGTGTCGTAATCCGTAGAAACGGTTTCAGGATTGCAGTTGATCATGATGGTTTCATAACCGGCGTCTCGAAGCGCGAATGCCGCGTGCACGCAGGAATAGTCAAACTCAACACCCTGGCCAATACGGTTTGGCCCGCTACCGAGAATGACCACCTTCTGTCTTTCTGATGGCACTACCTCGGTTTCTTGGTCATAGCTGCTGTAGTGATAGGGAGTCAGAGCAGGGAATTCGCCAGCACAGGTGTCGACTGTTTTGAAAATTGGCCTGATACCAAAGCTGTGTCTAAGTGACCTGAACTCCTCCTCGGTCATTTTCCGAATTGATGCAAGTTGAGCGTCGCTGAAGCCGTGCTTCTTTGCCTTTCTAATTGACAATTCATCCAAACTCGAAAGCTTTCCAAACCACTCGGCTATCTCATTTATTAGAGCTATCTGGTCGATAAACCAGGGATCTATCTTGGTTGCCTCGAAAACAGCTCGCGGTGTAGCTCCAAGCCGAAGGGCCTGCTGCACCTGAACGATTCTTTTCTCCGTTGGCACCTTGATCTTTTGAAGAAGATCATCGACGGTGTCAGATGTCTCCTGCCAGTGGAAAGAGCTGCCTCTTTTCTCAAGTGACCGAAGTGCCTTCTGAAGTGCCTGGGAAAAGGTTCTTCCAATAGCCATGGCTTCGCCCACACTCTTCATAGTGGTGGTCAGAGTTGGATCCGCTGCCGGAAACTTTTCAAATGCAAATCTTGGCGCCTTCACGACAATGTAATCGAGCGTTGGCTCGAAGCTTGCAGGGGTAACCCCAGTTATGTCGTTTGGTATTTCGTCCAGTGTGTAACCAATGGCTAGTTTGGCTGCAATTTTTGCGATGGGAAAACCCGTTGCCTTTGATGCAAGGGCGGAAGATCGACTGACACGGGGATTCATCTCAATAACGATTACTCTTCCCGTATCTGGTTCAACAGCAAATTGGATGTTGCATCCGCCAGTGTCGACACCCACATCTCGAATGATTTGAATGCCAATGTCTCTCAGGTTCTGGTATTCCCTGTCAGTCAGAGTCATAGCCGGGGCCACAGTGATTGAATCACCGGTGTGCACTCCAACCGGATCGAAGTTTTCGATGGAGCAAACGACGACAGTATTGTCATTGCGGTCGCGCATTAGTTCCAGCTCATATTCTTTCCAACCAAGAATGCTTTCCTCGAGCAGCACTTCGTGGGTTGGTGAGGCCTGGAGGCCTGCTCCAGCGATTCGGCGAAGGTCCTGTGCGTTGTAGGCAAAGCCAGAGCCAAGTCCACCCATCGTGAATGAGGGGCGAACAACCATTGGATAGCCAAGCTCACCTGCGATTTCCAGGCAGTCCTCTATCGAGTGGGCGATGCGACTCTTTGCAACGTCAGCCCCAGCTTTAAGCACTAGCTCCTTGAACTCTTGCCGATTCTCTCCTGCTCGAATTGCATCTACGTTGGCACCGATCAGCTCCACGCCAAATTTCTCTAGGCTGCCTCTTTCAAATAGAGCCATTGCGGCGTTGAGTGCTGTCTGTCCACCAAGGGTGGGGAGAATAGCATCTGGCTTTTCCTTCTCGATTATCGATTCAATGACTTCCGGTGTGATCGGTTCTACGTAAGTTGCGTCCGCAAAGTCCGGATCAGTCATGATGGTTGCCGGATTCGAATTGATCAGGATTACCCTGATTCCCTCGCTCCTTAGAACCCGACAGGCCTGTGTTCCTGAGTAGTCGAACTCACACGCTTGACCAATAACAATCGGTCCTGAACCAATCACGAGGACTGAATTAATGTCCTGTCTCTTAGGCACGCTTCTCCCCAATCAAGTTCAGAAATTTGTCAAACAGATAGTGAGAATCGTGTGGGCCCGCCGCAGCTTCAGGGTGATACTGGACCGAGAAGGCAGGGAGATCAAGACACTCGAGACCTTCTACCACTCCGTCGTTGAGCCCTCGGTGAGAAACCCTGACCCGGCCAAATCCAAGTGGAGACACAGCTTCGTCACCATCAATCTGAACTGCGAACCCGTGGTTGTGTGCAGTTACCTCAACCCTTCCTGACTCAGTGTTCATGACTGGCTGATTTATTCCTCTGTGTCCAAAAGCAAGCTTGTAGGTGGAGAATCCAAGAGCTCTCCCGAGTAGTTGATTTCCAAAGCAGATTCCAAAGAAAGGAAGACCAAGCTCTAGCAGTTCTCGCAAGACCTCGACTTGGGCATCGCTTGCCTGAGGATCGCCAGGTCCGTTGGAATAAAAGATTCCATCGGGTTTATGCTCAAGAATTACCTTTGCGGTGGCACTTGCTGGAAAGACAATAACTTCTAAGCCGCGATTTGAAAGGTGTTCGAGTGTAGATTTCTTGACTCCTAGGTCAAGGATTGCGACCTTGCCAACGGCAGCATTGGTAGGTGGAATCCGATAGATCTGGTTGGTGCTGACCACATCAGATAGGAATTGGCCGCTCATCTGGGCAGATGACTTAACTTTTTCGAGCATTATCTTTTGGTCGAGGGTTTCTCCACTGAATATGCCGGCTCTCATTGCTCCTCGGTCGCGAATCTTTAGCGTTATCGCCCGTGTGTCAATATCTGAGATTCCGATCACGCCAGCCTTTCTAAGCTCCGTGTCCAGAGTGGATTCAGCCCGCCAGTTGCTTGAGACCCTGCTCGGCTCCTTGACCACATACCCAGCAACCCAGATCTGCCCCGACTCCTCGTCTCGCTTATTCATTCCAACAATTCCGATGTGAGGCGATGTTTGCAGAACAATCTGACCGGCGTAGGAGGGGTCGGTGATCGTTTCTTGGTATCCGGTCATTCCGGTTGCAAACACCAGTTCTCCGAGAGTTTCACCTGCTGCCCCAAAGGATTCTCCTTCGAATACGCTTCCGTCCTCTAGCACTAGGTAGGCCCTACTCATTTGAACTCCTCCACTACGTGTTGCAAATTTGAAAAATTGGCCTCTTGATTTTGCGTTATGCGAAAGCTCGTAATGATCTCTGTGCTTCCGAGCATCCACCTAAGTTGAGCGAGGCCATCGCGCTCTACACCTCGGTCAATAGTTGCGCTGGAGCGATCCAAGCTAATGATTGAGCTGAACGGAATCAAAAGGTCCCTCTCACCCTGTCTGAAGATGCTCAAACCCTCATTGCTGGTCTGAATATCAGCCTTGCCGCGAATTCCAAGTCCATAGGCCCAGACTCTCTCCAAGGGACGAGAACCAAAGACGCTCGCAACATACAGACAGGAGAACAATTGGCTACCTGCTTTAGCCGCGAATGGCTCGGGCAACGATTGTTCTTGTTGTGATCTCCGCTTCTTTATCCGGATGTAGATGAATGCGGCCACCGCAAAAACAAGACTCACCAAGACGGAGCCAATCACCTCTCTAGTTAGCAAGCTGGCCATCCTTCACCGTGAAAACTCCCCTGAGTAGCGTGTGAACAACTCTTCCTGGAAGCTCCAATCCAATCCAAGGGTTATTCGTTGACAGCGATTGTGTACTTGAGTCAATGAGTCGGCGTGCTGATGGGTCGATAAGAACCAGATTTGCCTGTCTCCCTTCAGCAATTTGCCCGTGATGAAATAGACGTCCTATTTGTGAGGGTATTGTGCTTGCCACTTTTGCAAACTTGTCCCAGGCTGCTCCTCCTTCTTCGATTAGAACCTTCTGAAGAACGCTGGCTGCGACCTCTAAGCCAGTCATTCCGTTTGCTGCCCTCGACCACTCACAGATCTTTTTCTCCGCTGAATGGGGTGCGTGATCTGTGGCAAGTATGTCAATTGAGCCGTCCAAAAGTCCCTCGCGAAGCGCAATTGTGTCGGTTTTGAGACGTAGTGGTGGATTGACTTTATAAATGGGATTTAGAGTCCGAACGAGCTCCTCCGTGAGCATCAGATGATGAGGTGTTACCTCTGCAGTAACCTTTGCACCCTTACTTTTGCCCCAGCGAACAACATCCAAACCCTCTGCAGTTGTTATGTGACAAATGTGGACTCTCGCATCCAACTCCAGCGACAATTCAATGTCACGCTTGATAATCTCAACCTCAGCAGCAGCTGGCCAGCCAGTGAGTCCTAGCTCAGCACTGAGAGCGCTGTCGTTCATCTGGGACCCGACTGTCAGCTCATGCGATTGTGCATGCTGTGCAATGACGCCATCAAATCTTTTAGCTTCAATCAAGGCCCTTTTCATTAGACCCGAATCATCTACGCAGTTACCGTCATCGCTAAAGACTCTCACTCTTGCTTTTGACAGTGCCATTGCTTCAAGGTCGCTCAGTTCCTTGCCTTCAAGCCGTTTGGTCACAGCTCCAATCGGCTGCACGTCAACCAGACCGACTCTCTGGCCTTTTTCAAATACGAACTCGGCCACTTCTGCGCTGTCGGTAACCGGCAGCGTGTTTGCCATCGCGAACACCGCTGTATAGCCGCCCATCGCCGCAGCCGCTGAACCAGTCTCTATAGTTTCGCTGGATTCGTAGCCTGGCTCTCTTAGATGCGTGTGCAGATCCACCAATCCTGGGAGACAGACCAGTCCAGAGCAGTCAATTCCCTTTGACTGCGCCCTACCTATGGCAGTTATTACACCGTTGTCGATTGTGATATCTGTGGTCTCACCGCTTGGAAGAGTCACGCTACTTAGAATCATGCATCAACCGCCAAAACTCCTCTAAGAACGGCCATGCGCACTGCTACACCATTAGCAACCTGCAAAAGAATTGTGCTTCTAGGGTCGTCCGCTGCTTCGGATGAAATCTCAAGGCCTCTATTGATCGGGCCTGGGTGCATAACCAGGCTGCTTTTAGGAAGTAGGTTCAGCCTTTGGCTCGATAAAGACCAGTCCTTTATGTACTTAGCCTCATCATTTTCGAAATTGGAGAGCATTCTCTCCTTCTGAACTCTGAGCATCATGACAACATCAGGATTCTCAGAGAGGGAATGATCAAAATCATGGGAAATTCTTGCGCCCATGTCTGTGAATGTGTCGGGCAATAGTCCTGCGGGCCCCGCGAGAGTCACTTCTGCACCAAGAGTGGTAAGGAGAAGTAAATTGCTGCGAGCGACTCTGGAGTGCAAGATGTCTCCCACAATCAGCACCCGCACACCAGACAGATTCTTATCAATGCGTTGCTGCATCGTCAAAGCATCGAGTAGTGCCTGAGTTGGATGCTCGTGAGTGCCATCCCCGGCGTTGATAACCGATGAGGAGATCCAACCCATGTCAGCAAGTTGTCTAGGTGCTCCCGATTCAGGGTGGCGTATAACAATGCAGTCTGCTCCAAGCGCCTCTAGAGTTTGCGCGGTATCCCTTAGCGACTCACCTTTTGTAACAGATGAACTATCGGCACTTACATTGATGACATCAGCACTCAGGCGGGTTGCGGCAATTTCAAAGCTCACTCTGGTTCGCGTTGAGTTCTCAAAGAACAGGTTTACTACCGTTCTACCCCTCAGAGTTGGCATCTTCTTGATTTCTCTTGCATTGACTTGAGAGAACTCTTGTGCGTC
>JBDLRV010000023.1:0-20952 GCA_039799865.1 Actinomycetota bacterium | reverse complement strand
TGAAGACCGTGAAATATTCACTCGAGCAAACTTTGGCAACCTCAGCAGCCCTCTCCTGGCTTTCTCCAGCACAGACTGCCGCTGCCGGTTCACCTCTAGCAATTTCAAGAGCGAGATTGGGTCCAGACAACACAGTAATTTGAGAAGCTGGAAGATTGGTGGCCTCGCGCATCACTTCGCTCATCCGCTTTCCAGTGCCTAGCTCGAGGCCCTTCATCAGACTCACCAGTGTTGCCGACTTAGGAATTAAGTCTTTCCAACCTGAAAGATTTTCCCTCAACTGCTGAGAGGGAACAGCGATATATATCTGTTCTGCACCGCTTAGTGACCAGGCGATATCTGAGGAAGCGGAGAGCTTTTCGGGAAGTTCAATACCGGGCAGGTAATCCTCATTGGTGCGAAATTTGGAAATTGACTCGGCCTGGGAAGATCTTCTGGCCCAGAGCGTCACTTCACTTCCACCATCCGCAATAACTTTGGCGATTGTGGTGCCCCAGCTACCGGCACCTAAGACAACTATTCGGCTCAACGCTTTTTCCTGTAGTTTCCGATTTCATCCTGCTGGTGCTCCGCAGGATCCCACAGTTTGGCAGGTGGAGTTTCGCCTCGCAGCTCACCAACCAGAGCGGCAATCTTTTGCATCACCAGCTCGGTTGCGTCGTTTATCTGCTGGGCAGTTGGGTTAGTCCCAATCTCGAGGTTGATTGGATCTCCAATTTTTACCCTGACGGTGTGGAAAGGGTTTGGGCGGAACTTACCCGTGTAGTTTCCAAGCACCTTGTCGACTCCCCAGTGTGCTGCTGGAACAATCGGGACATTAAGCTCAGCCGCCATTCGAATGGCTCCGCTCTTTCCTCGCATGGGCCACAGCTGAGGATCCCGAGTCAGGGTTCCCTCTGGGAAAACCACTACCACCTGTCCGGCTCTAAGAAATTCTTTAGCCGCTCTCAGTGGTTCTTGATTTGATTGTCCGCTGCGATAGACCGGTATCTGCCCGACCTTCGGTAGAAGTTTGCCAAGAATTGGAATCTTGAACAGCGAGGCTTTGGCTAGGTAGTGAGGAACCCGCTTCATGTGGATGTAGACGGAGTAGGCAAAGGCTAAGGGGTCGAGGTAGCTGAGGTGATTTCCAACCAGAACGTAACCGCCTTTGGGAAGCTTCTCTACCCCTTCAGTTTTTATGTTGAACATCAGACGAAGAAGCGGAGCGAGGACAGCGGCAACCGCAACGAAAGCCAATCCGTTTTCACGCTTTGGAACCTTTGGAACCGCCAGCTCCGCCATTGGCTATGCCTCGAACTCGAAGTCGGCTCCGAGATCCTCAAGCTTGGTGAGGAATCTTTCGTAGCCCCTGGAGATTAGCTGCACGTTACTTACCCTGGAAGTGCCCTTGGCGGCCAGTGCTGCCAAGACGTGTGAGAATCCTCCGCGCAAATCAGGAACCTTGATGTCGGCTCCAATCAACTCGGTTGGGCCTGAGATTACTGCCGAGTGATTGAAGTTTCTTTGACCAAACCGGCAAGGGTGACCTCCGAGACACTCCCGATAAATCTGAATGTTGGCTCCCATCTGGCGAAGCGCATCGGTGAAGCCGAACCTCTGCTCGTAAACGGTCTCGTGAACAATCGATAGACCATTTGCCTGGGTTAGAGCAACCACCAGTGGCTGCTGCCAATCTGTCATAAAGCCTGGGTGAACATCCGTTTCGATTACCACCGGTTGCAGCTCAGATCCTGGGTGATAGAAGCGAATTCCATTGTCCTTTATCTCAAACTGACCGCCGACTTTTCGATAGACGTTTAGAAATGTCATCAGATCAACTTGAGACGCTCCACCGACGAAGATGTCGCCCTCAGTGGCTAGCGCGGCGGCGGCCCAAGAGGCGGCTTCATTTCTGTCCACGATTGCCCGGTGGGTAAAGCCCTTAAGCTCCTTCACCCCCTCGATACGAATTACTCGATCGGTGTCAACCGAGATGATTGCACCCATCTTCTGAAGGATTGAAATCAGGTCAATAATTTCCGGCTCGATTGCAGCTCCGGAAAGCTCTGTCTTACCATCTGCAATTGTCGCCGTCAGAAGAACCTGTTCGGTTGCACCAACCGATGGGTAAGGAAGAGAAATTTTGTTGCCGCGCAATCCTTCTGGCGCGCTTAGTCTGGTTCCACCGGGGAGCTTTTCAATAACCGCTCCGAACCCTCTCAGGACATCGAAGTGGAAGTCCACAGGTCTGGAACCAATTTCACAGCCACCAAGTCCAGGAATAAATGCTTCACCGAGTCGGTGCAGAAGTGGTCCACAAAAAAGAATTGGAATTCTGGAAGATCCCGCGAATGCATCGATGTCGACCATTCGAGCCTGCTCGACGTTTGCAGGATCCAGGACCATGTCACCCGTTTGCTCATCGTGAGTGATGGATACTCCATGAAGATTAAGTAGCCTCGATACCACTTCCACGTCTGAGATGTGTGGAACGTCTAAAAGACGAGATGGGGTCTCTCCGAGAAGCGATGCGACCATCGCCTTTGTCACAAGGTTCTTTGCGCCCTTCAGGTCAACGCGACCAGTTAGGGGCTTACCGCCCTGAATTGTGATTTGACTCAATCAGACTCCTTTGGCAGGGAGAGTTGTGGGTCTCCATGCCTGTCTTCTGGCCTCGAAGGCGGCTATCGCTGGCTCGTTCTGAAGGGTAATGCCAATGTCATCTAGACCCTCCATTAGTCGCCACTTAGTGTATTCGTCGATTTCGAAGCTGACCACGGTGTCTGAAAAGCGCACCTGCTGGGCTGGTAAATCAACCTGAAGTTCTAGGCCAGGGTTGGCATCCATGGCCTCCCACAGTAGCTGCGTGTCGCTATCGCTGATTACTCCAGTCACCAGTCCCTGCTTGCCTGCATTGCCTCGGAAGATATCTGCAAACTTGCTACTGAAGACAGCTTTGAATCCAAAATCTCTCAGTGCCCAAACCGCATGCTCTCTGGAAGAACCGGTTCCAAAGTCGCTTCCCGCAATTAGAACCTGTGCATTTTTATAGGCGGGCTGATTCAGAACAAATTCTGGATCATTGCGCCAGTGTGCAAAAAGTCCATCCTCGAAGCCCGTTTTGGTAATTCTCTTCAGATATACCGCGGGAATGATTTGATCTGTATCAACATTGCTTCTTCGAAGCGGAGCACCAATACCTGAGAACACTGAGATTCTTTCCATTAGCGCTCCAGATCCGATGGTGAAGAAAGGGTTCCTCTGACAGCGGTGGCCGCTGCCACAACTGGAGAGACCAGGTGCGTTCTTGCTCCTTTGCCTTGTCGTCCCTCAAAGTTTCTGTTCGAGGTCGATGCGGCACGCTCCCCTGGCGCAAGCTGGTCAGGGTTCATACCTAGACACATTGAGCAACCGGCAAAGCGCCACTCTGCGCCAAACTCTTTGAAAACCTTATCCAGGCCTTCCTCTTCCGCCTGAAGCCTCACCTTTTGGGACCCTGGCACCACCATCATTCGAACACTCTCAGCTTTTTTCCTGCCCTTAATGATTTCGGCGGCGGCCCTGAGGTCCTCAATGCGAGCGTTGGTGCAGGAACCAAGAAACACAGTGTTAACGGCAATGTCTTTCATTTTGGTTCCAGGTTTCAGATCCATATACTCAAGCGCTCGTTCGGCGGCAGCGCGCTCAGCAGGGTCAGCCAGATCCGCCGGATTGGGAACGCTATCTAGTAGCGATACGCCTTGACCAGGATTTGTTCCCCAGGTGACAAAGGGATCAAGGGTGTTGGCATCGATGAATACTTCCTTATCAAAGACAGCGCCCTCGTCAGTCTTGAGCGTCTTCCAATACTCCATCGCTTCGTCCCAGAGTTTGCCCTCGGGCGCGTGGGGTCTTCCCTTGAGATAGGCAAAAGTTGTTTCGTCAGGCGCGACCATTCCCGCTCTTGCTCCAGCCTCAATTGACATGTTGCAGATGGTCATACGGCCTTCCATCGAAAGCGACCTGATGGCACTCCCGCGGTATTCGAGTGCATAGCCCTGTCCACCGCCGGTAGAGATCTTGGCAATCACGGCCAAGATGATGTCCTTTGCGGTAACGCCAGGTCGCAGCTGGCCCTCAACATTTATCGCCATCGTCTTGAATGGTTTCAGGGGAAGGGTTTGTGTGGCTAGAACGTGCTCCACTTCACTGGTTCCAATTCCCATTGCCAATGCGCCGAAGGCTCCGTGGGTGGAGGTGTGTGAGTCTCCGCAGACGATGGTTAGCCCCGGCATAGTTAGTCCTAGCTGCGGCCCCACGACGTGAACGATTCCTTGGTTTTTATCACCCAGAGAGTGGAGTCTGACATCAAACTCTGCGCAGTTATTTCTCAGCGCCTCAACCTGTGTTCTTGAAGTCGGTTCAGCAATTGGCAGATGAATGTCTATGGTCGGAGTGTTGTGGTCCTCAGTTGCGATCGTGAGCTCGCGGCGGCGAATTGATCTACTTGCCAGACGCAAACCATCGAAGGCTTGCGGGCTTGTGACCTCATGAATTAGGTGAAGATCAATGTAGAGAAGATCCGGAGCACCATTCTCACCCTTCACCACGACGTGGTCATTCCAGAGCTTTTCGGCCAAAGTTAGTGGCTTACTTGTCATAGATTCACCTCGCGAGTGCGTAAAAGACAAGTTTAGAGCAAGCACTAGATTGGACGGGTGATAGATATCACCACCACTAATCTGGCGAAAATACAGGCAAAGACTGTAAGAACGCTAGCTCTTGGGCAAGCTCTTGGTGGTTTTGGTTTCGGATCCACGCTTTCGGTTGGCGCGATTATGGCCACAGAACTTTCAGGAAGTGCTGCCTTCTCGGGAGCTGCCGCAACCCTCAGCACGCTTGGGTCGGCATTCGCTGCGATACCGCTAGCAAATATTGCTGCTAGGCGTGGTCGACGCTATGCACTCGGACTTGGCGCAGGTCTTGCAATTTTAGGCGCGATTGGAATGATCACAGCCGCAGCTCTTCGATCATTTCCTGTGGAGCTGATTGCGCTGTTCTTTTTAGGTTCTGCCAATGCTGTTTCACTTCAGGCTCGCTTTGCAGCCGCTGACATTCCAACGAGTCGGCCCAAGGCAAAGGATATTTCAATAGTGGTCTGGGCAACTACGTTTGGTGCAGTTATCGGACCGAACCTAATCGCTCCAGGTGAAAGTCTTGGTGTGACACTTGGTCTTCCACACCTTGCTGGGCCTTTCCTTCTTACGATTCTCGCCCAAACGCTCTCGACCACTGTTTTCTGGTTTGGACTAAAGCCAGATCCTATTCTTTTGGCTCAAAAGATTGATAGCGAAAAACGAGCCCTTCAACGAAGAAAATTTCGAGAGGCAATCCCGATTGTCAGACAAAAGCCGATTGCTGCTTTTGCAGTTATTAGCATTGCCCTCAGCCACATGGTCATGGTTTCTGTGATGTCAATGACGCCGGCCCATCTGAGTATTACTGGGCACTCTCTTTCGGATGTCGGATTCACAATTTCTTTGCACGTTGCAGGCATGTATGCCCTTTCACCCATATTTGGATTAATCAGCGACAGATTTGGTGCACGTAAGACCATCATCCTGGGGCAGCTAATACTCCTAGCTTCATTGGCGGTTTCCGGTTTTGGCGCAAACAATTTTTCAATGGTGGTTCTAGGTCTATTCCTACTTGGACTTGGTTGGTCCTCAGCAACGGTTGCGGGAAGCGCACTTCTGAGTGAATCGCTGGACATTTCCGAAAAGCCAGTAGTTCAAGGTCTAAGTGATTCGCTTATGAACCTCTCAGGTGCATTTGGGGGAGCGATTTCCGGAACAATTCTGATTCTGTTTGGATTTGCTGGATTGAACGCGGCAGCACTGCTCCCGGTGATTCTGATTGTTTTCGCAACTGCCTACTCAAGAAGGTGGCAGTAAAAAGAGAAATCCCGCTCCCGAGATTTTGTCATCAAGAGCGAGATTTGTGACCCCAGGGGGATTTGAACCCCCGCTACTGCCGTGAGAGGGCAGCGTCCTAGGCCGCTAAACGATGGGGCCTAATTTGTAACTTAGAAATCATGCCACAGATGCACCTAAGGGGCAATTTATCTTGATAGAAGCGTTAGTCCACCGGGGGTCACGGTAGCTGAAAATGGTGCCGGGCCAATGATTTCTCCATCGCAGGAAATTGGGAAACCTTTGTTTTCAACTCGAATTTGCTGAGCTTTGAAAATCTCGACTTCTGGGTAATTCACGTGCTCACCCGAATAAACCTTAGGGAAGATCTGCAGAAGCTTTGCTCTTGAAACCTCATGCAAAATAAAGACTTCTAGCTCACCATCCGTTATTTCAGAAGAAGGTGAAATCTTCATTCCACCGCCAAAGTTTTTGACATTTGCAACTCCGCAGAGCATGGCTGCAAAGTTTCTCTCAACTCCATCAGCCACCAGTCGATATTGAATGGGTCTGAACTTGGGAAGTTCGAGCAGCATGGCCGCAACATAAGAGTTGGGACCTTTGGGCCAGGTGAGGGTGTTGGCCTTAGCAGCGCACAATGCATCAAATCCGGCCGATATTGAGCCAAGGGACCAAAACGACCGGTATGCGGTTTCTATCCACATAACATCGACGCTTCTTGGTTTCGCTAAAGACTCCGAGATGTTGAAAGCAGCACCTTCTGGATCATTCAGTGCGATGCCGAGTTCTCTCACTTGATCATTTCCGCTTCCTGCTGGAATAAGCCCGAGTGGTAAACCTGTCTCCATGGCAATGTTGACGCCGAGTTGACTTGTGCCATCGCCACCTATTGCAATAATCCCGGATAGTTTCTCGGCTTCTTCAAATGCCTTTGCTTTGGCAAGTTCCGCACTGTTAGCGCTTAGATCGAGAGTTGGAATTCCGATTTCTCTGAATGCTGCGACTGCCCTGTCGCCGACAAGATTCCCACGGCCGCGGTTGGCGGCGGGATTTACAATCAGACCAAGTGGCTTCATCGCCACCTCCTAATATCGACAAAGATAGACCCATAGGAGCGTTAGCGCCATGAAAATTTCTAAGTTTGAACATGCCCTACTTGTCATAGATCTTGAGGGCAGTCAGCTGGTTATTGACCCTGGAAGCTACTCCACCCTCCCAAAGCTAGAAAACGTTGCAGCCATCGTCCTTACACATCTGCACGATGACCACACATTTGCACCGCACATTCGATCAATCAAGGAGCAATTCCCAAATGCCTTGATTTTTGGTACGCAAGAGGTTGCAAACAAGTTAGAAGATGTAAAAGTGCAGGTGGTTTATCACGGAGACAGGCACCAAGTCGGCCCATTCATTCTCGACTTTTATGGTGATCTGCACCAGGTGATTCACCGCTCAATTCCGCTGGTCCAAAACGTTGGCGTGATGGTGAATTCAACCCTCTACTACCCGGGTGATAGCTACACAATTCCCGAGCAAAGTGTTGAGATACTGGCCTGTCCTTCAAGTGCGCCTTGGCTCAGAATCTCTGACGTCATTGATTTTCTTGAGCAGATAAGACCTGCTAATTGCTTCTCTACCCACAATGCACTTTTATCCGAGCAGGGACACAAACTTCAAAACGGTCGAATCAAAGAGGTCGTTGAAAAGCATGGCGGCACCTTCCGCTACCTTGCAGCTGGCGATTCCTGGGAGTTCTAAAGAGCAACCACCACTGCCGCAATCAGCACGGCTACCGTTGGACCTCCCCATAGCCTTTTCTCTTTTTGACTGCGCGTGATGTTATTAGCAAGTGCAGAGAGGGCAGCAAAACCAACCAGACCCCAGTTGGCAATCTGATTTAGATCGGGTGCTAGTAGCTGTGACAGAAGACCAAGCTGAGCTAGGTAATGTCCAGCGATAGCTAAGGCCAAAACCATGGAAAAGAAACTTGCTACTCGAAAGCCAGGTGGCAAAACTCCGATTCTTTGGCCGCCAAACGCATACTCTCCAAGTGGAGCACCAAGAACAATCGCGAGTTGAAAAAGGGCTAGAGCGACAAAGAAAAAGACTAGAAATCCGCCGGCTACAACTTCAAGCATTTGAGAGCCTTCTTTGCTGGGGTGCCTGGACTCGAACCAAGAACAAATGAACCAGAATCATTCGTGTTGCCAATTACACCACACCCCATCAGGGACGCTAGGTCGCTCGGACAATCTTAGTGGGCTTGGGAAAAGGCCTCTAGCCGAGCTAGCGAGCGAGCTTTTCCAAGTATCTCGAGGCACTCGAACAGTGGTGGGGTTACCCGCCTTCCAGAGATAGCGGTCCTCACCACTGCAAAAGCATCGCGTGGTTTCAGGCCCTCTTTCTCGATTAGTCGATCACTCAAAACCTGCTGAATGCTTGCGGTTACAAAATCATCAAGGTTTGCTAGCTCCTCGGCTGCCATCTTGGCAATCGAACCAGCGCTTTGGGGAAGTTGAGCAACTACTCCATCTTCGAAGTTGATCTTATCGGAGAATAGGAAACCGACCATCCCAGCAACTTCGCTAAGAACAGTAACTCTTTCCTTCACAAGCGGCATGCATGCAGAGAAGATTGTGAGCTCTTTTTCGCTCGGATTTTTCGAGATCACTCCGGCTGAAACAAGATAGGGCTGGACTCTTTCGCCAAACTGCTCATCCGTCAAAAGTCTGATGTGAGCGGCGTTGATGGCATCTGCCTTCTTTTGATCAAATCGAGCAGGGTTAGGATTCACGCTTGACACGTCGAACTTCTCGCACATCTCACTTAGTGTGAAAATGTCTCGGTCTGCCGAAATTGACCATCCCAGCAGAGCCAGATAATTCAGTAGGCCCTCTCGAATGAAGCCGCGGTCCCTATGCAGAAACAGGTTGCTCTCTGGATTGCGCTTTGAAAGCTTTTTGTTGCCCTCTCCCATGACAAAGGGAAGATGTCCAAATCTTGGGACAAACTTGGCAATTCCTGCCTCATACATGGCGTTATAGAGAACTATCTGGCGAGGCGTAGAGGAAAGCAGGTCCTCACCTCTTAGCACGTGGGTGACTCCCATAAGTGCATCATCAACAGGATTTACCAGCGTGTATAGCGGCTCTCCCCCTGGTCTTACTAAGACAAAATCTGGAAATGATCCAGCTGGAAAAGATATTTCTCCTCTTACCAGATCGGTAAATCTGATTTCCTCATTGGGGACTCTAAGTCGAAGGGCTGGCTGTCTGCCCTCGGCTAGGTAGCGCTGGCGATCTGCATCGCTAAGTTCTCGCTCCGAATTGTCATAGCCAAGCTGTACAGCGCGGCCATTGGCCTTGTTGCGCTCTTCGATTTCCTCTGCGGTGAGAAAACTCTCATAGACATGACCAGACTTCTTCAGCTTTTCTATTACGTCTTGGTAAATCTTGCTTCGCTCACTCTGTCGATAGGGCTCGTTTGGTCCACCGACATCAATGCCCTCGTCCCAGTCCAGACCGAGCCAGCGAAGTGCTTCGACAATCTGCTCGTAGCTCTCTTCACTATCTCTCGAAGAATCTGTGTCCTCAATACGAAAGATGAATTTTCCGCCCTGGCTTCTCGCGTAGGCCCAATTAAACAGTGCAGTTCGCACTAGTCCGACGTGTGGTGTGCCAGTTGGAGATGGGCAGAACCTGACACGAATGTCACTGCCAGTTGCGGATGTAATTGGTGCAGTAAGTAAAGACATGATTGAAAAATAGCCTAGGCCACAGGATTGCTAAGCAGCCCTATGCCCTCAATCTCGCACTCAACTAGGTCACCTGAGGCAAAGCTGGAAATTCCAGCTGGTGAGCCAGTGAGAATCACATCTCCTGGGAAAAGCGTAAGGTTCTCACTCACGTAGGCCAAAAGGTCATAGGGCGAGGTGACCATCATTGAGGTGTTGCCCCTCTGACGCATCTGCCCATTCACTCGAGAAATTAATTCTTTGTTTGTGGGATCAAAATCGGTTTCAATCCATGGGCCAAGTGGGCCAAAGGTGTCAAAAGCTTTGCTTCTCGCCCACTGCAAATCAGAAAATTGAACATCTCTTGCAGTCACGTCATTGGCAACCGTGAAGCCAAGTACGTAGTCCTTGGCATTTAGCTTCGAGACGTTCTTGGCCTTCTTGCCAACGACCATCGCCAGCTCTACTTCCAACTCGACCTGACTCGACTGACGAGGAAGAACAATTTGCTCACCTGATCCAATCAAAGAGCTCGGTGGTTTGAAAAACATCAGTGGTTCAGCTTGGGTACTCTGGCCCATCTCAGCCGCGTGCTCTTGGAAATTTAGACCGATGCAAATAATCTTGCTCGGCTCAACTGGTGGCAGTAGTTTCACCGCTGAGAGCGGGAAAGTTTCGCCTGTTTTTTCAATGCCTTGAAAGAATGAATTGGCTAAGCGCTCGACCCTCTCACCATCTACGACACCGTAGTGTGAGTCTCCGTCAACGGAAAACCTGGCTAAACGCACTTGACTAGTCTGCCAGCTTTACCAGCCAGCCGTGGCGATCAGCGATGCGGCCGTATTGGATATCAGTAAGTTCCTGCCTAAGAGAGACAGTTAGGTCCCCTGGCCTTTGGCCAGAAACTTCAATTTCCCCATTTTTTGACTTGAAGAGTCCGACTGGTGTAATCACTGCAGCCGTGCCACATGCAAAGACTTCCACCAATTCGCCCGAGCTTGCACTGTTCTGAAGTTCCGCTAGCAAAAACTTTCGCTCTTGAATATGTACGTTTCGATCTTTCAGCAAGGTAATTACTGAGTCCCTGGTGATACCGTGCAGAATTGTTCCGTCCAGAGGCGGAGTTACAACCGAGCCGTCCCTGAAAACAAAAAAGAGATTCATTCCACCAAGCTCTTCAATGTAGGTGGAAGATTCAGCATCCAGGAACATTACCTGCGAGCAGCCATTCTCATAACCCTCTTGCTGGGCCAGCAAACTGGCTGCGTAGTTGCCGCCTGTCTTCGCTTCACCGGTTCCGTGCTTTCCAGCTCTAGCCGAATCCAATGCAATCCAGATGCTGACGGGTTTGATACCGCCGGTGAAGTATGGTCCAACCGGTGATGCTATAACTCTGTATTCAACTCTCTGTGCTGCTCGAACACCCAGGAAGTTCTCGGCGGCAATTTCGAAGGGCCTAAAGTACAAAGTCTTTTCTCCCTCTGGCGCAGGAACCCACTCCCCATCAACTGAAATCAGTTGTTTGAGAGACTCGACGAATGTTTCCACTGGAAGTTCAGGAAGTGCCATCCTCTTGGCAGATTTTTGTAGGCGACGACCATTCATTTCTGGACGGAAAGTCCAAATGGATCCATCCTGGTGGCGATACGCCTTGATGCCCTCAAAAATCTCTTGGCCGTAGTGCAGAACGGCCGCACTAGGGTCCATAAGGATCGGTCCATAGGGAATCACCTGGTGAGAGTGCCATCCCTTTTCTTTTTCCCAGACCACTACAACCTGATGATCAGTGAAGTGGGTGCCAAAGGTAGGGTTGGCGATAATTCTCTCTCGCTCCGCTGATGGAGTTGGGTTCTGGGTCTTGGTAACTTGAAATTCCATCTGTTAGATCCTCTCCAGAATTGATTTCGAAATCTCGCCTGTGGTCTTTCCTTGCCCAGCCAGTAGATTACTGGCAACCGCTCTTTCGATTCTCTCCGCTGCTTCCTTAAAACCAAGGTAGGAGGCGAGCATGCTAGCGCTCAAAATGGCGGCAGTTGGGTTAGCTAGAGACTTCCCTGCGATGTCAGGAGCCGAGCCATGAACTGGCTCAAACATGGAAGGGAATTTGCCGCTTGGGTTTAGGTTTGCTGACGCTGCAAGTCCAATGCCTCCGGTGACCGCTGCTGCCAAATCAGTGATGATGTCACCGAAGAGATTGTCGGTGACAATGACATCAAATCTGTCGGGCGAGGTCACCATGTGAATAGTGGCAGCGTCAATGTGCATGTAGTCGTGGGTAACACCTGGATATTTCTGTGAAACTTCACTAACGATTCTTGACCAAAGTTTTCCTGCGTGGACCAGAACGTTAGTCTTGTGGACCAGTGTCAGGTGCTTTCTCGGCCTTTTGCTTGCCAAATCAAAGGCGTATTCAACCACTCGCCTAACTCCGTGAGCCGTGTTTACAGAAACCTCGTTGGCCAACTCATTGTCGGTTCCAGTTCTGATGGAACCGCCATTACCCACATAGAGACCCTCGGTCCCCTCCCTTACAACCACAAAGTCAATTTCTGTTGAGTTACTCAGAGGAGATTCGACTCCAGGGAAAAGTCGACTTGGACGAAGATTCACGTAGTGATCAAATCCAAACCGGAGCTTTAGTAGTAGGCCTCGCTCCAATACCCCTGGTGGAACGCGTGGATCACCAATTGCCCCAAGCAAAATTGCGTCGTGCTTAGAGAGATTATCCATGTCCTTATCGCCAAGGATCTCGCCTGTGGCGAGGTATCGTGCGGCACCAAAGTCATAGCTGGTGGTCTGAATTTCGGTCTCTGGCAGAGCTTTTTTTAGCGCCGCTAGGGCAGGCTCGATCACCTCAGGACCGATTCCATCGCCCGGAATAACCGCGAGATTCAGCTTTTTCAAATCTTTCCTTGTTCTCTCTTAGTCGACTACTACTTCAAGATTGAGCTCAGCAGAAGCATTGGCAACTGAGCCTCCATTTACTAATTCTCCTGTAAAACCAATTTCTCTCATGATGTCGATGGCCTGTCCAGCTCTGTTGCCACTACGGCAATAGATGTAGAAATCGGCATCTTTATCAAGCTGCTCCAGTTGCTCCTTGAAGTCTGAGTCCGCAATGCCTATTCGAACTGCACCTTTCAGATGGCCACTCGACCACTCTTCTTTTGTTCTAACGTCAAGTATTGCGGCATACATCTCAGGACTCCTCTGCTCTTGACTACAGCCAACGATACCCAGACTGGCAAACAGAAAAACAAATATCGATGCCAAGCGCTTGCTGAATGTTTGTTTTCCAAAAGCAGCGGTTTTGGGGAACTCTTTTTCCATCTGACTAGTACTCATCGGTAATTGAAATGGAACGCATCAAATCGGCCTGAATCTGCTGGCGCAGTGACTCGAGTAAGTCTGCCGAGATTGGAGAATCCACTGTGATGACGCTAAGCGCTTTGCCACCGCGCTGCTGTCTGGCAATGGTCATTCCGGCTATGTTGATACCGGCCTCAGCAAAGGCTTTGCCGTAGATGGCTACGATTCCTGGTCTATCTTGATAAACCATGACGACCAGGTTCTCTGCCATCGCTAGCTCAACGTCGTATCCATTGATTGCGACAATCTTTTGATGATGCTTCGGCCCAATGACTGTGCCACCTGCAGAAACAACCGACCCATCTGAAAGAACTGCCTTGAGTGTCGTGACGTTTCTGTACTCATCGCTCTTGGTGTCCTGGCTGAGCCTCACCTCAACACCCCGCTGCTCGGCTAGTAGTGGTGCGTTCACATAAGAGACCTGCTCGGTCACCATGGTTTGGAATAGGCCTTTCAAGGCGGCCAGCTTCAAGACTGTGACATCGTGTGCGGCAATCTCTCCCCTGGCTTCAAACTCCACGGAAACAATGGAGGTGTGGGCAAGTCCAGCAACTATCTGGCCAAGCTTTTCTGCAAGTGGTATCCCGGGTTTTACCGAGGCATCGATCACACCTCCTGCGACGTTGACAGCATCTGGAACAAGATCTCCTGCCAGTGCCAAGCGAACAGACTTAGCAACGGAAATTCCAGCTTTCTCCTGTGCCTCATCAGTTGATGCACCAAGGTGCGGAGTCAGCACAACATTTGGTAGCCCAAGAAGTGGTGAGCCAACAGGTGGCTCAGAAACAAACACATCGAGGCCTGCCCCGGCAATCAAACCTTTAGTCAGTGCCTCATACAGGGCTTCCTCATCAATGATTCCGCCGCGTGAGCAGTTAACAATTCTCAGGTTAGGTTTAGCGATGGCAAATTGCTTTTTGCCAACTAGCCCGTTTGTTTCAGCAGTTTTCGGGATGTGCACCGTGATGAAATCACTGCGCTTCATGACATCTTCGAGCGCCACTAGTTCAACGCCGATTTGCTCAGCTCTTGCCTGTGTCACGTATGGGTCATAACCAATCAGTGTGGCTCCAAAACCAGCCAGTCGCTGAGCAACCAGTGTTCCAATACGACCAAGTCCAATAATTCCAATGGTCTTTTCATAGAGCTCGACACCGGTGAACTTGTTTCTCTTCCACTCTCCTGCGGCGAGAGAAGTGTGTGCCGCTGGAATGTGGCGAGAAAGGGCCATGAGGTGACCAATTGCTAATTCCGCTGCGGAGATAACGTTCGAAGTTGGAGCATTTACGACCATGACTCCGGCTGTGGTTGCAGCCTTGATGTCAACATTGTCAAGACCGACACCGGCTCGGGCAATTACTTTTAGCTTTGGAGCATTACCAATCGCCTCCTGATCCATCTTGGTGGCGGAGCGAATCAGAACAGCGCTTGCCTCAGCAAGAGCCGAAAAAAGTGCCTTCCGGTCTGTTCCATCGACCTGGCGGATCTCAAAGTCAGGTCCTAGCGCAGCCACCGTGGCAGGCGAAAGCTCCTCGGCGATAAGAACTATAGGTTTAGTCAATGGGTGGCCTGACGGTGTGCGACGGTTTGTCTCTAGGTTAGCGAGAGATTAGGAACGTGGACAGGTGCAGAGCTGGCTGTCTGGAACCCCAGCCAGTGCTTCCTCCACATGCTCTCCACATCCCTTCCAGGTGATTTTTCCGCAGGAATCGCAATTTACCTGTGAGCACATATCTATCCTCTTTCCAAACAGTCCCTGGCTATCTAGCCGCTGATCCCTCTTTGTAGTCATCGTCATTCTTGATCCAACTGAAGAGCTTGCGCAATTCTCGACCAGTAGCCTCGATGGGGTGTGCCTCTCCCGCGGCTCTGAGAGCCTTGAACTCAGGAGCACCAGCATCCTGATCAGCAATGAACCTCTTAGCAAAGGCTCCGGATTGAACATCAGCGAGAACCGCCTTCATGTTCTCCTTGACGCGAGGATCAATCACTCTCGGACCTGAGACATAGTCGCCATACTCAGCGGTGTCAGAAACACTCCAGCGCTGCTTTGCAATGCCGCCCTCATACATCAGGTCAACAATGAGCTTAAGCTCGTGCAGAACCTCGAAGTAGGCAATCTCAGGTTGGTATCCGGCCTCAGTCAGAACTTCAAATCCATACATCACAAGCTGAGATGCCCCTCCGCAGAGCACTGCCTGCTCACCAAATAGATCAGTTTCGGTTTCTTCGGTGAATGTGGTCTTGATGGTTCCAGCGCGAGTTCCGCCAATAGCCTTGGAGTAGGAAAGACCTACGTTGAAGGCATTGCCCGAGTAATCCTGCTCAACTGCAATCAGGTTGGGCACTCCGCGACCTGCTGCAAATTCTCTGCGGACAATGTGTCCAGGACCCTTTGGCGCAACCAAGAAAACATCGACATTTGCAGGCGGCTGAATAAATCCAAAACGAATTGAGAAACCGTGACCAAAGACCAGCGAGTCTCCTGGCTTAAGGTTTGGTGCAATTTCGCTTGTGTAAAGATCGCGCTGTTTTGGGTCTGGAACTAGGACAACGGTGACATCTGCCCATTTGACTGCCTCGCTGGGGGAAAGAACCTTCAGTCCCTGCTCCTCAGCTTTAGCGGTCGACTTGGACCCAGGCTGCAAACCAACAACTACATCCACACCCGAATCCTTTAGGTTCAGAGCGTGAGCGTGACCCTGAGAACCAAAACCCAGGACTGCAACTTTCTTTCCCTGAATAATTGAAAGGTCGGCATCCTTGTCATAAAAAATTTCGGCCACTTTTTTTCTTTCTGTTAGTTGTTTACTTGAGGACTTTTTCACTCATTGACTTAGAGCCTCGGGAAATTGCGATAGCTCCGGACTGAACGAGTTCTTTAATACCAAAGGGTTCTAGCACCTTAATAAAAGCTCTGCACTTCGCGCTGTCGCCGGTGACTTCAATGACAACAGCGTCGCTGACCACATCCACCACACGTGCTCGGAAAAGAGTGACGGCTTCCAGTACCTGGGACCTTGTCGAAGCATCGGTTTTGACTTTGACCAGCATGTGGTCTCTGGCAACAGATAGATCAGGTTCGAGCTCGACAATCTTGAGAACATTCACCAACTTGTTTAGCTGCTTGGTCACCTGCTCGAGTGGCTGGCCGTCAAGGCTGACTACAACCGTCATTCGGGATACACCTTCGACCTCTGTAGTTCCCACAGCTAGGGATTCAATGTTGAATCCGCGTCTTGCAAAAAGTGCAGCAACGCGGGTCAAGATACCTGGTTTGTCTTCTACAAGCAGCGAAAGAACGTGCTGACTCATGGCCTACTCCTCCCCGTCCCAGATTGGAGCTGCGTCCCTGGCATACTGCACGGCATCGTTTGAGACACCGGCAGGAACCATTGGCCAAACCATCGCATCTTTACCAACGATGAAGTCAATAACTACTGGTCTGTCATTGGTTTCGATAGCCAACTTGATTGCTTTATCGACGTCCTCTTCTTTTTCCACCCTGATTGCAAGGCAGCCGTAAGCCTCAGCAAGCTTGACGAAATCAGGCACCATCACGCTGTCGGTTCCAGTGTGCAGGTCTGTGTTTGAGTATCGGGAGTTATAAAACAGCGTCTGCCACTGCCTGACCATGCCGAGCGATGAGTTGTTGATAATTGCGACCTTGATGGGGATCTGATTGATGGTGCAGGTGGCCAGTTCCTGGTTGGTCATCTGGAAACAGCCATCGCCATCAATCGCCCAAACCAACTTCTCGGGTAGCGCTACCTTTGCACCCATGGCAGCGGGAACCGCATAGCCCATGGTTCCTGCACCGCCGGAATTCAGCCAGGTGTTTGGATTTTCATACTTAATGAACTGCGCAGACCACATCTGATGCTGACCAACACCAGCGGCATAGATTGCATCAGGACCTGAGATCTGTCCGATGCGCTCAATCACATACTGAGGTGCAATCTTTCCATCGTCCAGGTCCGTGTAACCGAGTGGATAGCGCTCTTTGAGGCCGTTGAGGTAATTCCACCATTCGCTGATGTCATAGTTTGAGCCCTTCATCTGTCGCTCAAGCTCATCGCTCAGCAGAGCTATTACGACCTTGGCATCACCCACTATTGGCACATCCGCATGACGAATCTTGCCAATCTCCGCTGGATCAATATCAACGTGAATCACTTTGGCGCCGCGAGCAAAGGTCTTGACGTCACCAGTTACTCGGTCATCAAAGCGAGCGCCGAGCGTAATGAGCAGATCTGCTTTCTGAAGTCCCGTAACCGCAGGAACTGTGCCGTGCATGCCTGGCATTCCTAGGTGCTGCGGGCTCGAATCCGGGAATGCTCCGCGGGCCATCAGAGTCGTTGTGACCGGCGCGCCAGTTATCTTGGCAAGACGCAGCAATTCTTTATTTGCGCCAGCCCTAATCACTCCTCCACCGACATAGAGAATCGGTTTCTTGGACTGCAGAATCAACTCAGCTGCAGCTTGAATCTGCTTGCCGTGAGGATCACTGATCGGCTTATAGCCAGGGGTTAGATCTTGCTGGGGTGGCCAAACAAATTCAAACTTTGCGTTCTGGGCATCCTTGGCAACATCAACTAGAACAGGCCCTGGTCTTCCGGTTGTTGCAATGTGGACAGCCGATGCCATAACCGCAGGTATGTCTGCTGCGTTTGTTACCAGGAAGCTGTGCTTAGTAATTGGCATCGTGATACCAACGATGTCTGCTTCTTGGAAAGCATCTGTGCCGATGGCATGTGAGTTCACCTGGCCAGTAATCGCCAAAAGTGGAACAGAGTCCATGTGGGCATCCGCAATGGCGGTAACGAGATTGGTAGCACCTGGGCCAGATGTAGCAATGCAGACACCTAGTTTTCCACTGGCCGCTGCATATCCTTCGGCAGCGTGACCTGCACCCTGCTCGTGACGAACCAGAATGTGACGAATCTTCTTTGAGTCCATCAGGGGGTCATAGGTTGGCAGGATAGCTCCGCCGGGCAACCCAAACACAGTGTCAATACCAAGCATTTCGAGCGAGCGAATGATGGCCTGAGCACCGGTTAGTGTTTCACTCATCTGGTCTCCAAAAAACAAAAATTAGCCGCAGTAGGCGCCCTCCGACGCCGAATGCACCATTTTGATGAACTTTCCAAGAACACCACGCGTGTAGCGCGGGGGCAATGGCTGCCACTGCTGCTTCCTTGCAGCCAGCTCCTGCTCGTCGACCAGTAAGTCAAGCGATCGAGCTGCAACATCGACTCGAATCAAGTCTCCATCGCGAACCAGTGAAATCGGGCCACCCTCGGTAGCCTCTGGTGCGATGTGGCCGATACACAGGCCGGTTGTGCCGCCTGAGAATCTGCCGTCCGTCAATAGTAGGACATCCTTGCCCAGACCTGCACCTTTAATTGCACCTGTAATCGCAAGCATCTCCCGCATTCCGGGGCCACCCTTGGGGCCTTCGTAGCGAATGACCACAACATCCCCAGCCTTGATTTCGCCCTTGGTCAGGGCCTCCATGGCAGCCGCCTCGCGTTCAAAGACTCTGGCTGGACCTTCAAACTTTTCAAGGTCAAAACCAGCCGTCTTCACGACCGCGCCTTCTGGGGCTAATGATCCCTTGAGGATTGAAATGCCACCGGTCTTGTGAATTGGGTTACTCATTTCGCGAATAATCTTGCCGTCTGGGTCTGGAGGATTAATCTGGCTCAGATTCTCAGCCATTGTCTTTCCAGTTACGGTCATAACATCGCCATGAAGTAGTCCGGCATCGAGAAGAGCTTTCATTACTACCGGCACACCACCAACGCGATCAACATCATTCATGACGAAGTCGCCGAAAGGTTTTAGGTTTCCAAGGTGTGGGACCTTATCCGAGATGCGATTGAAGTCTTCAAGTTTCAGATCCACTTCCGCCTCTCGAGCAATTGCTAACAAATGCAGGACAGCGTTAGTTGATCCACCAAATGCCATCAGCACCGCAATTGCATTCTCGAAAGCTTTCTTTGTCAAAATCTGTCTTGCGGTGATGCCCTTCGCAATTAGATTGACAACAGCCTCACCAGAGCGGTGTGCCCAAAGATCACGTCTTCTATCTGCCGATGGTGGAGCTGCGGATCCTGGAAGACTGAGTCCAAGTGCCTCGCCAATTGATGCCATTGTGTTAGCGGTGTACATTCCGCCACAAGCACCCTCGCCTGGACATATTGCTCTTTCAATTCGATCTAAATCTTCTTCGCTGAGCTTTCCTGCTTTGCAAGCACCAACCGCCTCAAAGGCATCGATGATTGTGACCTGCTTCTCCGTGCCGTCGGTTAGCTTCACCCAACCAGGAGCAATAGAACCGGCATAGAGAAAAACTGCTGATACATCCAGGCGCGCAGCCGCCATCATCATGCCCGGCAGTGACTTGTCACACCCAGCCAGCAGTACGGCACCATCAAGCCGCTCAGCCTCCATAACCGTCTCAACAGAATCAGCAATAACTTCACGCGATACCAAAGAGAAATGCATACCCTCGTGGCCCATGGAGATTCCATCTGACATCGAGATGGTTCCAAACTTCATACCGAAGCCACCAGCTGCATGAACACCCTGTTTAGATGCATCTGCGAGACGATCAAGCGAGAGATTGCAAGGGGTCACTTCATTCCAAGACGAAGCAATGCCAATCTGGGGCTTGACCCAGTCCTCATCCCCCATTCCCACTGCGCGCAGCATTCCCCTGGCGGGTGCTCGCTCGATACCGTCTGTGACTACGTGACTGCGGGGCTTCATCGGATTAGGCATGGGTCAATCATACGTTCACCAGCTAGTAGCCTGAGAGAGTGGATTTCAATGACACCACCAAGATTCCAACTGGTCTGACTCTCTACTCGATTGCAGCCCAGAAGGCTGCACGCGAGGTCATCTATAGCTACTCAACCTCCTTCGGTCTGGCAACCAGACTGCTTGGCAAGAAATACCAGGGTCACGTTGAAAACATTTATGCACTGGTGAGAGTCGCGGATGAGATTGTTGATGGCTCTGCCGCTGAGGCCAAGGCACTTGTCTCCGCTGTCGATCCAGAAAAGATGCTTTCGGAATTTGAGGCTGATACCTACCGAGCCATGGAGCTTGGGTACTCGACCAACCTAGTAATTCACGCCTTCGCCCTGACGGCTAGATACGCCGGGATAGGCAAAGACATCGTCGAGCCTTTTTTTTACTCGATGCGACAAGACCTAACCGAGACCATCCACGACCAAGCTTCTTTTGATAAATATGTTTACGGCTCAGCTGAAGTGGTGGGGCTAATGTGCTTGGCGGTTTTCATGGCCGACGGCAGCTACACGGCAGAGGAAAAAGAAAAACTTGTTCGAGGCGCAAGGGCCCTAGGAAGCGCTTTTCAGAAAGTGAATTTCCTCAGAGACTTAGCCGCTGATTTCAAGCGGCTTGGTCGCAGCTACTTCCCCGGCGTTTCAGTGGATAGCTTTAGCGATCAGACCAAGATGAATCTCGTGAAAGACATAGATGCTGATTTAGCGATAAGTTCACAGTCCCTTGATCTTTTGCCTGGCTCAGCAAGAAGGGCAGTGACTGCAGCTCAGCTACTTTTTCAAAGCCTCAACCGACAAATCGAGAAGACGCCCGCGAGTGAACTGATAGACAAGAGGATCAGCGTCAGTAACTTTCAGAAAGTGTTTGTGCTTTTGAGATCGATGATGGGAGCAAAAGCTTGACCAAGAGAGCGGTAGTAATTGGTGGAGGTATTGCAGGACTGGCATCAGCTGCGCTTCTAGGTAAATCGGGTATGCAGGTTGATCTTTTTGAATCAAGAGATTCACTTGGCGGCAGAGCCTACCTCTGGGAAAAAGACGGCTTTCGCTTCGACATGGGGCCGAGCTGGTATCTGATGCCGGATGCTTTCGAGCAGTTCTTCAATCTGATGGGGACCACTGCTGAAGAGCAGCTGAATCT
>JBDLRV010000022.1:0-9459 GCA_039799865.1 Actinomycetota bacterium | reverse complement strand
TGATTGATTTTGCGTTCGGCCTGCTTCAGTCCCGTTTCAAGATCGGATTGAGATTCCTCGATGGCCTGGTATTCATCTAACAAATCAGAGGGGCTAAATCCAAGTTCCTCTTGGCTTCTATCGCCAAGACTTTGAATCTGAATTCTCAGCTCATAGGCACGCATTTCGACCTCTTGAACACCTTGAGTCATTGAGGACAGTTGCGATTCAAGAGTCTGGGACTGCTGCCTTAGCTGCTGAAGTCGCTGCATCTTTTGGCTTCGCTCAGCTTCGAGTTCTCTTAGCCTTGTCCTAGCAGAAAGAATCATCTGCTCAATCGATGAAAGAAGCTTTGGAGCGAACGCAAGGATGTTTTCTGCTGCAACTAGTTCCTGCTTGCGCTGGGAGATCAGCTCTTCTCTAGCCCTATCGGCTGCAATCGCATCATTGAGTCTGTGCTCAAGTAGCCCCTGCTCTCTGCCCAATCCGCTCCTGCGCTCCTCCAGAGCGCTCAGCCTTACTCTTACGTCCAATTCTTTCGATCGAGCCTTGTCGAGTTGGCCAAGCGCAGAATCCCTAGATGAGACGTCTAGGTCACTAGCCTCGGCAAAGCTTGAGAGCTGAGACTCAAGCTGGGATTTTTTGAAACTTAGCTCCGAGTTCGACTTTTCAAGCTCTGAAAGCTCAGTTTGAAGCCTGAGGATTTCCTGGTGTGCGGAATCTATCTGAGCAATTACTCGGCCCAGACTTTCAGCTTTTTTTGCAAGTTCTGAATCATGTTTCTGAAGATCCGAAAGTGCCTGCTCGCTTAGGCGTGTGGCAGAAGAAAGCTTGAGCTTCGCTTCTTCAAGTCTTGAAGTCAGTTGGTCAATTTCTCTTGCAAATCGTTGAAGTTCTAACGATGCTCGCTCACGCTCGGCCGAGAGCTCCAGCTTCGATGGTTGCTTGTTGCTTCCACCCCTAATGAGAGATCTAGATAGGTAGTCGCCATCTTTAGTAATTACTGGCTTGTCAGAGTTGAACTGAGCTTCCGCTTGTTCCAGCGAATCTGCTACCAGGAACCCATCAAGAATGTTTAGAACTCCCTCGGGAGCTTCAACGACTTCAGATATGCGGCGTACTGAGTTACCACTGGGACCCCGTCTTAGAGTTGGCCCGTCGAAGATTACAAACTCTGCTCTTCCGAGGTTTTGATTTTTGAGGTAACGAAGGGCAGCCAGGGCCTGTTCTCGACTCTCAACTAATACAGAGTCGGCGATTGTGCCCAGGGCAACTGCAACAGCAGTCTCGTAACCAGGATCTATCGAAATGGCATCAGCAAGCAGCTGCCCTACACCGCTGAGATTTGCTTTCCTGACGTTCTTTACCCCGTCCTCCTGCTCTAGCAAAAGTCCAAGTGCTGCGTGTCTCGCAGCAAGAGAATCGCGCTCTCTTTCGGCTTTGTGCAGCTCTTCACGTGCAGCATCCAGCCTTCTCCTGGCCTCGCGCTCTTCAGCTTGAGCGCTCTCGTAGGCCTTTCTTAGGGCATCATCTGAGACTGCGGTTCCGGTTGGATCAAGCTGCATGCGCTCTTGTTCCAAAGATGAAATCTTTACCCTGACATCGCTGATGCTCGCACGAGTGGTGTTTTCAGAAGTTTGATTCTCAGCTAATCGAGAAACTAGGTTGTCCAGCTGCGCTTGAAGCTGGCTCTTTTCTGTTCTTCTTGCCTCAGCTCTATCCCGAGCATTCTCAAGCTCGCTTTCCCGCTGGGCAAGCTCCTGAGCTTTTGCTTCTCTGTGGGCTTCGGCTTGACGCAGTTCACTGTTAACAGAAGAAATTTCGGAGTCGATTTGACCTAACTCTTGAGCAAGAACTGAAAGTTGCGATCTGAGTTCCTGCGTTTCATTTGCTGAAGCCGACGCGGAATCACCTAGCAGAAGTGACTTTTTCTGCGAGGCTAGGTTCGAAAGATTTCTTATCCTGGTTTCCAGCGCCTCAATTGCATAAACATTGCTACGAGCAGTGTCTAGCTCTCCGGAGTCAAATGACTGTTCGATGTCTCTAATGCCAGTTCGAGCACTTTCAAGTTGCTGCTGAGCATATGAGGTTTGCGCTTTGCGCTCGCCTTCGTCACGGCTGACAGAATCAAGCTGAGCCTTGAGGTTACGAAGCTGCGTTGCTAGTAGTTTGCCCTTAAGTTCTCTGGCCGTAGCTGCGATGTCTTTAGCCTGCTTGGCCACTTCTGCTTGACGACCTAGCGGCTTAAGATTTCTTCTAACCTCAGCCACCAGATCTTGCAGTCTTGTCAGATTCACCTGCATCGCATCGAGCTTGCGCTCGGTTTTTTCTTTGCGTCTACGGAATTTTAGGATTCCCGCGGCTTCTTCGATGAATGCTCTTCTTTCGGCGGGAGTTGCCCGAAGAACAGTATCCAGCTGTCCCTGGCCAACGATGACATGCATTTCTCGGCCTAGGCCCGAGTCACTTAGTAGTTCTTGGATGTCTAGGAGTCTGCAGGTCTCACCGTTGATGGCGTATTCGCTGGCACCATTTCGGAAAAGCACGCGGGAGATGGTGACTTCGGAGTATTCGATCGGAAGCTGGCCGTCGGTGTTATCAATAGTTAGCTCGACCTCGGCCCTTCCAAGAGGTGCCTTGTTGGCACTGCCAGCAAAGATGACGTCTTCCATCTTTCCGCCGCGAAGGGTCTTGGGGCCCTGCTCACCCATGACCCAGGCGAGAGCATCTACAACGTTTGATTTACCAGAGCCATTAGGACCAACGACGCAAGTTATTCCGGGCTCAAACTGAAGGCTGGTGGGCTGGGCGAAGGACTTGAATCCCCTGAGGGTGATGCTCTTTAGATGCAAAGCCCATCACCTCTTTTCCTGCCCCAAAGCCTAAGCCCACGACCTCAAAAATCCCCGCCAACAGGCGCTACTTGGGACAGCTGGGATACTTAGGTCATGGGTCTAGGAGGGTCTTTGCAGGCATTATTGGCATTTATTCTGGCCTTGGTAATTGCCGTTGCTGGGACGGCCTTTCATCAGAGTTATTTGATCAGTTTCCCTATTGGAATAGCCCTTGCATTTTCTGCCGTATTGCTCGGCTCGATTGAGGCCAGAAGCCTAGGAAGAGCAAGGTATTTGTTTCCGATTTTCCTGGCTATCTGCATGTTTGTCTTTTCCCAGGACTGGACAGGGGACAAGGTTTTGCCAGCCAATGGGCTTGGCTTGATTTGGACTTATGGATCCTTGCTGGTCGCGGCCTTAGTTTCCATGTGGCCAAAAATAAAGACCTATCGGTAGTACAAAAGAGAAGCTTCTTTCACAAAACTCTCGCTGGCTTTGTTTCTGATGGTCTCGCGATTCTTCTGAGCAGCTAGGCCGAGTTTTGCAAGCTCTAGCGCTCTGAGAATCCCCTTCGAAACTTCCCCAGCTTCTATGTTCTTAATCGCAACCCCAGTTTCTTCGGAAAACCACTCATCGCAACAGGCCGTCGAAGTCTGCACTGGAACAGCACCCATGGCCATTGCCTCTAGGAGTGACGTGCTAATTCCGTCACTTTCCGAAAGACCCACATAAACGGCAGAACGGCTAAACAAGTTCAGCATCTGCTCATGCGATAGTGCACCCTTTTTGTTTGTTTCAATGTCGAGACCAGTTCGTTTAGCTAGTTTTCGTGCCAAGCGAGCTGTTGAGAGATTGCTGGAGTAGAAGACCACTTGATATTCTCGAAGCTGACTTGCAATCAGGGAAATTGCCTCAATGGCAACATGGGCCCGACCAACCCAGCCGTGATAGCCCTTAATTGCAATTGTTTTGCGCTCTGCAGCTTCAGTAAGTGGCGCATTGAGAACCTGCTCACTGAAGCCGCCGGCATTGGGTCTAACTGGCATTGTCGTGCCATCAAAACCAAGTTCTCGAGCTAAAGCAATGTCGCGCTCGCATTCGGCCGCATAAATGTCAGCAAGATTCAAGAGCGCTTTCAATTTTTGTGAGTGTTTAGGAAATCTCCTAAACCAAAAGATATCGCTCCCATAGTTGGTGACAATGATTTTAAGATTCTCTGGCTTGGATTTGCCCAAAGACTTTAGAACTAAATAGCCAGCATTCTGCAGTTCTAGAGCGTGGACGAAGTCCGGCTTAACACTCCTTATTGCTCTCTTCAGAAGCAATCCCCTTGATGAGTTGTCAAGCAGCTTGTCGAGAACCCAAAGCGGAAGACCAAAATATCTACTCAGAGGTGCAAGTGAATAATGGGCTCGGCTATTGCTTTTGAGAAGCATCGACAGCTTTGGGTGGATTCTTCTGTGCGGCGAGGATGGAAAAAGAAAAAATGATAGGTCTTGATCCTGGAATTGCTCGAGCCAACGTGCGAAGTGGACGCTATCAAACATGCCAACAGCAACGACTTTTTTCATACTTCGCTCCTTGCTAAAGGCAGGTTAGCACTCAGCGTTTGGGCCTTTGGCATCTCGGGCAGAGGTGGCTGCCCCTGTTTGACCAAGCTTCTCTGCGAATTGGTGTCTTGCAGCGCGGGCATGGCAGACCAGTCTGGCCATAAGCATTCAGCGATTGGGAAAAGTAGCCGCTCTCGCCATTCACGTTTTTGTATTGTTCGTCAAAAGATGTTCCACCTTGCTCAACGGCTTCCAGTAGGACTGTCTTGGATGTTTCGATAATTCCACGAAGCTTCTTTTTGCTGATCTCGGAACCGGCGATTAGGTAGTGAGTCCTAGTTAGCCATAGGGTCTCATCAGCATAGATGTTGCCTATCCCGCTCAATATTCCTTGATTCAACAACAAACTCTTGATGCCAGCCGAGCGGCGGGAAACAGAGTCAACAACTTGATCTACATCAAACGTAGATTCCAAGGGATCAGGTGCAATGTGAGTTATTGAACCTGGAATCTTCCGCCCGGAAGTATCGGTGACTAGGTCATCCAGGTACATACCGCCAAATAACCTTTGATCAATAAATCTCACTTCCAAGGTTTTCTTACCCCGACTAACCACCAGGCGAACTCTTTCGCACTTATCCTTAGCTGAGTTTTGATTACGAACTAAGACTTGTCCGCTCATGCCTAGGTGAGTTACCAGACATCTGGAACCGCTGAGTGGAATCCAGAGAAACTTGCCTCGACGCTCAAAACTGCAAAGACGCAATCCTTCCAGCTCACGAGCAAAGGCTTTTTGGCTACCTAAATTTCTTTTCAAAGATCTCTTGTCAAAGATTTCAACCCGCTCAATCGAGAAACCCTCAATATGTGTTGCAAGACCGCGCCGAACAGTTTCGACTTCAGGTAGTTCTGGCATTAGCGAGTTAGATTTCTAAGCGCAGATGCCGCAGCAGCGGATTCTGCTGATCTTATTGTCCTACCTTGGCCCTCTCCCAGGAGGTCACTTCCACTGAAGCACAAGGCCGAGTAATGCTTATCGTGCTCAGGTCCAGATGACTCAATCTTGTACGTGACCTCAGAGCGCTTTTTTTGGCGAAGCCTTTCATTGAGAGTCGTCTTGGGGTCTGCAAATTCTCGCAGCGCCAAAGGATCTCCCAGCATCGGGAGAATGTGTTCTTGAATCAGCTTCTTTGCCTCTTCAATGCCGGATGATAGAAATGTCGCTGCAATCACAGCCTCCATAGCATCTGCAAGGATGTTGAGGCGGTTCCGACCCCCAGATGCTCCTTCACCTTTACCCAGGCGGAGGTACTTGCCAAGGTCAATTCGGCTCGCTGCTATGGCAAGTGACTCTGCAGACACAAGAGAATTCTTGAGGCGTGTTAGATCCGCCTCGTCAAGTTCAGGGTTTCTTTCGAAGACTGCTTGAGCTACTAAGTAACCCAATATTGAGTCACCAAGAAACTCAAGTCGCTCATTCGATTGCTCATCGTTTTCATAGGAAAAAGATGAGTGAGTTAGGGCGAGTTCTAGGAGGCTAGTTTCGATTTTGCAATCAAGCCGCGCGAGCAGCTCTTCGTACATGACTTGCTTAGACGTCCGCTACTCTGCGGCCCTTGTACTCCATGAAAAGCTCGGTGCCGGTGGAGTCAGTCACAACCTTGGCTCTGTGAGCTAGGGAGTAGACGGTCCTACCGGCTTCGTTGCTCTTGTTGAGGCTTACTGGCTCTGCCTTCCACTGCGATCGGCGCGCATGAATGTTGGCTCTTGATTTACGTCTCTTTGGTACTGGCATTAGATGGTTCCTAAGTGGGAGGTGATAAGTTTACTCGGAATTGGGATTTTTTCAATTCCCGCCCTTGGCTAATTGAGCGACCAGAGGGTGGTCAAACGGTACGGGGCCAACTTTCGAGGCACCACCAGGGGAACCTAACTCAGAAAAGAACTCGACATTTACCGCATAATAAGAGGAATACGTGTCGGGTAGATCGTCTTCATAATATATAGCTTCTACTGGACAAACTGGCTCGCAGGCCCCGCAATCGACGCACTCGTCAGGGTGGATGTAGAGCATTCTCTCACCTTCATAAATGCAGTCTACGGGACATTCATCAATGCATGCCTTGTCTTTGAGATCTACGCATGGAAGTGCTATCACGTAAGTCATAGTCTTCATCCTAGAGCTAATTAAGCGCTCCTGATGCAAAAGTATTAGTATCTAGAAAAGGCCTTCTGCCAATAGGTTCTGCTCTAGAGTTGGACACGATTTCAAAGCGAATTATTTTGGTGAGTAGCCGAATGGAAAACTATCACGTGCCCAAACAAGTTCCTCTATGGCTCGGAACCAATAAAAAGTTTACCCTTGAGATAAGCTCCGAACTATAAAAATATGCCTAGGTGCGCATTCTAGGCTGAACCAATTCCTGGCAAAAGTTAATCCACGCTTTTTTTGAAAATCTGTGCGCAAACCATCTACACAACGTTGGCTATTTCTTGAAAGATTTTCAAAAATGTAAATTCTTATTGGCTCTCCTAAGCAAAATTCTAAATCCGGAACAACCATGCTGATCTAAGACATCTAAAATCTTGGACTCAAATTTTGATAGTTGATCTGAAACAGATTCCAGCTCCTCGCTCAATTTTTCTCGTAACTGCATGACTTCGACTTGCTGCGAACTAGATCTTTGCCAATCTTTTTGACGAGTTGTTTGATTCTTGTGCAAACGAAGTAGAATTGTAGGCATTGCTAGTCGTGTAAGCTTTCGTCCCTTAAGTGTCGCGCGAAGCCATAGTTCTTCATCCTCGATACCTAAGTTTTTGTAACCCCCGACTTTCTCCAACGCCTCTTTTTTTGCGAGTAAAGTTGGGTGGACGGCTGGGTTGCGAAAACCGAGAACTTGCTTAAATTTTTCTGGACTCAACCGCCATGGAAGCTGAGGAAGTATGAATAATGGGCTGAGCGGAAGCCCAAAGGCTATTGCAGTAGTAAAAACAAAATCCACACTGGGGTAACGCTTTAGGTACTGGAGTTGAAAATTAAACCTCCACGGCAAACAAATGTCATCGCTGTCCATTCGTCCAATGTATTCGCCTCGCGCTTGACTTATTCCTAAATTTAGTGCTCCCGCAATCCCGATAGGAACTGATGAAATAACCTTTAGTCGATTGTCTGTGATATCTGAGAGCACATCTAAGGTGCCATCTGAGGATCCGTCGTCCACTACAATTAGCTCTGCGGACTTAGGCAGTGCAAACAGGGTTGAGAGCACAGAAATTCTCACATAAGATGCACCATTCCTAACTGGCATGATTACGGACATGACTGGAGAAACGAACATCCCACCACTCTCTCACAAACTTTACCTCAGAGGTGGAATAGGAAACCTCCTGTTTCAGATTTCCATGGCGATTAAAGTAAGGAAGACGCTTGGTGGGACAGTTGGTGTATGTCAAGACTTTACCCCCGCTCTAGCGGACCGAAAGACTTCAAAGTTGATTCATTATTTGGCCTCTCGCCTTGACCTTAGCTGGCAAAGAGCGAGCCAAAAGAAGCACTTGCTTCAGCTCGGCCAGGATAGAATCCAAGGCAGCACCTTATTGATCGAATCAAACTTCCAGAGTCATCTAGATAAATTGGCAGAACAACCTAGTTCGATGTCAATCAGTGGCTATTTTCAAGACTACTGCTACCTCGACGAAGAAATAAGCCAAGTATCTTCAATAATCAGACAATACTTCCAATCACAAGGCAACGGCCGGGATAAGCGGTATGGAGCAATTCATGTGAGGCTCGGCGATTTCAGATCTTTGAGCGCGATTTATGGAGAAGTGGACCCCTGTCACTACGATCGTGCACTACTAGAGATTCAAAAAGATGGTTACGTTTTAGGTGGAAATGTTCTTTTCGTTAGTGATGAATTGGATTCTGCACTGCAGTTGCTCCAGTCAATCGTCTCAAAGGTAGGTACGGTTCAAAGTCAAATTGCTTCGACCAACCCAGTGGATGACCTTGCCACCCTTTCTAACGCGGATTGGATAGTTGCTTCTAGTAGCACATTTGCTTGGTGGGCCGCACAGATTGGAGGTGGTATTCCAATCTTCCTTCCCACACCTTTCCTTGTCAATCAGAGAAAAAACGCAAAGGTGAATCTAAATTCGCCAAATACAAGATTTATTGAAAGAACAGCCCGCTGACTAATTGGGTGCCGCTTGAGACTGCAGGCCCCAGCACTAAAGACCAGACAAAAAAAGTCTCTGAGATCCATTGAGGAATAGGCGATTAGGCTAATGCCCAAAAAAAGTCCAGGGGTCCTCCAGTGCTTGTTTAAGAAACACTTAGCTAAAGAAAAATATATGCCATAAGGTTAAGTCAGTAACGCCAAGCAACCACATCAGTAAGGTACTCGCTCTCCGATAGAAGTCGCAAGTCATGTTGCACCATAAGCTTGGCAAGCTCCTTATACCTAATGTTAGGACTCCATCCTAACGATGCCTCTGCTTTGGAATAATCTCCGATCAATGCGTCAACCTCCGTAGGTCGAATATATCTTTCATCAAATTCCACATGCTGTTGCCAGTCGAGGTCGATAGCGGAAAAACAAGCTTCAAGGAAGTCGGTAACGGTAGCAGCGGTATTGGTGGCTATAACGTAATCACTTGGGGAGTTTTGTTGCAGCATGAGCCACTGGGCCTCTACGTACTCTGGTGCATAACCCCAATCGCGGACAGCGCCGAGGTTGCCGAGAAAAAGTTTATCCTGATGCCCAAGCTTTATTCTGGCTGCTGCACGACTGATCTTCCTTGTGACAAAAGTTTCGCCGCGCCTAGGAGACTCATGGTTGAAAAGGATACCGTTACAGGCAAATAAGCCATAGGCCTCTCTGTAGTTCTTGGTTACCCAGTATGCATAGAGCTTTGAAGCTCCATAAGGACTGCGAGGAGAAAAAACCGTAGTTTCATCCTGTGGCGGCGCGCTCGATCCAAACATTTCTGAGCTCGACGCTTGGTAAAATTTTGAAGTTGGTGAAGCAAGACGAATGGCTTCAAGTAGCCGAGTAGTGGCAATTCCTGATACGTCTCCGGTGTGCTCTGGCTCA
>JBDLRV010000021.1:0-5881 GCA_039799865.1 Actinomycetota bacterium | reverse complement strand
TCTACGTGCTGTCGCAAAACGAATCCGTCCAGGGCACTGGCAAGTTATCACTAAACCAAGCCACCGCTGAGCAACTTGACTCACTCCCCGGCATCGGACCAGCTCTGAGTGAACGAATCGTTGCTCATCGGCAAAGCATCGGAAGCTTTAGAAGTATTGAAGAGCTGACGGATGTTTCCGGAATCGGACCCAAGCTATTTAGCAAGATTAGGGACCAGCTGACAATTTGATTGTCTATTTGGCCTTTGGCTATTGGCTATTTCTTTGGCTGAGCGCAGAATCAAATAGTCAGTCAGTAATAAAGCAGAGCTATCCAGATCCTCCCTTTATGCAGCATTTGCGTCAGCGTTTTCTAGATGCTCTGGCTGGTGTGAGTGAGGATGCCCGGGGATTGGTTGCAGGGCTAACCATTGGTGAGCGGGACATGGTTAGTCCTTCACTCGCAGAGCAAATGCGAGACCTCTCACTAACGCATTTGGTAGCGGTTTCGGGTGCAAATCTCGCAATTGTGATGGGCGCGGTTTATTTTCTAGCTGCAGGATTTTCACTGGCTCGAAACCTCAGGTTTGTGCTCGCCCTGGCGGTCATGCTTCTATATGTGCTTCTGGTGGGCCCAGAGTCCTCAGTCATACGCGCTGCAACTATGGCACTTTTTGTCATGCTGGGACTCTGGCTTGGCCGGGGCAGTAGTTCGCTTTATGCGCTCTCCTGCGCGGTGCTATTACTTCTGGTGATTGATCCAGGTCTTGCTACAGACGTTGGTTTTGCTCTTTCTGCATTCGCAACTGCGGGATTGGTTTTGATTGCTCCCCTTTTATACAAAAGGTTCTCGGCTCGGTTAGGGATGATGCTTTCAGCGGGTTTGGCTGCGACCATTGCCGCGCAAATTTATACACTTCCAATAATCCTCTACCTGCAGCCATCGCTGCCAATTTATTCCGTCGTGGCAAACCTTCTGGTCGAGTGGGTAGTAGCACCTGTCACAATTTTGGGACTAATTGCTGTTTTGCTCAGCCTTATCTTTCCCCCAGCTGCGCAGCTGTCTTCCTGGTTGGCATCCCTTGGAACCCAGTGGATAGTTCTTGTTTCTCAAAACCTGTCTGATTTTCCGCTTGTTCGATCACACTTTCTACCCGGAGTCTTTGGAATAGCCGCTGCCTGCCTGTTCGCTTTTCTATTCACCATTTGGCTCAATCAAAAGCGCTTTTCATTTGTCTCAGGCTTAGGTGCTATGGCGGTCGTGATTGGGACCGTGGTGTGGATACTCACTGATGTGTTCAGGCAGCAACTATTTGCGGGAGAGTGGGAGATCTACGCCTGTGATGTCGGGCAGGGGGATGCTCTCCTATTGAAAAGTGGTTCTTCGGTGATGCTCATTGATGTTGGCCCTGACTCAGACAGAGTAAGGAGATGCTTGGCACAGGCCAAAGTTCAAGCAATACAGACCCTAGTTCTCACACACTTTGATTCCGATCACGTTGCGGGAATCGATGGCCTTCGGGGCTTTAGGGTCGCGGAAGTTCTTATCAGTCCATTTCGAGACGACAGACCAGTTGTCGAAAAAGTCGAGCGAGCTCTTGCCAGTATTGGCACAGCTCAAAACCCAGCCTCGATGGGACAGATGGGAAATCTGGGGTCTATTCGTTGGCAGGTGCTCAGTCCCAGTGCCCAGGCTCGTGAGGCGGTGGACAGCAACGATGCATCTTTGACGATGGTGTTTGATTTTGGGGAGTTTGCTTTGCTGACGCTTGGGGATCTTGGGGAAGAGGGTCAGCGCCGTGTCCTAGAGAACCATCAGAGACTTCTGCTTCAGCTAAGACAAAAGCCACTGATTGTTAAGGTTGCGCATCACGGAAGTGCCGATCAGCTGGAACAGCTGTATGAATTTGTGGATCCGGAATATGGTCTGTTTCTAGTTGGGGATAATCGCTACGGCCATCCGACTAAAAAGGCAATTGAGATGGTTTTGAAAACCGGCGGAAGTGTTCTTAGAACCGACAAGCAGGGACCGATTGCCATTGCCTTCGAGGGCGAGCTTCGCTACAGAGCCGGGGGTAAACTCTCCACATGAGTTCAGTTGTCAATTGGTATGAGGTAAAGCCCGCACCAGTTGTTTTCATAACTGGAACTGAAAGCTACCTCGCATCAAGAGCCATCAGGCAGCTTAAGGTGTTGCTAAAGCAGCTGCATCCAAACCTAGAGATATCAGAAGTGGCAGAGGGAGACTATTCACCCGGCTTGCTCTTTGAGTACGCATCGCCCTCCCTTTTCGGCGAACCGAGGCTCATTATCATTCACGCTCCCGGTGAGGGACTCAAGGAAGACCTTGGTCGCTACATCCAGTCACCCGCGGATGAGGTCTATGTCGTGCTCCGACTAACCAACATGGTTGGTCATAGCGGCGCAATTAGAAAAGACTTTGCTAAGTCCGTTCTGAGTGTCAGTTGCGAGGAATTGAAAAAAGATAGCGAACGCTCAGACTTTGTGAATCGTGAATTCAAAATGGCGGGTGTGAGTGTTGAGCCAGCTGCCGTGAGAGCTCTGGTTAGTGCATTCAACAGTGATATTGGTGAGCTCGGATCCGCCTGCTCACAGCTAATAGCACCAGGCAAGAAAGTCACCCTGGAGGATGTCGAGCAAACCTTCGGAGGCAGAGTCGAAACCAATGCTTTCAAAATTGCAGATGCTGCACTAAGCGGAAATGCGACGGAGGCAATCAGACTTTTCCGCCATGGTTTTGCAACCGGCATTGACTCGGTCGCACTGGTCGCTGCGCTAAGCATGCGAATTCGGCAGTTGGCCCGATTGTTTAATGATCGAAACGCTCCGGCGCAGGCACTTGGTATGCAGCCCTGGCAGGTTGATAAAGCTAGGCGTGAACTTGCAGGCTGGAGTGAACAGGCGCTGGCCGAGTTGGTTGAGTTGGCTGCCCTCACCGACGGGGATGTTAAAGGCGCTGCGCGTGATCCTGAGTTTTCGATTGAGAGACTACTTTTGGCAATGGCCCGGTCAAACTGAAAAGCCGAGCACTCGGCTCGGCTTTAGAGGTAAAAGTAACGTCTAGAGAGAGCTGGCCTTCTTGGCGATGGCACTCTTACGGTTAGCTGCCTGGTTCTTGTGTAGAACGCCCTTGCTAACTGCCTTGTCCAGCTTGCGAGAAGCATTCTTTAGTGCCTCGGCTGCAGCCTTCTTGTCACCCTTTGCGTTGGCTTCGCGAACAGCCTTGACTGCTGACTTGAGCTCGCTGCGGACTGCCTTGTTGCGGGTCTCTGCCTTGCGGTTAGTCTCAATTCGCTTAACCTGGGATTTGATGTTTGCCATGTCTTACTTTCCTAGGGGATTTTTGGTTTGGTACCAAAACAAGCTAAAACTCTAGCAGGGAGGCCAGATAGGGGCAACCATCTGCGAGAATTGACCCTCAATCCCCAAAGGCTCGAGGTAGCTTGTCACCCGCTAAGCAACTAGAACCGTCTCTGACTCCGCCGGAGCAGATACGCAACTTTTGCATCATCGCTCACATCGACCATGGCAAGTCGACCCTCGCCGATCGCATGCTTCAGCTGACTGGAATTGTTAGCGATCGTGAGATGCGCGATCAATATCTTGACCGCATGGACATTGAGCGTGAACGTGGAATCACCATCAAGTCTCAGGCAGTCAGACTCCCCTGGGAGGTAGCCGGCACCCCCTACGCGCTAAATATGATTGACACTCCTGGCCACGTCGACTTTACATACGAGGTTTCCCGCTCTCTAGCCGCGTGTGAGGGAGCGGTCTTGCTGGTTGATGCTGCCCAGGGCATTGAGGCTCAGACGCTTGCCAACCTATATCTCGCTCTGGAGAATGACCTCGAGATAATTCCAGTTCTGAACAAGATTGACTTGCCGGCGGCTCAGCCAGAAAAGTTTGCCGAGGAGCTTGCTAATTTAATCGGCGGCTCACCGGATGATTGCCTCAGGGTTTCCGGAAAGACAGGCCAGGGCGTCAGGGAGCTGATGGACCTAATTGTTGCGAAGGTTCCACCGCCCAAGGGCGATGCTTCGGCTCCCGCCAGGGCCATGATTTTTGATTCTGTCTACGACTCCTACAGGGGTGTTGTGACTTACGTTCGAATGATTGACGGCTCACTAAGACCACGCGAAGAAATTCAAATGATGTCAACCAAAGCAGTTCACGAACTGCTGGAGATCGGTGTAATTTCACCTGAACCAACCGCGTCCAAAGGCCTCGGTGTTGGCGAAGTCGGTTATCTGATTACTGGTGTGAAAGATGTCCGGCAGTCAAAGGTTGGTGACACCGTCACCTCGAGAGCTAAGCCTGCAAAGTCTGCACTCAAGGGATATGCAGAGCCAAAGCCCATGGTCTTCTCGGGAATCTATCCGATTGACGGAAGTGAGTATCCAAACCTCAGAGAAGCACTGGACAAGCTGAGGCTTTCGGATGCTTCACTTGTTTACGAGCCAGAGACTTCTGCTGCGCTTGGCTTTGGTTTTAGGTGTGGGTTTTTGGGACTTCTGCATCTGGAAATCATCACTGAGCGACTTGAGCGTGAGTTTGGATTGAGTTTGATTGCCACCTCACCCTCGGTGGTCTATCAGGTGAAGACCGAAGACGGCAATGAGATGGTGGTAACCAATCCTTCGGAGTATCCGGATGGAAAGGTCAAAGAGGTTCAGGAGCCTATGGTTCGGGCCACAATTCTCTCTCCCAAAGAATATGTCGGAACCATCATGGAGCTTTGTCAAAACAAGCGCGGAAGCATGATTGACATCACCTACCTCGGTGAGGACAGGGTTCAGCTTCGCTATCGACTGCCACTGGCCGAAATTGTTTTCGACTTCTTTGATCAGCTAAAGAGCAAAACCCAGGGTTACGCATCTCTCGACTACGAAGATGATGGGTATGCCATTGGGGAGCTAGTGAAGGTGGATTTGCTGCTGCAGGGTGAGAAGGTTGATGCATTTTCGGCAATTGTTCACAAAGAAAAGGCCTACGCCCATGGGGTCAGAATTGCTACAAAGCTGAGAGAGCTCATCCCCAGACAGCAGTTCGAAGTTCCTATCCAGGCGGCAATCGGATCTCGCGTTATCGCAAGAGAAACCATCAAGGCAATCAGAAAAGATGTTCTTGCGAAGTGTTACGGCGGCGACATAACCCGAAAGCGAAAACTCTTGGAAAAGCAAAAAGAGGGAAAGAAGCGGATGAAGATGGTGGGACGAGTCGAGGTTCCCCAGGAAGCATTCATCGCCGCCCTCAGCACAGACGACAAGCCAGGAAAGAAGTAAGTGGCCGGTCCACTGCCATTAGGCGATAAATGGCCGACTGACAATCGGCTTATTAGCAAAAGAGCAACTGACTCCTTTCACACCTACATTCACATTCCCTACTGCACAGTTAGATGCGGCTACTGTGACTTCAACACATATACCCAGCAGGAAATAGCTGGTGTATCTATGCAGCAGTTTCATTTGCCTCTGCTGAAAGAAATTGAGTTCAGTACAAAGGTCCTAAGTGAATCTGGAATTATGCCAAGGAAAATCAGCTCAATTTTCTTCGGAGGCGGAACCCCATCCCTGTTTGCCCCTGAGCAGATAAGTTCAATTCTGCTAGCGCTATCGCAAAACTTCGGGCTGGAGTCAGACTGCGAGATCACCCTCGAAGCTAACCCTGAGTCGGCAACCGATGAGTTTCTGAACGGAATTAGACAGGCCGGGGTGAATCGAATATCGGCCGGTGTGCAGAGTTTTGATGAAGAAGTCCTAAAGGTTCTTGATCGGCAGCACAGCTCAGAGAATGTGAGAAGAGTTGTCTCCAAAGCAAAAGAGCTTGGCTTCAAAGTTTCAATCGACCTTATATATGGAAGCCCCCTAGAGAGCATGAG
>JBDLRV010000020.1:0-2614 GCA_039799865.1 Actinomycetota bacterium | reverse complement strand
GCGCAACAACAGCATTTTGATTCTCCAGAAGGAAATTCGCGGCATCGCCGACAACCTTAGGCTCAAGACTGATCTGGTCATATGACGTCAGATCCATGAAGACGTAGCCAGAGCCGTCGTTATAGAGATACTGCATGTCACGACGGTCAACGTTGGCCGTCTCGACCTTTACACCCGCATTGAAGGTCTTATCAACAACCTTGTCCGTTGTCACGCTTCGCAGCTTTGTGCGAACGAATGCCGGCCCCTTCCCGGGCTTGACGTGCTGAAACTCGATGACACTCCATAGTTGGCCATCAATCATTAGCACCATGCCGTTTTTTAGGTCATTAGACGTTGCCATGTATCTCCTTGCTAAACCGCAGAAAGTTTAGCGTCCGGCTAGCTGCCTTATTGCCAGGTGGTATGAAGAAAACCCAAATCCCGCGATAACACCCGTCGCTACTGCCGAAATCACGCTGTTTTGTCTGAAACTTTCGCGTGCGTGCGGATTAGAGATGTGAACCTCAATGAGTTTTAGGCCAGAGCTGGTCACGGCTGCGCAGGCATCTCTAAGTGCGTAAGAGTAGTGGGTAAATGCGGCTGGGTTAAGAACCACGTGAAGCTTGTTGGTGAACGCCTCTTGCAACCACTCAACTAACTCTGTCTCGCTGTTGGTTTGCCTGAAGTCGACCTCTACTCCGCACTCACTTGCAGTTTGGCGACAGCTCTTTTCCAACTCGGCAATTGACTGTAGGCCGTATATATCCGGTTCTCTGCTGCCTAGCAGATTGAGGTTTGGACCGTTCAAGACGAGGAGTTTCATATGAGAACTATTCCACAATTGCCTGGTAGGCGGTATACAGAAGCTCCTTGGTTGGAGCAGTCAGGATGCTGGGCTTACCAATTTTCTCCAAAACAATGAACCTGAGAACTCCAGATCTTGTTTTCTTATCCCTCTGCATTGTTGCTAAAAGCTGGTCGAATCGGTCCAGACGATAGGTCATAGGGAGCCCAAGCTTGGCAAATACCTCACGGTGCTTATCCACTTCTTGACTACTAAGTCTTCCCGAGAGGAGCGACAATTCTGCTGCAAAGGTCATTCCTATCGAGATTGCGGCACCGTGTCGCCACTTATAACGCTCAGCGTGCTCAATCGCGTGGCCAAGGGTGTGGCCGTAATTCAAGAATTCTCGTTCGCCACTCTCTTTGAAATCAGAGGTTGTAATTCGTTCCTTGATAGCAATCGACTTCTCAACGAGATTTTTAAAGGCTTCGCTCTCAAAATTAGTCGCTGATTCGTCCTGAAGTACTACGTCTAGCATTGAGTCATCTTCGATAAATCCGTACTTCACTACTTCAGCCATTCCAGCCAGAAGCTCATTCCTTGGAAGGGATTCAAGGGTCTGGAGGTCTACAAACACCTTGCTTGGTAGATAGAAGCTCCCGACTAGATTCTTTCCCTCGGCTGTGTTGATTCCGGTTTTCCCCCCGATTGCTGCATCAACCATTGCCAGCAGTGTTGTCGGTATTAGATAAAGCTTTACGCCGCGAAGCCAATTAGCAGCAACGAACCCTGCGAGATCCGTAGTAGACCCCCCACCTAGTCCAATTACGCAGTCATTACGATTGAAATCGGCCTGCCCCATGATTTTCCAACAGAATGAGGCCACCTCTATGCGCTTGGCATCTTCACCAGAAGGAACCTCTGCCAATAGAACTTCGAATCCAGAATCCTGAAGCGTGTTCTTCAGATGCTCAGCTGTCACAGAAAGAGCCTGAGGGCTTACCAGTAGCACCTTCTTACTGCCCTCGAGATGTGGGGCAATGTCATTAAGAAGGTTTCGGCCGACGATGCTATAGCTCATGTTGTTCAATCTTTTCACTTATCTCATTTAGCAGATCCTTGATTGGCCGAGTACCAGTAAATACTTCAATGTCCGCAACATCTTTATAGAGGGGAAGCCTCTGGTCGTAGATCTCCTGCCAACGGTCTGGGTGGTCCTTCAGAAGGGGCCTCTTGTCTAGATTTACCCTGCCGATAACTGCCTCCTGGGTGCTGTCTAGAAACACAACCAAGCCCTGCCTCATAAGATTGCGATTTACCTCAGAAAGCACAACACCGCCACCGGTTGCTACCACCGCTCCTTGTTGAATAGCCTCAGAAAAAGCCCTCTCCTCGAGTGATCGGAAGTAGCCCTCCCCTTTGGTTTCAAATATGTCAGAAATGGAACCATGTTCTGCTTCTATTTTTCGATCGGTGTCAATAAATACTCGGTCCAAATTCTTGGCTAGTTTCTTTGCTAGTGTGCTCTTTCCTGCACCCATTGGCCCGACAAAAATGATCGGGCGCATTATTCGCCAGTAACGATTCGCGACTTCAGAGTCTCTGGGATGCTCTTTAGGTAGCTGTCCAGATTTCGCTTTGTTTCCGCAATCGAATCGCCGCCAAACTTTTCCATTACAGCGTTGGCAATCGTTAGAGCAACCATGGCTTCAATTACAATCCCAGCTGCTGGCACTGCGCAGACATCACTGCGCTGGTGATGCGCGGTTGCGGCCTCGCCACTTGTCGTATCAACAGTCTGTAGCGCTTTCGGAACAGTTGAGATAGGTTTCATGCCGGCCCTTACAC
>JBDLRV010000019.1:0-128444 GCA_039799865.1 Actinomycetota bacterium | reverse complement strand
CTTAATGCGTTAGCTTCGTCACAGAAGCCGTGGAATGGCCCCTACAACTAGTTCCCACCGTTTACGGCGTGGACTACCAGGGTATCTAATCCTGTTCGCTCCCCACGCTTTCGCTCCTCAGCGTCAGTTACGGCCCAGAGATCTGCCTTCGCCATTGGTGTTCCTCCTGATATCTGCGCATTCCACCGCTACACCAGGAATTCCGATCTCCCCTACCGCACTCTAGTTGGCCCGTACCCACTGCAGGCCCGAGGTTGAGCCTCGGGGTTTCACAGCAGACGCGACCAACCGCCTACGAGCTCTTTACGCCCAATAATTCCGGACAACGCTTGCGCCCTACGTATTACCGCGGCTGCTGGCACGTAGTTAGCCGGCGCTTTTTCTGCAGGTACCGTCACTTTCGCTTCTTCCCTGCTAAAAGAGGTTTACAACCCGAAGGCCGTCATCCCCCACGCGGCGTTGCTGCATCAGGCTTGCGCCCATTGTGCAATATTCCCCACTGCTGCCTCCCGTAGGAGTCTGGGCCGTGTCTCAGTCCCAGTGTGGCCGGTCACCCTCTCAGGCCGGCTACCCGTCGTCGCCTTGGTGAGCCGTTACCTCACCAACAAGCTGATAGGCCGCGAGCTCATCCTTGACCGAAATTCTTTCATCACCAGAAGATGCCTTCCGGTGAAAGTATCCGGTATTAGCTACAGTTTCCCGCAGTTATCCCAGAGTCAAGGGCAGATTGCTCACGTGTTACTCACCCGTTCGCCACTAATCAGCTGAAGCAAGCTCCAGCATCATCGTTCGACTTGCATGTGTTAAGCACGCCGCCAGCGTTCGTCCTGAGCCAGGATCAAACTCTCCGTAAAGATCTTTTTGACTAACTAGTAGTCAAGCTTTACGAACACATCGGAAATGATGTGATCAATTTGATTTGGCTAATGAACTGTCTTGCTGACAATTCTGTTTTATCCAAAAGGAATCTCTGCTGAAACAAAAGTTCCAGCCGAGGTTTTTGGCATCGACATTGTGCACGCTGTTGAGTTCTCAAAGATCGGATGCGTCTGCGATTTCCCTCGCGGGTCCTACGCAGAGCAACTTTTCAATCCTACCGATTCCACTACTCTCACGCAATGCCTGGAAGCCAGTAATTACGCGGTCAAGCGGGGTATCGGCGGACCTAAATACTAGACGCAAAAATCAGCCCTAACAAGGGAAATATTTGGACTAGGTTTGCTGCACTTGAGCTAGGAATCTAAGAATGATTCACCAGACTTTGGACAACTTGCAAAATCTTAGTTAGGTTCTACAGGCTCGTCAAATGGGCGAAATTTCGGGCGTGTCACTTCGTGAAAAAGACCCCGGCCAGGTTCTTTTTGCCCCTAGAAATCACTGCCATATCCCCCGGTAAGAGTGAACCAAAGGTTGAATCTTCGCTCTCAACTTTCACCTTATTAACGCTCACAGCGCCCTGCTGAATAGCTCGCTTAGCAGCCCCATTGGAATCGACCAATCCCGTTGCCACCAGGGCCTCGACCACACTGGAATTCCGCGAAATGGTGGCGTTTGGTAGCTCGCTTAGTGCCGACTTCAAAGTCTTCTCATCCAGCTGTGAAAGATCGCCCGTCCCAAACAGTGCCAGTGATGCCTTCTCGGCAGCCAGCGCATCCTCGGTTGAGTGAACCAGTTCGGTAACGCTCAGGGCGAGTCTGCGCTGGGCAGCTCGAGCCTGAGGTTCTTCCTTGACAGACTTCTCGAGCTCCTCGATTTCGCTGCGAGTAAGGAATGTGAAAACCTTGAGCCTGTCGATAACGTCGGCATCATCCGTATTCAGCCAGAACTGATACATCGCGTAGGGGGATGTCAATTCGGCATCTAGCCAAATGGCATTGCCCTCGCTCTTTCCAAACTTCTTACCATCAGCATTAGTAATGAGTGGCGTTGCTATCAGGTGAACGGACTTGCCCTCGACCTTGTGAATCAAATCTGCCCCAGAGGTCAGATTTCCCCACTGGTCACTGCCTCCGGTCTGGAGTGTGCAGTTGTGTCTTCTGAATAGTTCTAAGAAGTCAAGTCCCTGCAGGATTTGATAGCTGAACTCCGTGTAGCTAATGCCAGCATCGGAATTTAGTCTCGCGCTTACCGCATCTTTGGAGAGCATCTTGCCAACTCGGTAGTGCTTGCCAATCTCTCTCAGAAAATCAATAGCGCTATAGCTCTCGGTCCAGTCAAGATTGTTCAAAATCTTGGCGGGATTGCTTCCAGAAAAGTCCAAAAACCTTTTGGTTTGCTCTGCTAATTTTGCAACCCACTCCGCAACAGTCTTCTTGTCATTGAGTGTGCGCTCCGCATTCGGCTTCGGATCTCCAATTAGGCCTGTTGCGCCTCCAACAATTGCCAGTGGCTGATGGCCGGCAAGTTGTAATCGACGCATGGTTAGAAGCTGAACTAAGTTGCCAAGATGAAGTGATGGAGCTGTTGGGTCAAATCCGCAGTAGTAGGTGATTTTTCCGCTCAGTGCAGATCGCAATTCCTTTTCATCGGTGGACAGAGCGACCAACCCACGCCACTGAAGCTCATCGAGAATGTGAGTGAAACTCGAATCGTTGGATTGCGCATTTAGGGTCTTAGCAGAGGCCACTATCTCTTCCCCTTGCCAGTTAACCTTCGTAGCTGAACCAGCTGCTCGATGACCTGCTTCGAAGAGGTTCCACCAGTTGAATTCCGAGACTCAATTGCGCTATTTAGATTTAGCACCTCACGCAGTCCTGGCTGCAGGTGTCGGGAAATGATTCTGTAGTCTTCATCGCTCGGATCCGCTAGGTCAATTCCCCTCTCTTCACAGTGGGCGACCAGCTTTCCGACAATCTCGTGAGCTTCTTTGAATGGAACGCCTTGCTTCACAAGCCAATCTGCCACATCCGTAGCAAGCGCATAACCCGCCACGGCCAGATCCTGAAGTCTCGAGCGGTTGAATTCGATGGTGGAAACCATGCCGGTGAATGCAGGTAGTAGAAGCATTAGAGAGTCAAAGGAATCGAAAAGAGCTTCCTTGTCTTCCTGGAGGTCACGGTTATATCCAAGAGGCATTGCCTTCAAGGTCGCAAGCAAACCGGTGAGGTTACCGATGATTCGACCCGTCTTTCCGCGAGTTAGCTCTGCCACGTCTGGATTTTTCTTCTGCGGCATAATCGAAGATCCAGTTGAGTACTCATCGGCCAGCTTCACGTAGTCAAACTCGGCACTGGACCAAATGACAATCTCTTCGGCCAGCTTTGATAGATCTACCGCCACCATGCTCATCACAAAGGCAAACTCCGCCACAAGATCACGAGAGGCAGTTGCGTCAATCGAGTTCTCGGTAGGTTCGCTAAAGCCAAGTTCTGTAGCGACCTGCTGTGCATCCAGCCCATAGGTGTTCCCAGCGAGCGCCGCCGAGCCATATGGCGATTTTCTAAGGCGCTTTTTTAGGTCCTCTAGTCTTTGGAGGTTTCTCACCTGCGGCCAGGCGTGAGCCAGCAGGTGATGCGAGAGCAAAATCGGCTGGGCGTGCTGGAAGTGAGTGCGACCAGCCATTGCAACACCCATGTACTCCTCGGCCTTGGAACAAATTGCGTCCAGGTATAAAACCAGCTGCTCCTGCATCAGCTCTGCAGCATCCAGTGCAAACATTCGAATCAGAGTGGCAATCTGATCGTTGCGACTGCGTCCAGCCCTGACCTTACCCCCAGCCTCCATGCCAGCGATTTCAATGAGCCCCCGCTCGAGGACAGAGTGAACGTCTTCCTCTTCTTCCCGAGGCTTGAACATTCCGGTTTCGATTCGCTTGGTAAGCTCAGCAATTGCCCGAAGTAAAACCTCTTGCTCGCCGATTGAGATAACTCCAGCCTTGGTGAGCGCGTTGACGTGAGCCTGGGTTCCGCGCAGGTCATACCTGGCCAGGCGCCAATCAAAATGGGTTGATTTGGAAAGAGCCGCCAGTGCATCCGAAGGCCCGGTGGCAAACCTGCCACCCCAAAGGGCATCGCTTGATTGAGACATCGGCTCTCCTAGACTCCCTCAGTCTAGTTTTGCTCGGCCAGCCAAGCCATCAGGGCCTTCTGGGCGTGGAGCCTATTTTCTGCCTGATCCCAGATCGCTGACTGAGCTCCATCCAAAACACCAGCACTCACTTCGTAACCCCGATAGGCAGGAAGGCAGTGAAGGAATATGGCTGAGGACTTAGCTTTCTTCATTAGCTCCTCGTCCACGGTGAAGCCGGCGAAGTCCCTATTTCTTTGCTCCGCCTCCTGCTCCATTCCCATTGATATCCAGGTGTCAGTTGCAACAACATCGGCATTTTCCACAGCCTCTTCGGGTGAGCTAGTCACCACGATGCTTGAGCCAGTGAATGCCCCAATCTCCTTAGCCCTAGCAACAATGTCTGCTGCCGGTTCATATCCTTTGGGAGAGGCGACGCTTACGTGCATGCCAGCCATCGCGCAGGCAACCAGGTAGCTGTTTCCCATGTTGTTTGCCGCATCACCGACATATGCAATCTTCAGCCCCTGGGTTTTACCAAACCGCTCACGAATGGTCATCAGATCCGCGAGAAGCTGGCAGGGATGCCAGGAATCACTAAGGGCATTAATCACTGGAACAGATGCGTGCTGAGCCATCTCTTCTAGGCCGGATTGAGCGTAGGTGCGCCAAACAATTTGTGCCACCTGTCTATCTAGAACCCTTGCTGTATCAGCGACTGACTCCTTCTTGCCAAGCTGCGATACACCCGTGTCCATAATCAGCGGAACACCGCCGAGCTCGGCTATACCCACCGCGAATGACACTCTGGTCCTGGTTGATGTCTTATCAAAAATAACCGCGACGGTCTTTGGGCCAGCAAAGGGCTTAACCTTATAGCGATCGCGCTTTAGCTCTATAGCGCGCTCGATAATCTCCGCCTGCTCGGCAGGAGTGAGATCGTCGTCCTTGAGAAAATGTCTGGCCACTTACTTCTCCGTCACCTGGGTACCAACACCGGATTTGGTGAATACCTCAAGCAAAATGCTATGCGGTTGGCGACCATCAATGATGTGGGCTTTTGGAACTCCCCCTTCAACGGCCTGCAGACAGGCCTGCATCTTTGGAATCATGCCTGATTCCAAAGAGGGCATCAGCTTGCGAAGCTCCTCGGCGGTAATGGAAGAGATTAGTGAAGAGCGGTTTGGCCAATCTGAATAAAGCCCCGGAACATCGGTGAGTACCAAAAGCTTTTCGGCTCCAAGTGCCACCGCCAAAGACGCCGCCGCTAAATCGGCGTTAACATTCAGGAGTTGCCCATCTGTGGTTGGCGCAACGGTAGAAATTACTGGCACGACAGATTGCTCAATTGCTTGCAGCACAACCCTAGGGTTTACCGATCGCACCTCACCGACCAGTCCAACATCAACCAGTCCCTCTTTGGTTTCCGCCTTCACCTGGACCGCCTTGAAGAGGTTCTCGTCCTCACCAGAAAGAACCCGAGCCTTGGCTCCAGCACTTGAAATCAGCTCAGCTAGTTCGCTACCAATCTGGTTTCTAAGTACGTCTTGCACGACGGAAATTACCTTCTCGTCTGTAACGCGAAGTCCTCCACGGAATTCACTTTCGATTCCAAGTTCTGCAAGGCGCGCTGTAATTTGGGGACCGCCGCCGTGAACAACCACCGGTTTGATTCCGACGTAACGCAGGTAGGCAATATCCTGTGCAAAAGCCAGCTTGAGAGAATCGTCAACCATGGCATTGCCACCAAACTTAACGACAAGGACCTTGTCGTGAAATCTTCTGAGCCAATCCAAAGACTCAATTAGAGTCTCCGCCTTTATTCTGGCTGCCGCACTGTCGCTTCCTAAATCCATCATTAGCTTGAGTATGCACTGTTCTCTTGGACGTAGGCAACCGTTAGATCATTTGTGAGAATCGTCGCTGCATGCTCTCCAGCTTTCAGGTTGATTCCTATCGAGACCTTGCGAGGAGTTAGGTCAACCGTCTTTCTATCCGCAGCCGGTGCTCCCTTGCTGGAAACTAGTAGGCCATTGATAGAAACGTCGATGTCGTATGGATCAAACTGGGCACTAGTTGTGCCAACGGCCGCCAGGATTCTCCCCCAGTTTGGGTCATTACCGTAAACAGCTGCCTTGAATAGATTGTTTCTTGCTACAGCCCTGCCAACTTCCACAGCGTCTTCTTCTGTTGCTGCACCCGATACCTCTATATAGATATTGTGAGAGGCACCCTCGGCATCATTCATCAGCTGCTCGGCAAGGTCAAGGCATACCTGGGTTAGTAGCTCTTGAAACTCTTCAGTTTCTGGCACAATTCCGCTGGCCCCCGATGCCATGAGCGTCACCTGATCGTTGGTAGAAGTTGCCCCATCGGAATCAAGTCGATCGAAGCTGAGCCTGGTTGCCTTCCGCAAAGCTGCATCTAACAAAGAGCCTTCGACAGCCGCATCGGTGGTGATAACAACCAGCATCGTGGCAAGGGATGGAGCAAGCATGCCTGCACCCTTGGCCATACCGCCAATTCGCCAGCCGCTTTTGGATTGTCTTTCTGAAAGCTTTGGGACTTTGTCAGTTGTCATGATCGCCTCGGCAGCACTTCGACCACCGTCACTATCGAGAGCGGCATAGGCCTGTCGAACGCCTGCAAATAGTTTCTCGCGATCTAGCTGCTCACCAATCAGGCCGGTTGAACAGACCTGAACATCCTGTGCAGAAATACTGAGAAGCTCAGCAACCAGTTCCGCAGTTTGGTGTGTGGTTTGAAAGCCAAAGCTTCCTGTGTAGCAATTCGCTCCTCCGGAATTCAGGACTATCGCCCGGGCTTGCAGATCAGAGATAGCTTGCTTTGACCAAATCACTGGATTTGCCTGGCAACGATTTGACGTAAAAACAGCTGCAGCTGCCGCAAGAGGGCCCTGATTCACAACGAGCGCTAAATCCTTGTTGCCACTTGCCTTGAGTCCGCACGCTACTCCAGAAGCTACAAAACCCTTGGCGAAGGTGACACTCAAGGCGCTACCCCAATTGGCGAAAGTCCGAGTTGTTCGCTAAAGCCCAGTGCCAGGTTCATGCTCTGAATTGCAGCTCCGGCAGTTCCCTTCACCAAATTATCAATGGTGCATAAGAACACAGCTCGATTGGCCCGCTCATCAAATCCCGCCCAGACTTGAGACGCATTTGAGCCAACAACTTGCTTTACTTCAGGGAGATTCTCTCCCGAGAAAAAGTCAACAAATGGTTCATCGCCATAGGCATCTTCATACACACTCTTCAGTGCGTCCAGCGAAAAGCTGGCTGAAGGTATTGCGTTGACAACGGCGATGATTCCCCGGGAAAGCGGAACCAGCACCGGTGTGAAGGAAATCGAACCGTCTTTGCCGGAGGCAAGAGAGACATTTTGCAAAATCTCTGGAACGTGCCTGTGACTACCAGCAACTGAATAGGCCCTAGCATTTCCTGTCATTTCACTGAATGAAAGTTCTGACTTGCTGCTTCTGCCAGCTCCAGATGTCCCAACCGAGAGAGTTGCTACCAAATCACCTGATTCAATCAGTCCGGCTGTTAGGGCTGGTGAAATAGCCAAGGCGATCGCCGTTACATTGCAGCCGGGTACCGCTACGCGCTTAGCACCCGAAAGTCTTCCTCGCTGCTTGCCGCCACCGGCAAGAGTTAGTTCCGGCAGGCCGTAGGGCCAGGTTCCAGCATGTTCGCTTCTGTAGTACCGCTTCCACTCTGCTGAGGATTGCAATCTGAAGTCAGCGCCGCAGTCAATAACCAAGGTTTCTTCTGGAAGGTCCTTCGCAATCTGCGCGCTTTTGCCATGGGGAAGACCAAGGAAAACAACATCATGGCCAGCCAGATTGGCAACTGTGGTTTCGAGCAAGACTCTGTCTGCCAGGTTCGGTAGGTGTGGCTGAAAGTCAGACAGCTTCGCACCTGCATTCTCCCCAGCAGTTAGGTTCCCTGTGGTTAGCTCAGGATGCTGGGAAACCAATCGAAGTATTTCTCCTCCGACGTAGCCACTTGCTCCTGCAACTGCAACCTTGAGGCTCATGCGCGGAGCTCCGCTCCGAACTTCTCTTTACACTTCTCAACAGCCCTGAGCTTAACTTCATTAGCTTCAGCCTGAGTCAAAGTCTTTTCTTTAGACCTGAACAATAGAGAAAAGGTCAGAGACTTCTTCCCTGTGCCAAGACTTTCTCCCTGGTACTGATCAACGAGTCGAATGGATTCAAGCAGTTCCCCAGAAGAATCCGTGATTGTGGCAAGCAAATCAGCCGCGGTAATTGACACTTCTACAACCAACGAAAGATCCTGAGTCAAAGCTGGCATGACAGCTATCTCGGATGCTGTAGCAACCTCGGGTGCTAAAGAAAACAGAGCAGAGAGGTCAAGTTCGAAAACGCCTACCCGGCGTGGCAGGTGATTGTCTTCGGCTACATCTGGATGAAGTTCCCCAACTAGACCGACCGCTTTTCCTGCTACCAAAAGGCGCGCTCCTCGGCCGGGGTGCAGGCCAGGAATTTCCTCTTGTCTAAGCTCAAACTCCAGGCCAATTGCTCTCGCAACTGAAGAAACCGCTGAAATTGCCTGCGGATATCCGCTTTCTACAGCTGAGGATGTTGGTGATTGGCTAACCCAATCCCCCGTGAAAACTCCGGCTAGATGCCTTGGCTGAGCAGGTATTGAAGCATTCAGCTGAGATAGCTGTTCGGCAGTTGGTCTTTGGTTTCCTGCTGGAAGCGCGGTTACTGCTTTGTTCCCTGACGGATGAAATACCGATCCCTCTTCGACTAGCGCAAGGTCAACCATTCCACGCGAGATGTTTCTTGCGGCAGCGGACATCAAACCAGGCAGAAGATCTTTGCGCATTTCAGCAAAATCAAGCTGCAGGGGATTCTCCAGCCGCACGGCATCGCCCTTTGAGAAAATTCGGTTTTGTTCCGAGGAAACGAACGGGTAGTTCAAAACTTCAACCATTCCTGCACCAACGAGGTTGTTCAATACGTTTCGGCGAAGCTTTTGGTCCTTCGTAAGTCCTCGACCAGGAGGTGCAACTGGCAGGGTAGCCGGAATCTTGCTGTAACCAACAAGTCTTGCCACTTCCTCAACCAGATCAGTCTTGTGCCGAAGGTCAGGTCGCCAGCTTGGAGGCTGAACAAGAAGGTTTCCTCCCTTCTTCTTTACCTCACAACCAATTAGCTCAAGTGCATCGATCACGTGCTTTTCTTGAAAGTCATAACCGACCAGCTGAGCGGGAAACGAAACCGGGAGTTCAATTGCTGGTGTCTCCGCAACTTTGCTGTAGCTTGCACCAAGTTTTGAAATCTTTCCACCAGCTAAATCTTCAAGAAGCTTGGCAGCTCGATGGGCAGCAACTGCACTTACCTCAGGGTCTACTCCCCTTTCGAACCTGCGAGAGGCCTCAGAGGGAAGCTTGTGTCTTCTCGCGGTTCTAGCTACGGAAATCGGATCGAAAATCGCAGCCTCGAGAAGAATTCGGCTTGTGCTCTCGCTCACCTCAGTTGATGCGCCACCCATCACACCGGCTATGCCAATTGGGCCAGAGTCATCGCAGATCAAAAGATCTTCTGCATGCAATGTGCGCTCTTTGCCATCGAGTGTGACAATCGTCTCTTTCGGAATTGCTCTTCTGACAGTTATTCCGCCGGTTAGCTTGTCCAGGTCATATGCGTGCAGTGGTTGTCCAAGTTCGAGCATTACATAGTTTGTAATGTCCACAGCAATCGAAATAGAGCGCATGCCCGCGAGCTTGAGCCTTTTCACCATCCAGTTTGGAGTTACGGCCTTGGCATTAACCCCTTCAACTGCGAGCAGAACAAAACTGCTCGAGCCAGTTACTCCATGAATTGGGGCTTTATCTTCAATCTTTAGCGGGAATCCAGAACCACTTAGTGGCTTGACCTTTGACGCTGGGTCCGTGAACTTGTTTCCAGTGGCATGCGAGTACTCGCGAGCAATGCCCCTAATGGACAGGCAGTAGCCGCGATCAGGAGTGACATTCACCTCGGCTGCAGACTCCCCTAGTCCCAGAAGCTCAATCGCATTGGTTCCCAGTTGAGGATCAAGATTTATTGTCGTTAGGCGAAGTATGCCTGCGTGGTCATCGCCAAGTCCGAGCTCTTTGGAAGAGGCAATCATTCCATCCGAGACATGACCGTAAGTCTTGCGAGCACCTATGGCAAAACCACCCGGCAGCAAAGAACCTGGCAGAGCAACCACAACCTTGTCACCGACTAGGAAATTGTTTGCCCCGCAAACTATGCCCCGAATGGCATCGCCACCATCAGCGGCTTTCTGCCCCTCGGGTGCCACCTGCACCTGACACCAGCGAATTGTCTTGCCGTTTGACTGCGGTTCGTCTTGAAAATCCAAGACCTGTCCAACTACAACCGGACCGCTAATGTCTCCGCCAATTGCAGACTCTTCTTCAATTCCACCTCGAACAAGCTGTTCCATGACGGCAGCGGGAGTTGCCTGTTCTAATTCAACAAATTCTGCAAGCCAACTCAGTGGGACCTTCATCAGATCACCGAACCAAACTGACGCGAGAAGCGAACATCAGCCTCGACCATGTTGTGCATGTCGCTTACGCCATTGCGGAACATGAGCGTGCGCTCGATTCCCATCCCGAATGCAAAACCTGTGTAAACCTCAGGGTCAATTCCAGCTGCAAGTAAAACATTTGGATTGACCATGCCGCAGCCGCCCCATTCAACCCAGCGAGCGCCGCCCTTGGCACCAGGGTGCCAGACGTCAAGTTCTGCTGATGGTTCGGTGAAAGGGAAAAAGCTAGGTCTAAGTCTGATCTTCGCTTCCTCGCCAAACATAACGCGAGCGAAGTGCTCAAGCGTTCCTCTCAGATCCGCCATCGTCAAACCCTTGTCAACGGCAAGTCCCTCCACCTGATGAAAGACGGGAGTGTGAGTGGCATCGAGCTCATCGGTTCTAAATACGCGACCCGGACACAATACATATACGGGTAACTCTCGATCCAGTAGTGACCTGACCTGGACGGGTGAAGTGTGGGTGCGAAGAAGCAGGTGATTCTCCACAGGTGCAACAAAGAAAGTGTCCTGCATGGCTCTTGCGGGGTGATCTTGATGAAAGTTCAATGCATCAAAATTGAACCATTCACTTTCCAGTTCTGGTCCATCAGCAATCTCCCAGCCCATTCCAATAAACACATCGCTGATCTGGTCCATCAAAAGCGAAAGCGGGTGTCTTGCGCCATGCGGGATGACCACTCCGGTGGCCGATAGGTCTACCGTCTCACTGGCAAGTTGCTCTCTGCTTGCCTCGCGATTCAGCAGGGTTTCTTTTTCAGCAAACTCTTTTTCAAACTCAGCCTTGGCAGATCCAACTAGTTTTCCCGCCTCTGCCCGAGACTCCGCCGGCAAAGACTTGATTTGTGAATAGAGCTGACTGAGCGGCGATGCTTCACCAATGAGGCTTCCCTTGGAAGCCCTAAGTTCACTGGCTGAGGTGACTTTGGCTAGCAGAGCGCGCGAGGCGGCTAGGGCTTCGCTTACCTCTTTATTGGTGACCGCCATTTGCACAAGTTTAGCGACCAGCTGCCTGAGCGAAGGCGCTTGAATACAGGCAAATCGAAGCTGCGGTTGCCAAATTCAACGATTCGGCTGATCCGTAGATAGGGATTGACACAACCTTGTCCACCTGGGAACGCAGAGCTGGATCGGCCCCGTTTGCCTCGTTTCCAAAAATCCAAACTGTTGGTTGCCCTAATACTTCTGGCTGAATCTGAGGCAGCGACTCGCCATCCACATCCGCAAGGAATACCTGCATGCCAATATTTTGAAGTTCTTTGATGGCTGATCCGAGGTCGGTTCCGAGAACCACTGGCACGTGTAAAAGACTGCCAGCGGTCGAGCGGACAACCTTCCCGTTATAGACATCGACCGATCCGGGTGAAAAGACCACCCCATCACACCCCGCAGCATCGGCGGCCCGCAGAATTGTGCCGGCGTTGCCAGGATCCTGGATGCGATCTAGCAGGACCACCAATTTCGGTTTGGCCTCAATCAAATCCTCCAAGTCGATGTGGAGCTGGTGGACAACGGCGACGATTCCCTGTGGGGTTTGTGTTTCACTGAGCTTTTCAATCACTCGATCGGAAACCACTTCAATGTTGATTTTGGAGCTTCTGAGTAAATCAAGCTCTTGCGCATACCTTGCAGAAGCCGCCTCAGTGACAAAAATCTCATGCACAATCTCGGGATAGTGCGTGAGTTCTTTGAGTCCTTGCGGCCCCTCAAGCAAAAAGAGCCCGGTCTCTTGCCGGGCATCTTTTTGACTAAGTCGTGTTACCGCCTTGACCCTGGTTGAACCTGGGTCAGAAATCACTAGCGAACCTTTGGAGCGTTCACGTCTTTAGGTAGTGCTGACTTTGCGCTAGCGACCAATGAGGCAAATGCCTTTGGGTCGTTTACTGCCATGTCAGCCAGAATACGACGATCAACTTCGATTCCAGCCAAAGCTAGGCCCTGGATGAAACGGTTGTAGGTCATTCCATTCAGACGTGATGCAGCATTGATGCGGCTGATCCAAAGTCTGCGGAAGTCACCCTTACGCTTGCGACGATCGTTGTATGCGTAAACCAAGGAGTGCAGAATCTGCTGCTTGGCCATGCGGTAGAGCCTGGAGCGCTGACCGCGGTAGCCGTGGGCACGCTCAAGCGCAACGCGACGCTTCTTAAGTGCATTGACAGCGTTTTTTACTCTTGCCATTTCTTATCTCCCCTACCCTAAAAACCCAGCTGCTTCTTCAGCTTCTTGTAGTCAGCTGGCGAAACTAATTGATCCTGATTCAGGCGACGTGTCCTGCGAGAGCTTTTGTGCTCGAGGTTGTGGCGCATGTTGATTTGCTGCTTCATAATCTTGCCGCTGCCAGTTACGCGAAAACGCTTCTTGGCGCCCGAGTGGGTCTTCATCTTCGGCATGATCTCTCCTTTATTCCGTGGTCACCTTCGCGCCGGCCTTTGCCTGTGCGCGTTTGGCTTCGGCTCTCGCCTCAGCCTTGTTCTTTGTCGGTCCAATCACCATGACCATGTTTCTTCCGTCAATCGATGGGGTTGACTCCACTGTTCCGGCATCGCCGACTTCTTCGCTAACTCGCTGTAGCAGCTTCACACCAATTTCTGGTCTGGACTGCTCACGACCGCGGAAGACGACCATGACCTTAACCTTGTCGCCAGCCTTTAGGAACTTTTGAACCTGAGCCAATTTGGTCCTGTAGTCGTGGTCATCGATTTTTAGTCCGAATCTCACGGTCTTCAGGATTGTGTTGACCTGGTTCTTTCTCGCTTCCCGCACCTTCTGAGCTGCTTCGTATTTGAATTTTCCGAAGTCCATGATTTTGCAGACCGGAGGATTTGAGTCCGGTGCGACCTCGACCAAATCCAGATCTGCATCCTGAGCCAGCTTTAATGCTCGCTCGATGGGTACAACTCCGACTTGCTCACCGGTCGGTCCGATAAGTCGAACCTGCGAAACCCGAATACGCTCATTGACGCGCGGATCGCTGATACTTAGCTCCTTTGAACCGTTTTGACTCGCCGGGCGGCGCACAAAAATAGACCAAAGTTCTTACCAAGACAACCTATTTAGAGGCGGTTGGCTGGTGGGATCTTCCATCCACTTTCGTACTGAGCCTTCGCTCAGAGCCTCGGCTACTCTAGCAGAGTAAAACAAGGGCGAGAAGAGGCAGTTTGGACAGCGAAGCCAGGGACATCGCGGAGGTTCCAGCCGTAGAAATCATCAACACCGCCGCCGTTCACCTAATGAGTGCGGCGGCTGTGCAGTGTGGTCTGGCCGAAGACGCGCCCGCTGATTTGGACGAGGCCCGGAAGTTGATTCACGCTCTAGCAGGGCTCGTGACCGCTGCTGCCCCGGAGATTGGTGATCACCATGCCAGGCCGCTTAGAGATGGCCTTAGGTCGCTTCAGCTCGCCTTCCGAGAAGCGTCAATCATTCCCGATCCTCCAGGGCAGGGTCCCGGAGAAAAATTCACGGGACCTGTCAGCTAGCTGTCACTTTCAGCGAAATCGAATCGACCAGCTCTAAGAACTTCTCAGATTGAAGATTCGCCGAGAAAGTTTGCAACAACCCTTTTAGCTCTTCGGCATTCAGCCCTGGCCTAATACTGAGTTCAATCGTGAGCTCAGCCTGCCGCAGACTGCCCTTCGAATCAGCTTCAATCAAACGGAAATTCGCAATCTCCGGAAGGTCGGAAGTAGCCAGTGCAACAAGATCAAGAACTGAGCGATTTAGGCTCGGTGGAACCCAGGACTTTTTCTGAGCTAGTGCAGCTAGGAATGGTCTTCTTAGTCCTATCGAATCGCTTCCAGGATTCAAAATCACGCGTGTGTGTCCCTCGGCGATTGCGGCAAGTGCAATTCGAGATGCTTCTATTGGAACTGGCCTTGCATCGCTTTTCCAAAGCTGCATGTGTGAAACCGATGTGAACGCGGGAATAGCTGATTGGCCGTCCGGCGTTGCAACAGCCACAATCGAAAGCTCGGCACTTTTGTCAACCAGCTGGCCATGCGCACCCACCTCGCTATCGCCAAGCTGAGCCACCAGTGGAATCAGTAGCCGTGATTGCATAAGGGATTCGTGCAAAATCGTTAGCGAAAAATTCTCTTCCGAAAGTGCTCTGGCAACCGCTTCAGGGGTTGATCCATCATCGGAAGCAAACGGGTTGACGCTGAACTCCCTGCCCTCCCAGGGAACACCAGCGGAGTCATGAAACTTATCCATTTGAAATAGCTAGAGCCTGCTGCAAAGTGAACTTTCCTGCGTAGAGAGCTTTACCCAGAATTGCACCCTCAAGCCCAAGCGGCACAAGCTCTTTCAAATCTGCAATATCTGCAAGCGAGGATATTCCTCCGGAGGCAACCACTGGCTTTGAGGTTTTCTGCATCACAGACTTCAGTAGTTCAAGATTTGGTCCTCTTAGGGTTCCATCCTTGGTCACATCTGTAACCACATACCTCGCACAACCAGCATCCTCAAGTCTTGAAAGGACATCGAACAGCTCGCCACCTTCTTTTGTCCAGCCTCTTGCAGCGAGCGTTGTTCCTCGAACATCCAGTCCAACCGCAATCTTGTCTGCGAATCGAGCAATCATCTTCGCTGTCCAGTTCGGATCTTCCAGAGCCGCCGTTCCAAGATTTACCCTGGTCGCTCCAAGCTCAATGGCGGCTTCTAGCGATGCGTCATCGCGTATCCCGCCGGAAAGTTCGATTTTGGTCCTCCCCGCCAGAGAAATCACTTCCGCAATTACCTCTTTATTTGAACCACGACCAAAGGCTGCATCCAGGTCAACCAAATGAATCCATTCAGCGCCTGCATCAATCCAGTCTTGGGCAGCCTTGGCAGGATGACCAAAAGACTCTTCGCTTCCGGCCTCCCCTTGGGTAAGGCGAACAGCCATGCCGTTGGCAACATCGACTGCCGGGAGTAGTTCTAATTTCATAAATGACCTAAAGAGTCCCTATCCAGTTTCCAAGAAGCTTTAGGCCCGCTTGACCAGATTTCTCGGGGTGAAACTGAGTCGCAGACAACGGGCCATTTTCAACCGCGGCTAAAAACTTCTCACCGTGCTCAGCGTATGCAAGCTTGGCGCTTCTAAATGGAGGCCTTATGTTCAATGACCAAGACTTTGCGGCGTAGGAGTGGACGAAGTAAAACCTCTCGTTTTCAAGCCCGGAAAAAAGTTCACTTTCCGGATTGGATTCCACTTCTGTCCAACCGATGTGAGGAAGGATTGGGGCGTTTAGTTTCTCGACAACTCCTGGCCACTGTCCAAATCCGTCAGCGCCTTGGTTCTCAACGCCTCGCTCAAAAAGCACCTGCATCCCAACGCAAATACCAAGCACTGGCTTGCCAGCAACAAGCCGTGAGTCGATGATGGATCCTGCATCAAGTTGATTGAGTTTTTCCATCACCGCTGCAAATGCACCAACCCCCGGAATCACCAGTCCATCAGCTTCGGTGAGTTCGGACTTGTTGGATGTCAGCTTCACCTCAGCGCCGGCTGCCTGCAGCGCCTTGGCGGCCGAGTGAATATTGCCGCTGCCGTAATCAAGCAGCGCAACCTTTTTGGTCAAAGGCTTCCCTTGGTGGACGGAATACCCTGCGCTCGAGAATCCTTTTCAACGGCTTTTCTCAGTGCGCGAGCAAAAGCCTTAACCTGAGCCTCAGCGATGTGGTGAGCATCTCGGCCAGCCAAAACATTGATGTGCAAAGTAATTGCTGCATTGTGCGCGATGGACTCAAAGACGTGGCGAACGAGAGAACCCGTGAAGTGACCGCCAATCAGGTGGTATTCAAAACCCTGAGGTTCCCCAGTGTGAACTAGATATCCCCTGCCAGAAACATCAACCACAGCCCTTGCCAGTGCCTCGTCTAATGGGACCAGCGCATCACCAAAACGATTGATACCGCTTCTGTCTCCCAGTGCTTGCTTTAGAGCCTGACCAAAAACAATCGCGACGTCCTCGACCGTGTGGTGGACATCTATATCCGTATCGCCCTTGGCGGAGACCTTTAGGTCGATCAGAGAGTGCTTGCTCAGGGCGGTGAGAAGGTGGTTATAGAACGGAACCGTGGTCTCAATCTCGGATACACCGCTGCCATCCAGGTTGAGCTCGAGCTCGACACTCGACTCACTAGTTTTGCGAGATAGCTTGGCAATGCGCATCGGGGTGCCTTCTTTGGGGATTGCCTAGAAGTCTAACCAAGAACCAGCGCTAACTCAGCAAGCAATTTTGTGGTCTCAGCCTCGGTTCCGGCAGTGATTCGCAGCGTTCCAGGAATTCCAACATTTCTAACGAGCACGCCTCGAGCCAATAGCTTCTCAAAAACTTCGTCTGGATTTTCAAAGCCACCGATTAAAACAAAGTTGGCATCTGACGGGTAGGGGCTCAGTCCCCAGCCCCTAGTTGCCTCAACAATTCGATTGCGCTGGAGCTTTATCTTTTCAACGTTTTGCAGCAGCTCCGAACTGTGCTCGAGCGCCGCTAGGGCTGCCGCCTGCGTCAATGCTGAGAGGTGATAGGGCAGCCTGACAATTCGCATGGCATCAACAACTCCCTCACTCGCTGCCAAATACCCAAGCCGAGCTCCGGCAAAGGCGAAGGCCTTGCTCATGGTTCGAGAAACCACCAGCCGATCTCGCCCCTCGAGCAATGTCAATGCGGAAGGGTTAGTGGAAAACTCCGCGTAAGCCTCGTCCACAATTACTATTCCGTCGGTTGCCTCATAGGCGCTTTGAATCAGGTCAAGGCTCAGAGCGGTGCCGGTTGGGTTATTTGGAGAGCAAAAGATTACGAGGTTTGGCTTTCGCTGCTTGATTACTTCGATAACATCCTCGGTGTTGAGGGTGAAGTCTGAATTGCGTGCAGCCTCGAAATAGTTGGTCAGTGTTATCCGCGCAATGTTTGGATACATCGAATAGGTTGGGCCGAAGCTGAGCGCATTTCGGCCAGGTCCACCAAAGGCAGTGAATAGCTGCTGCAAGATTTCATTGGATCCATTTGCCGCCCATACCTTGCCAGCTGAGAGGTTGTGGCCAAGAAAGCTGGCTAGCTTTGAACGAAGCTCAAGGAACTCACGGTCTGGATATCGATTAAGTGTGACCGTGGCTCTTGCCAGATTTTCGACGATGGATATGGCAACTTTCTCGGGAATGCCGTAAGTGTTTTCATTGACATTTAGAGAAATCGGTACATCAAGCTGCGGAGCACCATATGGTTTTTGACCACGCAGGTCATCTCGGATTGGCAGGTGCTCTAGATTGCTCACCCCTAAATGCTAGGGCTACTAGGGAAGCGCAATCTGCTGACCAGGGGTCAGCTCAGAAGAACTAAGAGCATTGATTGTGACAACCTGTGCGATCCAGTCTCTAGGGTCGCCTTCAGCATGTTCCTGAGCGAGAGACCAAAGAGTGTCGCCCTGGCCCACGGTCAGGTATTCAAGCGCAACGGGATCAGAAGAGGTCGCTACCGAGCCGGAGATGCCAGCGAGGCTAAGACCGATGGCAAGTGCCAAAACGCTCAGCGCGCGGAAGAGCCGACCTGGGTTAGTTAGCCGGTATTGGCCTACTTTCAACATTTTGGATCCTCCCTGTCCGAATCTTTATTTCGAACACTTGTTCTAAGTATAGATTTCCTGGCCATTTTGGCAAGGATTTCTGGCCCATTTTGCAGTTTTTTCGAAAATGTGTTTGGAATTCTCATGTTTTCCGAATACAGTTTCGATAGCTAGATAAAACCACTAGCCACCGACATTTATGGAGGTCGCCATGGAAAAGGGCCTAACAGCCGTCCAGAGCCGAATTTTGGACGTTATCCGGGAGTCGATGCAGGAGCGAAATTACGCACCTAGCATGCGAGAAATAGGTGAGGCCGTCGGCCTATCCTCTACGGCCAGCGTGTCGCATCAGCTGAACAAGCTAGAACTACTCGGCTACCTCTCCAGAGACCCTAGGCGACCCCGAACTATCGACTTGATCGGCGAGGAAGACCTTGCCGATGTCCCCCGCCCAGACACCGCTTTTGTTCCACTGGTTGGACGCATTGCCGCAGGTATTCCGATAACTGCCGAGCAAAACGTAGAGGAGATTTTCTCCCTACCGCGCCAACTGGTGGGACAAGGCGAGCTCTTCTTGCTGAAAGTGGTGGGCGACTCAATGATCGACGCCGCTATTTGCGATGGTGACTGGGTTGTAGTCCGTCAGCAGCAAACCGCTGACAATGGAGACATAGTGGCTGCGCTGATTGAGGAAGAGGCCACGGTAAAGACCTTCAAGCAGCGCGATGGGCACACCTGGCTGCTTCCTAGAAACAGTGCGTTTGAACCAATCCTTGGTGACCACGCAGTGATTCTTGGAAAAGTTGTTGCAGTTCTCAGATCTGTCTAGCTGAGTTTAGCTCTGCAGCTAACTCTTGAGAAACCATTGCGTGGAGCCTTGTCCCCTGCTCTTCGTATTCAGTCTCTAGAACTTTCCCACTGAGGTGCGCTCTAGAAACCAAGTCACCTCGGGAATACGGAATGACACCGTGAAACTCAATTTCTGGCTTTGGCAGCAGCTCAGCGATTCGACTTTCCAACTCATCCATACCCTGGCCCGAACGAGATGAAATCATTAGTGCTCCTGGTGCTATTCCTCTGAGTTCGACCTCTCTCTGATCGTCGACGAGGTCAACCTTGTTGAATACCAGCAGTTCCGGAATTGACCCTGCACCCGCATCTGCTATCACTTCCCTGACAGTCGCAATTTGACCCAGCGGATCTGGATCCGTGGCGTCAACAACGTGGATAACTAGGTCGCTGGCGGAAATCTCTTCCAGAGTAGATCTGAAGGCTTCGACCAATTGGTGCGGAAGGTTTCTGACAAACCCCACGGTGTCTGAGATTGTGTACTGCCTACCATCAGGAGTTTCATGCCTTCTGACTGTGGGGTCGAGGGTGGCAAACAGCGCATTCTCAACTAGGACTCCGGCTCTGGTGAGCCTGTTCAATAAGGATGACTTTCCGGCGTTTGTGTATCCAGCAATTGCGACCTGCGGGACGCTGGACTTTTCCCTCTTTGCGCGCTTAGTGTCCCGTGCCATCTTCATAGCTGCAATGTCCTTGCGCAGTTTGGCCATCTTGGTGTTGATTCGTCTTCGATCAAGCTCAATCTTGGTTTCACCTGGGCCGCGGGAGCCGATTCCAACACCACCAGCAGCCTGACCTCCAGCCTGACGGGACATGGACTCTCCCCAACCACGCAGTCTTGGAAGCAGGTATTCGAGTTGGGCGAGCTCGACCTGAGCCTTACCCTCTTTACTCTTCGCGTGCTGGGCAAAAATGTCCAAGATGATGGCAGTTCGATCAATCACCTTAATCTTCACAACGTCTTCTAGGGCTCTTCGTTGAGATGGTGATAGCTCCGTATTGGCAATGACGGTGTCTGCCTTCAGTTCCCTGGCAAGGTTTCGAAGCTCTTCAGCCTTGCCTTTTCCAAAGTAGGTTGCTGGATCAGGCATTGGTTTTCGCTGCAACACCCCAGCAAGGACGACGGCACCTGCCGTTTGAGCTAGAGCGGAAAGCTCTCTGAGAGAGTTTTCCGCTTCGGTGAGTGTTCCCGATCCCCAAACACCAATCAGGATCACACGCTCAATCCTGAGTTTTCGGTATTCGACCTCGGATATGTCCTCGAGCTCGGTCGATAGACCGGGCACTCTTCTTAGAGACTCTCGCTCTTCTAGCTCTAGTTGATCCCCGTCAAAGTCATTCGGGGCGCTAGCTCCGCGTCGCAATATTCGCTGAAGCGTGGTCTCGTTTTCCATCTAGATAAAGACTATGCCTAGGTAGATTGGTGTAGTGAGCAATGAGCACTATTTTTCAAAAGCCCCAGCTGGCGAGAGAAAACTCAAGGAAGTCAGCTTCTCGGTAGGTGGCAGAGAGATTACTGCCAGGGCCTCAACCGGCACCTTCAGCAGTGGCGGCTTGGACAAGGGAACCAAGGTACTGCTGTCCCAGTCAAACTTGTTTCCCAAAAGCGGAAATGTTTTGGATCTCGGATGCGGCTGGGGACCCATTGCACTTGCCATAGCGACGATTTGCCCGGATAGCAGAGTCTGGGCTATAGATGTCAACGCTAGAAGTGTTGAGCTAACTCAACAGAACGCTGAAAATCTTGGACTGAAGAATGTGGAGTCCCTGCTGGCTGATGCTCTGCCTGCAGACCTGAAGTTCAAGGAGATCTGGTCGAACCCACCTATCAGGATTGGAAAGGCCGAACTCCATGAACTTCTAAGAAAGTACCTTGGCCGATTGCTGCCAGGTGGAAGGGCAATGCTGGTGGTTCAAAAGCAGCTCGGGGCAGAAAGTCTTATGAAGTGGCTTAGTGAAGAGTTTGCAAACTGCAGCGTGAATAAGGCCCATGCCGATAAGGGCTACTGGGTCATTGAACTGATTAGCCCCACTGACCAGTGAAGCTCAAAATTGCATTTCCACTGATCGCAACGTGCTCGCCATCTTCAGCAGCAAACATTTTGACCGCTAGCTCTCCCCCGGGAACATAAACGCGCCAGTTGTTTTGTGTGCCACCCGCCCAATGACGAATAGCTATTGCGGAAGCCGCTACACCTGTTCCACAACTGAGAGTCTCGCCCACACCTCTCTCATGAACGCGCATGGTCAAAGAGGCAACGCCCTCCTCCACCAGCGGATCACCTGGGACAACGAATTCAACGTTAGCTCCAGCCTCTGATGCGGGTTCAAGAAGCGGTGCCCGATAAAGTTCCAGGTTTTCCAGCTCTTCCAAATCTGCAAGCGCTACAACAACATGCGGATTCCCTAGGTTCACATGCAGTCCGGGTCTTGCCACCTGAAGTCCCTGGGCACGAACCAGGACTTCATCCTCGGAGATCTTCCAAGGGCCCAGGTCAACCGCAAAGCCCGTTGCGGTCTGAGTGAGATCTTTGATTCCCGCTCTCGTAGCAACAGGCAGAGTGCTTCCAGCTGGAATTTCAGCCAGAGAATTCTCTAGAAGGAACCTCGCGAAAACTCGTATTCCATTTCCACACATCTCTGCCTTGGAGCCATCGCGGTTGCGGTAGTCCATGAACCAGGTAGCACCTGGCTCTTCAGATAGCAGATCTCCAACTTCGCTACCCGCAGTTGGTCGAACCACAATCAGACCATCTGCACCAATTCCAAAGTTGCGATCGCAAATCTTTCGTATCTCAGCCTCGCTCAGATCAAGCTGGCCAACCTTGTCTAAGACGAGCACAAAGTCATTACCCGTGCCGTGGCCTTTGGTGAATTGGATGCTCATCGTTCAAGCCTAACTACCTCTAAGGCCCTCGCGCTTAGGTCAGCTTCATCTCTCAGCCAGTGAATTCTCTTATCTCTTCTAAACCAGGTGCCCTGCTTCTTTGCATAGCGGTTAGTCAAAAAGACAATCTCCTCCTTTGCCTGCTCTGCGGTGAGTCGTCCTTCGATGAAATCAATGGCTTGCTTGTAGCCAATTGCAACTCTGGCCGTCCTCGAGAGCTCTTTCTTGATCAGTTCTCTCACCTCATCAACTAGACCCTCTCTCCACATCTTCTCAACGCGCTGCTCGATGCGCCGTCCTAGCTCTTCGCGAGAAACATCAATCGCTAGCTGAACAGTTGGCCTGCGATAGGAGGGGTCAGGCAAAGAAGCCGAGTAGTTCTTACCACTGAGCTTGATAACCTCAATAGCTCTTATGACTCTTCGCCGATTAGTGGCGGGAATCTTTTCAGCGGCCGCAGGATCCAGCTCCTTAAGCTTCGCGTGCATGCTAAGCGCTCCGATTTCCTCGCTCTGCTTCTCAAGTTCACTCCTTAGCTCAGAATCGGTAGGCGCAAAGCTGAGCTCATCAAGCGCTGATGCCAAATAGAGCGTGCTGCCTCCGACAACTATCGGCGTCTTACCCCTAGAGAGCACATCCCTAACTGCAGTATCGAATAGTTCCCGATACTCAACTGCTGTCAGCTCCTCCGAAGGATCAATAACTGAAAGAAGGTGGTGTCGAATACCCCTCTGCTCCTTTGATGAAAGCTTGGCCGTTCCAATGTCCATGCCTCGATAGAGCTGCATCGCATCGGCATTTATGATTTCAGCGTCGGTCAGAGCTGTTGCAATTTCAATAGCCAGCGAGGATTTGCCAGAGGCCGTTGCTCCGACAACCGCAATCAAGTTAGTCACGCTTGACTCGAATGGGAATGCCTAGGTTGACCTTTCCATCAGAGCAGGACTCGGCCTGTGAGCGGTCGAAGGCATCTCCTCCAGCGGTTCTGCGCAGTTCATACACGGAAGTTTCGAGCGAATCAGCGACCAGGAAGTACGGAGCTGCTCGACTTACCTGAACGGTAACGAGGTCACCCGGCCTAGGCTCTGGCTCTCCGGCTGGAACCTCGAAGTGGACCAGGCGATTGTCCCTGGCTCTGCCTGATCGCCGATTGGTGTTCTCATCCTTGCGACCCTCGCCACTTGCCACCAAAACCTCAACCTCTCGCCCAATCAGCTTTTGGTTTTCCTGCCAGGCAATTTCATTAACCGTTTCAAGCAGGCGTTCATATCTCTCTTGAACAACTTCCTTGGGGAGCTGATCTGGCATTTCTGCCGCCGGGGTTCCTGGTCGCTTTGAATACTGGAATGTGTAGGCCATAGCAAAACGAGAGAGTTTTGCTATCTCGAGCGTTTGCTGAAAATCTTCCTCAGTTTCGCCAGGGAAGCCGACGATGATGTCCGTGGTGATTGCTGCATCTGGAATTCGATTTCTTACGGTTTCTAAAATTCCCAGGTAGCGCTCTGCCCTATAGCTGCGCTTCATCGCCTTCAGTATTCGATCTGATCCTGACTGCAGCGGCATGTGAAGCTGCGGCATGACGTTAGGTGTTTCGGCCATGGCTTCAATAACGTCATCTGTGAAGGCGGCAGGGTGCGGAGATGTAAAGCGAACTCGCTCAAGACCTTCAATTTCACCGCACGCTCTTAGCAGCTTGGCAAAGGCTCCCCTGTCACCAAACTCAACGCCGTAGGTGTTGACGTTTTGTCCAAGCAGTGTCACCTCAATAACGCCATCGTCGACCAGTGCTTTAACCTCGGACAGAATCTCTCCTGGCCGACGGTCCTTCTCTTTTCCGCGAAGAGATGGCACGATGCAGAAGGTGCAGGTGTTATTGCAACCAACAGAAATAGATACCCAACCGGCGTAAGCATTCTCACGCTTGGCCGGAAGAGTTGATGGAAATACCTCGAGCGACTCTAAAATCTCGATTTGGGCTTCGCGGTTATGTCTGGCTCTCTCCAGAAGAGTCGGCAGCGAGCCCATGTTATGAGTGCCAAAGACAACATCCACCCAGGGAGCCTTTTTCAAGATTGTGCTCTGATCCTTCTGAGCAAGGCAGCCGCCAACTGCTATCTGGAATTGCGGATTAGCCTCTTTGCGCGGAAGCATAGTTCCGAGATTGCCATAGAGCTTGTTGTCGGCATTCTCCCTAACAGCACAGGTGTTGAAGACGACGAGATCTGGATTTCCGTCGATGTTTGCCACATACCCTGCGGATTCAAGCAGGCCAGAAATACGCTCACTGTCGTGAACGTTCATTTGGCAGCCGTAGGTGCGGACTTCGTAAGTTAGAGACATTGCAAGGGGATTTTACCCCTGGCGCTCAACTAGCCGCACTGCCTGGCTCACCAATGCCCCTGGGAATCCCCGCCTCAGTAGGTATCCGCTCAGTCTGCGCCTTCGGACCTCAGACTCAAGTCCAGCCAGGCGCTCAGCCCTGCGTCTAGCAAGCTCGATGACCTGCTGACGCTGATCTTCGATAGAGATCTCTGAGCAGACACTTTCGATTACATCCTCGGCAATACCTTTTTGTCTAAGCTCTCGCGAAATTAGTCTTACCGCCTTGCCCCTGGCAAGCCGAGACGCAAGAAAGCTCTTGGCAAAGGCAAGGTCATCAATCAGACCAGCTGAGAGAAAATCAGAAATAACCGAGTCAATAAGTCCTTGCGGAATTTCTCTCTTGAGAAGCACCTCACGCAGTTGACTCTCGGTCTTTGCTGAGCGGGTCAGCTGATGAAGCAGGATGTTTTTCGCTCTCTTTTCGAGCTTTTCCTCGCTAGGCATCGTTTGCGGCTTTAGCAACCTTCGGCTTAGTCTCTGCCTTTTCGCTCGCGCTCTCCGCTGGCAAATCTGCTACTGCCCTGGGCACACCGATACCGAGTTTGATCTTGATCTTCTGCTCGATCGTGTCCGCAACCGCTGGGTTTTCCTTTAGATACTTGCGGGAGTTCTCTTTACCCTGACCGAGTTGTTCGCCCTCGTAGGTGTACCAGGCACCGGACTTCTTGACGATGTCCTGCTCGACACCGAAGTCAATCAGACCACCTTCGCGAGAAATACCCTCGCCAAACAAAATGTCAAACTCGGCCTGACGGAATGGAGCGGCCAGCTTGTTCTTCACGACCTTTACGCGAGCTCTGTTACCAACTGAGTCTTGGCCATCCTTCAAAGTTTCGATTCTTCTAATGTCAAGTCTGACTGATGCGTAGAACTTCAGAGCCTTTCCACCAGCGGTAGTTTCTGGCGATCCAAAGAAGACACCAATCTTTTCGCGCAACTGGTTGATGAAAATTGCTGTGGTCTTGGTTTGGCTCAGAGCACCGGTAAGTTTTCTCAGCGCCTGCGACATAAGTCTTGCCTGCAGACCCACGTGGGCATCGCCCATCTCGCCTTCGATTTCTGCTCTTGGCACCAGGGCAGCCACGGAGTCAATAACAATCACATCGATTGATCCGGAACGAATCAGCATGTCGGCAATTTCCAGTGCCTGCTCGCCTGTGTCAGGCTGGCTGACCAAAAGCTCATCAATGTTCACACCAAGTTTTTGGGCGTATTCGGGATCTAGGGCGTGCTCAGCATCGATGAATGCCGCTACTCCTCCTGCGCGCTGCGCATTGGCAATCGCGTGCAGGGCGATGGTGGTCTTTCCAGAAGATTCAGGTCCGTAGACCTCAACAATTCGGCCACGAGGTAATCCGCCAATACCCAGGGCTACGTCCAGGGCGATGGATCCGGTCGGAATTGACTCGATCGGTGCTCGCTCTTCGCTGCCCAGTTTCATAACCGAGCCCTTTCCGAACTGACGGTCAATCTGTGCCAGGGCGGTTTCTAGAGCCTTCTCGCGCTCTGCTGATGTGGGCATTGCATCCTCTTTTCTTCGGTAAGTAGCCATGCTGGTAAAGCTAGCTGCCACCTCAGACACCTTGGGAGGAATCCGACACGCTGTGGATAACTCCCGATTTGCCTAAGTTGTGAAAACTCTAGGCGTTCGAACAAAATTTCGAATAATCTCAGTCGGCGTGTCTTGGGGTCTTTAGCTTGCCCTGCCAGCGCTCCTTAGGGACGCCCAGCTGGGCGCAGATAGCCAACCAGACTTCCTTGGGATCAATGCCTTTATCGAGCAGGGTGCTTGGGGTTTGATCTGAAGTATCTAGGCGAAGATCGCTCAAAATAGCGTCCGCCAGAGGGCCAAATTCGTCGAGCATCAGCTCGTGAAAGCGGCTGAGAGTCAATTACTGCCTGGAGTAAAGGTCTGCCTCGGTCACAAAGTCATCGGGCAGGGTGTCAGGAATGAAGGTGTCGTCAAAGTACAGACCCTCGGCACTGGCCATGCGCTCGGCTACCTCGCGCAGGACTACAGATAGCGGGATTTCCAGGGCGTCCGTTACAGCAGCCAGGATCTCGGATGAGACTTCCTTTTGGCCACGCTCAACCTCGGACAGGTAGCCCAGAGCCACCGATGCCTTGGCCGCCACCTGACGCAGGGTCGCACCCTGCTTCTGACGGTGGGTTCTTAGGACATCGCCGATTTCTTGTCTAAGTAACAACTTTCCTCCTGGCCCTCTAATCTACCCGCTGGTTAGGACAAAGATAGAGGCTGCTGCTGAATGTTTCCTGAGGTTAAACCTAAAACCGAGCTAACTCTTCCCGGAGAATTTCAAGTGCTCTATCCCTTGCAGCTAGGCGGATTTGAGCCCGGGAGCCCTCAAATTGCTCGGCAAATACCTTGGTCCCAAGCCTCGAGCTGATGCCCAGATACACCTCTCCGACCGCCTTGCCAGCCACGGTGTCGGGACCTGCGACTCCGGTTGAGGATAGGCCAATGACCTGATCTTCTGGAAGCTGCATGGCGAGTGCAAACTTTGAGCGAACCTGAGACGCCAGGTGAGCGGCAACTTCCGGATCAACGGCACTTTGCTGCTGCAGCAGGGAGCTTGGCACACCCAGAAGTTGCTGTTTGATCTGATCCTGATAGCAATTGATGCCGCCTAAAACAACCTTGGAAGATCCAGGGGTTTCAACCAATGCCGAGCAAATCAGGCCCGCGGTCAAAGATTCAGCTGTTGCCACAAACAAGCCCTTGGCAAGGGCAGAAGTAATTATCTCTTCGGCCATAAAAGTAGTGCTCCACTCCAAAGAGTAATTGCCACGGTGAACCAAAGCACAATGTTGGTTAGCCACAGATACCAATCGCCTAAAAAGCCAAACGGCGCAATCACGAGGCAGACAGAAACAATCTGCATAACCGTTTTGAATTTACCCCAGCCATCCGCTGCGATTACCCGTTTTTTTATAACTACAAGTCGAAAAAGTGTTATGCCAAGCTCTCGAAACAAAATCAACACGGTGGCGAACCAAGAGACGGCTCCGAGAATTGATAAGACAATAAGCGTTCCACTCAGTAGCGCTTTGTCTGCAATGGGATCCAGAATCTTTCCAAGATTGGTTACCAATCCGCGTTTACGTGCGATTGATCCGTCGAGACCATCGGTGGATGCGGCAATAATCAAAATCACCATTGCCAAAAATCGAATGATTGGATCAGTCCAGAATTCAAGGAGCAGCCACAACACGATGGGAACCATCGCTAATCGAAGCGAGGTTATGAGGTTGGGAGTTTGTCGATAGAGAAAGCTTTTAGAATTCATCTCTTCGACCGGTGAGCTGCCAGGCGTCTTCATCAGGGCTATCCTCCCCCGATACTTCATCGCCCGCAACCGGTGCATTTCCAGAAATTCGCGCAAGGGCCTTGGCCATATCCTCTGGCCTAATCAGCACCTCTCTGGCCTTAGATCCTTCTGACGGGCCCACTATGCCTCTGGACTCAAGAAGATCCATCAGCCTTCCGGCTTTTGCAAAACCGACCCTGAGCTTTCTTTGCAGCATGGATGTTGAACCAAATTGAGAGTTAACCACCAGGTCGCATGCTGCCAGCAGCAGATCAAGATCGTCGCCAATTTCACTATCGACCACTCTTGACTGCTGAACTGCGGTGACATCACTTCGATACTCCGGATCCATCTGAGCTTTGACGTGAGCCACTAGCTTGTGAAGCTCAGGTTCACTCACCCATGCGCCCTGTACACGAATTGGCTTGTTCGAACCCATCGGGGCAAACAGCGCATCTCCTTGCCCAACCAGCTTCTCCGCTCCTGGTCCGTCCAAAATGACTCTCGAGTCAGTGAGCGAAGAAACAGAGAAGGCAAGACGGGATGGGACATTGGCCTTAATCAATCCGGTAACGACATCGACCGAAGGCCTCTGTGTAGCCAGCACCAGGTGAATACCGCTAGCCCTGGCGAGCTGAGTGATACGAACAATGGCATCTTCCACATCCCGGGGAGCAACAATCATCAAATCCGCAAGCTCATCAACCACCACCAGCAGGTATGGATAAGGAATTAGTTCTCTTTTTGATCCAGCTGGTGGTGCAATCTCACCGGCTACCACCGCACGGTTGAAGTCATCAATGTGCTTGAACCCAAATGATGCTAAATCGTCGTAGCGAGAGTCCATTTCCCTAACCACCCACTGCAGCGCCTCAGCAGCCTTCTTGGGATTGGTAATGATCGGGGTCACCAAGTGAGGAACGCCCTGGTAGGCAGCCAGCTCTACCCGCTTGGGATCAATCAGCACCAGCCTCACCTCGGCCGGGGTCGCACGCATCAGAACGGATGCAATCATGGAATTTACAAAACTTGATTTACCGGCTCCCGTGGCACCTGCAACCAACAGGTGCGGCATCTTCGCGATGTTCGCAACCAGATAGCCACCCTCGACATCCTTACCAACACCAATGGTTAGTGGGTGAGTTGATGCCTGAGCATTCTTGCTTCGAAGGACATCGCCGAGCGTCACTATTTCGCGATCTGAATTTGGAATCTCAATTCCGATTGCACTCTTACCCGGAATCGGCGAGAGAATCCGAACCTCATTCGATGCGACTGCGTAGGAGATGTTATTGGTCAGGCGAGTAACCGCCTCGACTTTCACACCCGGTGCCAGCTCAACTTCATACCTGGTGACTGTTGGTCCGCGCTGGAATCCTGAAACCTTGGCATCAACATCAAACTCCTGGAAGACCGCATCGATAGCTGCTGCCACCTGGTTATTGACACTGCTTGCCGTCTTAGCAGGGGATCCGGCTGCCAGGATTCCAAGGCCGGGCAAAACATATGGTTTTTTCTCCCGGGGTGCAGGAATATCGATTGGCTCAGTAATTCCCTCCTCCGCCTTGAAAAAGTCCAGATCCGGTTCATCGTCTTGCTCAATCGGCAATTCAAGCTCTGGCAGCAGCTCAACCTCTGGCTCGTCAATGATTTCGAGCGGTGTCTCAAACGCCTTCGATTCTTCTTTCTTGCTTCCCCACCACTTGCTCTCGGTCTGAATCTTGTTTTTCTTTTGCTTCTCGTCCGTGACGTTAAAGAGGAAACGATAAAGCTCTTGAATGCGATCGATGACTCTTCCCGGTGGGGTGCCGGTCATAATCAAAAGGGACGCGATTGCTAGAAGCACTAGAGCTGGGACAGCTCCCCAGATCGTAAGTAAGGCGTTTAGCGGACCACCGATCAGCCAGCCAAATAGTCCCCCGGCGCTGGCGAGCGCTGGCACACCGTCACTGGGAGAAGGCAGGGCCGAAAAGACATGGAAGAAACCTGAGAGAACCGATAGGAAGAGCCAAAATCCCAGAGCAAACCTGGTCGAGTCGCGCAGCGAAGATGGGTGCCTAAACAAAAACATGGAGTAGGCAAACAGCACTACCGGCAGAGCGTAGCTGACCGCACCGAACAAAAGCCCAAAGGTGAACTGGTGCAAAAGCACCGCCCAGGCCTCATTGCTCAAAAACCAGGCGAACAGAACACCTAGGACGCTCAGAACGAAAAGGGCGAATGGCAATCCGTCTCGCCTCTGATCTTCCTTTATCTCTTTGCTGAAGGATCTGACCAGACCTCCGATGCCATGGGCGGTTGCCATGTAGCCCCGCTGGAGATAGTCAAAAAAGTTTCTATCTGAATTGGCTTTGGGTGCGGCCGAACGCGAGCGCGTCTTGCCGCCCGCTCGGCTGGGCGGCTTGGTCTTTCCAGCCATGCTAAAAAGTTAGCAAGGGGTTGGGAAAATCCTGCTTAGGCAGGTCGAGAAGAGTAGACAACGATTGGAATGATGACCGGCCTGCGGCGATGGGCTTTTGCCACCCACGAACCCACCGTCTTTCGAATCACCTGCTGGAACTGATAGCTGTCTCGAACGCCATCGCTGGCTGCTTGCCTGAGAGCCTGCTGAATAGCGGGCAGGATGTCATCAAAGACATGATCTTCCTCTGCGTAAGCTTTCGCTCTGATTGCAGGACCCTCGACAAGTTCACCGGTTTCTTTATTCACTACAGCAAAAATAGATATGAATCCTTCTGCAGCGAGAGTGCGCCTATCCTGCAGATCCTCTTCAGTAATCTTTCCAACCGCTTGACCATCGACATAGAGCATGTCGCAGGGAATCTTGCCAACAATCGCAGCCTTGCCATCAAATAGATCTATTACGCTGCCATCTTCTGCCACGATTATATTTTCCTCTGCAACGCCAGTTTTCTTGGCGAGCTTGGCATTGGCCATCAGGTGTCGATACTCGCCGTGGATGGGCATGACGTTTTTTGGTTTGATTACGTTGTAGCAGTAGAGCAGCTCGCCCGCCGCCGAGTGACCAGAGACGTGGACATGGGCGTTGCCTTTGTGGACCACGTTTGCGCCGAGGCGAGTGAGCCCGTCAATGACCCGGTAGACAGCATTTTCGTTTCCAGGAATCATCGAGCTTGCCAATAAAACTGTGTCGTTTTCACCAATTTCAATTTGGTGGTCTTGGTTCGCGATTCTGGATAACACGGCCATCGGCTCCCCCTGCGAACCGGTTGACATGAACACAAGGCTGTGATCGGGCATGTCGGCTGCTTCATTCAATTCCACAACTGCGCCATCTGGGATGTGTAGAAATCCAAGCTCCGCGGCAATCTTCATGTTCTTCACCATGCTGCGACCAACAAACACGACCTTGCGATTATTGTTTAGCGCTGCTTCGATTACCTGCTGCACCCGGTGGACGTGAGAGGCAAAAGATGCCACCACAACCTTTCCTTTAGTTCTGGAGATAACGCCTTCGATGACCGGCCCTATGTCTCGCTCAAGCGGAGTGAAGCCAGGAATGTCGGCGTTGGTCGAATCGACCATGAACAGATCGACTCCTTCTTCGCCAACCTTGGCAAAGGCTCGGAGGTCAGTGAGCCTGCCATCCATTGGCAGCTGGTCCATCTTGAAGTCGCCGGTTGCTAAAACCACTCCAGCCTTAGACCTAATAATGATTGCCAGGGCATCAGGAATCGAGTGATTGACTGCCACGTATTCACATTCAAATGCGCCAATGCTGCTCTTCATCCCCTCGCTCACCAGCTGCACCTTGGCCGTTAGGCGATGCTCAGCCAGCTTTTCTTGAATAAAGGCAATGGTCAGTTTGGATCCATAAATAGGAATATCTGGTCGCATCTTTAATAGATATGGAATGCCGCCGATGTGGTCCTCGTGACCGTGTGTCAGAACCAGGCCGGCAATGCGGTCCAGCTTGTCGGAGAGATAGCCCAGGTCAGGCAAGATTAGATCGACACCGGGCTGCGATTCCTCTGGAAATAGCACACCGCAGTCAACAATCAGAATTTGATCATTTATCTCAAAGACCGTGCAGTTTCGACCGATTTCTCCGACCCCGCCAAGCGGAATGATTCGAAGAGTGTCTTTTTTGAGGGCTGGAGGTGTTTGCACTATCTCGTGGTTCCCGCGACCTTGGGCAGTGCTCCACCGGCTGCGGCATTTCTGTCTGGACGGAAGTTATCGAAGCTCACTCCTGGCACGCTAACCACCTGATCGATGCCGCCTTCGATAAGTGCAGCCTCGTGATCTTCCGGACCCACCAGTGGAAGTCTCACTCTTGGAGATCCGATAAAGCCGAGCCCGTGCAGCACATACTTGGCAGCCACCGTTCCCGGAACATGGGTCATGATCGCCCGCTGCAGCGGTTCGAGTGCATTGTGAACTTTTAGTGCCGAGTGGAAATCATTGCGATTAGTCGCATCGACTATCTGACGATAGGCGTGGGGGGCAATGTTGGCAGTGACGCTGATCATTCCAGTTGCACCGATAGAAATGTGCGGGAGGACATTTGAATCATCCCCCGAGAAATACATCAACCCCGTTTCCAGCATCAGCCTAGAAGCTTGGGCCAAATCACCTTTGGCATCTTTGATTGCCACGATGTTTGGGTGCTTAGCTGCTCGATGAAAAGTCTCATATGAAATTGCAACACCGGTCCTGCCGGGAATGTCATACAGGATGTTTGGCAAATCAGTGGCATCCGCAATCAGGCGGAAGTGAGTGAGGATTCCAGCCTGAGTTGGTTTGTTGTAATAAGGAGTGACAACCATGATTCCGTCAGCTCCAACTTTTTCACTTGCCTTGTAAAGCTGAATAGCGTGTGCGGTCTCGTTCGAACCACCACCTGTAATGATCTTTGCTCGACCCGAAGAAACACTCTTGCCGACCTCAACCAGCTTGATCTTTTCGGCATCTGTGAGCGTGGAGGTCTCTCCGGTTGTGCCGGTGACGACAACGCCATCTGCACCATTTGAGATTACATAGTCAACGTGACGCTCAACCGCGGGCCAGTCAACCTCACCCTCGGCAGTCATTGGTGTGACAAGCGCAACTAGCACCTGGCCGAAGATGTCCTTTTGCTGAGAAACCATCCGTTTAGCCTAGCGATATGAAAACTATGGAGCTACCCGTCCGTTTTCATTGAAGGCCTCGTAGCTAAGGGGCATAAGCTCCGCCCAGAATTGCTCCATTTGTTCGGCAACCATCTCAATTTCCCGCTGCGGGAAGGATGGGAAGTGTGTGCCCTCCCGCTTGGTCCGAAGTGATAGGAAATTCATCAGTGAGCGGGCATTCATCGTTACATACATGCTCGAGTAGATATTCAGCGGCAAAACTATTCTCGCCACTTCCCTGGCAACACCAGCTTCCAGCATCCTCTTATATGCCTCATAGGCTGCGCGGGTGACAGTCATGGTTTCCTGCTGGACTAAAGCAAACTGTTCGGCAGAACCGTCTTCAAACTCGTAGTGACCCGGCTTACCAACCTGAATCAGTTTTCGATCCTCGCCTGGAACATAAAAAACCGGTCTCAGCTCGCGGTAGCGACCAGACTCCTCGTTATAGCTGGCAATTCGGTGACGCATAAATTCGCGGAAGACAAATATCGGAGCTTGCACATAGAAGGTCATGGAGTTGTGCTCGAACGGAGAGCCGTGACGATCGCGCATCAGGTAATTGATCAGACCCTTGTCCTTTTGCTGGGCCTGAGCATCAACTTGCTTAGCGGAATCTAACGTCTGCTCCCCCTGGGTCGATACCCGAGCCGCAAACAGCACATCCGAATCCCTAGCGGAGTGGCGGACCAGCTCCACGGTCATATCACTTCTGAATTCAATCTCGCTCATCGCGAAAAGCCTAGGGGGTTTCCAGGAAGTAAAAAGGTGTAACACTCCAAAAAGCCTCCCCGGCATGACCTAACCTAGGGCGGTGGATAATCTGCTCGCTGTTCTAGCCTTGGTCGGCTCAGCCACGCTTATCGGTCTGGCATACCGATTTCTCCATGGCAGGGGTCACCGAGTAAAGAGCAAAAAGAAGATTGACCTTGAGCGGCTTGGGCCAAAAAGAAATAATCGGTTGAGCACCACCCTTGGGGCCAAGGCCACGCTGCTGCAATTTTCCACCAGCTACTGCGGGCAGTGTCCTGGGGTGCGTCGACAGCTAATAGCTCTCGATGAGTCCCTCGCCGGACTGCATCACCTGGAGGTCGACATAACCGATCGCCTAGATGTTGCAGCACACTTTGGCATAAACCAGACACCTACTGTGTTCTTACTTAATCACAAAGGAGAGCTGGTCTATCGGGTTGGTGGGACACCCAATCTTGCAAAACTAAAGGTAGAACTAGAAAAATTAGGAGTGAAATGAGTCAGCTAATTGATCCAAGAGCACCGCGAGTAGGTGCTGCCATAACTTCAGCCCTTGCCATCCTTGGATTTGCTGATGCATTGACTTCCTATGGAATAACCTCGCAATTTCTAGTGGTAGCGCTCTTTGTGCTTTTTGCATGGAGTGTATTTTTCCCAAGCACCCACCCATACAAGAAACTGTTCGAAGCCATTCGCCCCCGCCTTGGCGAACCAAAAGAACTCGAGGATGCCCGGCCACCTAGATTTGCTCAGCAGGTGGGGCTAGGTTTTGCCACCCTTGGACTAATTGGACTTCTTGTTAGTTCTCAATTGGTAGTGGCGATTGCTTTTGCATTCATTTTTATTGCGGCATTTTTGAATGCGTTCTTTAATTTCTGCCTTGGCTGCCAGATGTATTTGCTGCTAAAGCGCGTCGGCCTGTTTCGCTCTTGAGATAGCCTGCCTGGCCGCTGATCGAGCTCGCTTTCTATCGCCGAGCTTGTCATAGGAATCAGCCAGCAGATACCAGAGCAGAAAGTTGTTTTCGTCTTTCTCCAGCTGCGATTTGATTTGCTGAAAGACCTGCTTGCCGCTGTCAGCCTCTGCCCTACCGCTTGGCTTGAGCAGATACTCCGGTGCCTGCATTCCACTTTCTGTGAATAGCTTTTCAAGCTTGGCAAGGCGAAAACCAAAGCGAATTTCATAAAAGATTGTTGCTATTGCAAGTAGCGGAAAAACCAGAATTGCAAGACCCATCGCGACTGCTATCGGCTGACCGTCTTGAATTAGAACCCAGCCACGCTCAAAGAGTAGAAAAGCGTAAAGAAGCGTTATTGCAACCATTACCGCCAACCAGATTTTGGTCAGCACGCTAGCCAATCACCTGATCTAGACCAACGATTAGGCCTTTGGCGCCTTTAGCAAACTCGATTGTCTTCAGGATACCCAGCGAGTATGCGCGATGCGAGCTGACATCGTGCGAGATTGTCAGCTGCTCACTGTCAGCGGCAAAGATTGTTTCCTGCCTTGCCGATACTCCGCTGAGGCGAATGGAATGAATTGGAACTCCCTCTACCATTTGGCCCCTGGCGCTGGAATCACTGCCTGGTACCAGGTGAGAGGTTCCACGCGATTTCGCAATTTGCTCGGCAGTTCTAATCGCTGTTCCTGAGGGTGAATCAAGCTTGCCAGCGTGATGGGTTTCAACAATTTCTGCCTGGAGGAAGTGCTTGGCTGCCGTCTGGGCAAATTGCAGAGCCAGCATCGAGCCGATCGAAAAGTTTGGAATTACGACCACTGCCGCATCAGGCGACTTCTCTAGTTTCTTTCTCAGGCCATCGAGTTTCACCTCGGACCAACCGGAAGAGCCGATTACCAGCTTCATGGAATTCTCTATTGCGTAGTCGGCGATGGTTTCACTAACCGCGGGATTTGTGAATTCGATTACAACATCGGCTCCCTCGAGCAACGAAATGTCAGAGCTCGAGTCAAGTGCGGCGTGAAGCTTGAGGGTGGAGTCTTGATCCACCAGCTCCTTGGTAAGCCGGCCCATGCGACCGGTCGCACCAACAATTGCAACAGAAATCATGGTGTAAACCTATCAAGCCAGCTTCTCAAGAGCTGCTAAGGATTTTCCGACGGCGACCAAGGTGCTAGGCGAGCTAACAACCCGCTTGGCAACCCGTCTAACATCCTCGAGGTTTTGTGAACGGAACTTACCAATTACCTCGCTGACGCTGAGGTACTCTCCTGATCCCAGCTCAACGCCAACCAGGCGATTCATCCTGGCCAGCGATGCTTCAAAGCGCAGCGCTAGAGATCCGGTTATGTTTCCAAGCGCCAGATCAAACTCTTCTTGGCTGACGCCATCTTCGACAATACCCTCAATTTCCCCGCGCATGAGCTTCACGACCTCCTCGGCATTTTCCGCCGAGCAGCCCGCGTAGAGGCCAAAGAAACCGCTGTCTGAGTAGCCGTGCTGGTAGGAATAGGTCGAATAAGCCAGTCCCCTGATTTCACGGATTTCCTGATAAAGCCTCGAGGACATCCCCCCGCCCAAAACCGTATTGAAGATGGCCAGTGCATAGCGATCTTCGTCCATTGAGTGTGGACTTTGAAATCCCAAAATGACATGCGACTGCTGGGTGTCCTTTTCGATTAGGCGAAATCTCTCTGGAGCAGGTGGCTTGCGATAGCTCTGCTCCCTGCGAGAAACAGGCTCAGCGTGCTTGTCCCAGCCAATTTCAGCAAGCTGTTTCTGCACTAGCTCCACAAACTCTGCGTGGTTCACTCCCCCAGCTGCTGCCACCACCATGCTGCTGGTCGAGTAGTTTTCTTGGTAGTGATCCACCACCTGCTGTCTAGAAACCGCGAGGATGCTTTCCCTTGATCCGCCGATTGGCCTTCCCAGTTCTGTTCCGGGCATAAGCGCATCAGAGAAAGCTTCGTGAGCAACATCCTCCGGATCATCCTCATTCATCGCCAGCTCTTCGAGTATGACAGTTTTCTCTGTCTCAAAGTCATCCGCGGCAATGGTGGCCGAGGAAAACATATCTACTAGGGCATCCGTTGCCAATGCGAGCGCACCATTTTGTATACGTGCGTAATAGGAGGTGTATTCCTTTGCCGTTGCAGCATTGGAAGATCCGCCCACCGAGTCAAATGCAACTGAAATATCTCTGGCTGATCGCCTGGCGGTTCCCTTGAACAGCAGGTGCTCGAGAAAGTGGGTTGAGCCTAGGTGGCTCTCACTTTCATCGCGCGAGCCAACTCCGACCGAAACTGAAACTGAAACCGAGGGTGCTCCGTGAACGGACTCAGTGAGAATGCGAACACCGCTGTCGAGGACTGTCTTTGAGACAGTGGCCTCGTCAGCGGTGAACTCAACAGATGCTTTTAGGGGAAGTAACAAATTACTCTTCCGACTTAGCCTCGTCCTCAACAACTGGAACCAGGGATAGCTTTCCTCGGTCATCAATCTTGGCAATCTCTACCAGAATCTTCTGACCAACCTCAAGCACGTCCTCAACGTTCTCTACGCGCTTGCCGCCTGAAATCTTCTTCAGCTCGGAAACGTGCAGCAGTCCGTCTTTACCTGGAAGAAGTGAAACGAACGCACCAAATGTTGCCAGCTTCACGACAGTTCCCAGGAATCGCTCTCCGACCTCAGGAACGTGAGGGTTGGCAATGGCATTGATTGCTGCCTTGGCAGCCTCTGCGGCAGGACCATTGGTTGCACCAATAAACACGGTTCCGTCATCTTCAATGCTGATCTCGGCTCCAGTGTCTTCCTGAATCTGGTTGATCATCTTGCCCTTTGGACCAATGACCTCGCCAATCTTGTCCACAGGAATCTTCACGCTGATGATTCGTGGAGCAAATGGTGAAAGCTCATCTGGGGAGTCAATCGCCTCAGTCATAACACCGAGGATCGAAAGCCTTGCCTCCTTGGCCTGGGAAAGCGCTTTGGCAAGTTCGCTGGAAGGAATTCCATCGAGCTTGGTGTCGAGCTGAATAGCCGTCACGAAGTCTTTGGTTCCTGCGACCTTGAAGTCCATGTCACCAAGTGCATCCTCTGCACCGAGAATGTCGGTGAGTGCTGCGTACTGGGTCTTGCCATCAACAACATCGGAGATAAGTCCCATTGCGATTCCAGCAACCGGAGCTCTCAGCGGAACACCTGCATTCAATAGGCTCAGCGTGCTCGCGCAGACAGAACCCATCGAGGTTGAGCCGTTTGAGCCGAGGGCTTCGGAGACCTGCCGGATGGCGTATGGAAACTCATTGCGAGTAGGAAGCACTGGGACCAGTGCTCGCTCGGCTAGTGCTCCGTGACCAATTTCACGCCTCTTTGGAGATCCAACTCTTCCGGTTTCGCCAGTGGAGTAAGGGGGGAAGTTGTAGTGGTGCATGTAGCGCTTGGTGGTCACAGGAGTCAGAGCATCAATCTGCTGCTCCATCTTCAGCATGTTCAAAGTGGTAACGCCCAGAATCTGGGTTTCGCCTCTTTGGAAGATTGCCGATCCGTGAGTTCTTGGAATAACCGCAACCTCGGCATCGATTACGCGAATGTCCTTCAGTCCTCGGCCATCAATACGAATACCTTCTTTGAGAACTCTGGTGCGCATGACCTTCTTGGTAACGGACTTATAAGCCGCTGAGAACTGCAGCATCTGCTCTTCATCCAGCTTGCCTGCCAGCTCCTCCTTGACTTTGGCCTTGAGTGCATCGTCTGCTTCCTGTCTGGCCTGCTTGTCAGCAATCTGGTAGACCTTAGAAAGCTCTGCGGCCGCTGCGGCTGAAACAATCTCGTAAACCTCATCGGTGTACGGAAGAAACAGCGGGTACTCGGCAACCTGCTTCGCAGACTGCGCTGCCAGCTTGCTCTGAGCCTCAACCAAAACCTTGATAAATGGTTTGGCTGCTTCAAGTCCCTGCGCAACAACCTCTTCGGTTGGTGCAGTGGCGCCGCCTTGAATCAGATCCCATGAAGTTTCGGTGGCCTCGGCCTCAACCATCATGATGGCAACATCTTCCTTGCCATCCTCTTCAATCACTCTGCCGGCTACGACCATGTCAAACACAGCCTTCTCAAGCTCTGAGTGACGAGGGAATGCAACCCACTGACCATCGATCAGTGCCACGCGAACACCAGCAACAGGTCCGGAGAACGGCAGTCCTGCAAGCTGAGTCGACATAGATGCGGCGTTGATAGCAACTACGTCATACATCTCATCTGGGTGGATGGACATAACAGTTGCCACTACCTGAATTTCATTCCTTAGGCCATCGACGAAGGATGGGCGTAGCGGTCTGTCAATGAGACGAGCCGCCAGGATTGCTTCAGTCGAAGGTCTTCCCTCGCGTCTGAAGAAGCTTCCAGGAATCTTTCCTGCGGCATACATTCTTTCCTCGACGTCAATAGTCAACGGGAAGAAATCGAACTGATCCTTCGGCTGCTTGGAAACTGTGGTTGCCGAAAAGAGCATGGTCTCTTCGTCTAGATAGACAGCCGCACTGCCGGCTGCCTGCTGGGCAAGACGACCGGCTTCAAATCGAAGGGTGCGCTTACCGAACTTACCGTTATCAATAACGGCTTCTGCGTATTTAATCTCTGGGCCTTCCATGGCCCCTCCTTATCCTCATTGCGCACGACAACAAGACCCCTTTTGGGCCTATTCGTGCTGGAGGAGAAAGTGCTGGTCGTCAGTCAAAAGCTCTGGGGCAGTGACCCAAAACCTTCCACCGAGGACCCGCCTTGGTTTCCTCCTGAGATAAGCCTAACGAAATGATTACAAATTAGATAGCAAAAAGCCCTGGGGGTCGCCCAGGGCCTTTATTCACAGCTAGTTATCGACGAAGACCGAGTCTCTCTACGAGCTTGCGGTAGCGGTCAATGTCAATGTTCTGCAGGTATCCGAGCAATCTGCGACGCTGACCAACCAGTAGAAGCAGTCCTCTGCGGGAGTGGTGATCGTGCTGGTGGTCCTTTAGGTGCTCGGTCAAATCTGAAATGCGGCGAGAAAGAACCGCGATCTGAACTTCTGGGCTTCCAGTGTCTCCTGGGCCAGTTGCATACTCTGAAATAATTTGCTGCTTGATTTTTGCATCGAGTGCCACGGTTTTGGTCCTTTCCTATCCGCTGCGCGGCGCTTGGGGCATATTGCCCAAAGCTCTCTTTATCCGCGGCCGTTACACGGCGTAGGACAGCTTAGGGAAAAACCTGCGAAATTGCTAGGCGGTGGTGCCCTCTTGCAGCGAGGACGGGCTCTCCGGCTCCACATACTTATTGCCATCGTAAAAGCTTCTTGAAGGCCGAAGGGCAAAAACCAGGTAGACCACCATCACTGCCAAAAACAGACCAAAGATGGGCAGAACCAAAAAGACCAGCGACATCAGCTCCTCGACGCTGAGCATGTCGATGTCTGAATTCAAAAGGATCGAAACCACACCAATCGCTGCAAAAATGCCGTAGGCAATTGGAATCAGCTGTAGAAATAGCCACTTGGCTGAAAAACCGGCATCGTGAAAACGACGAGCCAGCATCGAAAGATTGGGGATAAACAAAACCAGGGCCAGGATATTACTTAGCGGTGTCTGTTGAGCCGCGATGCTTTCGAGGTCCTGCATCCAATCCCCCTGACCCATTGGAGTTGGCCAGATTGCTGACTCGAGAGTGGTTGCTACCAAACCAATCAAGACCGTAAATAGCACCCAGTACCAAAACTCAGATCTGGAAGCTCTTCCCTTGAAGTTGAAGTAATTCTGAAAACCGCTCTTAATCGCGTCGATGAAATTCATACCTCTAACCTACTCTTCCAATAGCTTCTTAGCCTTTGCCACATCCTCGGCAATCTGTGCCTTTAGCTTTTCCAGTGTTTCAAACTTCGCCCAGCCCCGGACCTGGGCCACATACTCGCAGACAACTGTTTTGTCATAGAGGTCAAGATCATCTCGACCAATCACGTGGGACTCTAAAAGCCTTGGAACCGCCTCTATCGAGTCATTAGTTCCAACCGAGTGGGCGGCTGGGTAGCGGAGGCCATCGGCAATCAGGTAGCCGGCGTAAACACCATCGGCTGGCAGATACCCTTCCGCCGATCTTGAGATATTGGCAGTTGGATAGCCAAGCTGTCGACCGAGCTTTCTTCCGTGTTCCACTAAACCTTCGGTTGCATGATTTCTTCCCAGAAGAATGTTGGCAACTTCAACCTTGCCCTCGTCCAGGAGTTTTCTGATTGCGGTTGTGGAAATTTTTATGCCATTAGCTTCGACATTTTCAACCTCGCGGGTTTGAAAACCAAAGCGAATGCCTAGCTCGCGTAGAGTCTGGATGTTGCCAGCTCCGCCAGAGCCAAACTTAAAGCCTTTTCCAACCAGAACAATTCTGGCGCGAAGCGGTAGCAGGTGCCTGACGACAAATTGCTCTGGGGTAAGTGAAGCCAGTTCTTCATCGAAGGCAATTACTTTCAGGACATCAACCCCAAGGCCCTCAAGTAATCGCTTTTTCTGCACTTCACCAATCACTGCAGGCGGGACATTTTCTGGCTTCAGAACTGAATTCGGGTGTCGATCAAAAGTCAAGACCAGTGCGCTCAGCCCTGCCTCTTCAGAGGCTTCAATCAGCTGATGAATCAGCTGCTGGTGACCTAGATGAATTGATCTGAATTTGCCAATCACCACCGCGGTGTCGGCAAAGTCTTCTGGCAAAGAATCTTTGATTTCAAGCATTTGCTTTCCTTAGCCAGATCAGTCCCACTATTGGTAGTGCAAGAGGTATAAAGCCATAGCCAATGCCAAAACCAGACCAAACGGATGGATGAGCAAAGAGCTGAGGCAAGGTCAAGCTTAGGAAACCAACCACGACAACGCCAAGTAGCTCAAACCAGATCGCGATTTTTGCATACTTACGCAAATTCTCCCTGGCCAAAAACAGCGTAGCTAATACATAGACCAGGGCGGCTACGAGTGACAGGAGATAAGCAACTGGAGCTTGGCTGAATTCGATTATCAACTGATACATGGCTCTGGCAGATGCAGAAATTGCAAAAATTCCATAGACAGCGATTAGTAGTCGCCCTGCACCAAGCTGTTTCGCCACTTGGTCAAGCTTAGCTTTACTGCTGAAGCTCTCGCTCTAGCTCTTCTGGTATCTCGACTTCAGGGAGTCCATCATCCACGAGGGCTATCGAAGCTATTCTGATTTCCTCTTTCAAAGGACTAAAGACACCTGTTGAAATGGAACCTTGAGCATCGAGGCGAAGCAAATAACGCGCTGCGAAACGAGTTTGAAGATTATCCTCACCGCACAGAGCCAGCGTCACTGGAAAGAGCGCTCCCCAAGGGCGCAAAGCCTCAAACTGACCAGGTAGAGGTTCCGCCGGAATCGAAGGGTCGTACACAAAAGTCAGATTAGGGGCTTCCCCAGCCGCAATTGTCTGGCCAATGCCCGTCTGAATCGTGAGCACATCTGGCAAAACAACAGAAGTTGGGTCGGCTTCGTCGATCTGCATGTTGGCATAGTTCATACCCGCAATTTGCAATGAGCCAAAAGAGGTGAGCTTGATGTCGCCTTCCATCATCTCGTATAGAGCATCAACTTCTGATCCCTCTCCCGGCACCAGACCGTCAAGTTTCACGGCCTCACCAGTCTCGCTGCTCAACCAGACTTCCATCGCAATGATGGCGCCGGGTGGTGCCTCAGGAATGATGTTGATTGGCAAATCCGGCAACATAGCATCCGGATTTAGATTGGTGAGCCGATCATCAGCCCAGTTGGTGATTTCACCCCGGAAAATGGCCACGATGATTTCTGGCGAGAGATTGATTTCATAGATGTCCAAAAACATAAATGAAAATACAGCGGCATCTACAGCCAGAGGAACGGACACGTATGGCGTGCAGCCCTTAATCTCCTCTTCGGAAATCACTAGACCAGCGCCTGCGGGATAACCATCCACAACAGTTAGACCCATCGAACCAGAACATGCCACATCCATTGAGCTGTTCCAAAAATCAGCGATGTCGACAAACTCAGGCAAAACTTTTGATTCCACAAACTCCTCGCCACACTGCACCGTTCGCTCTGCCAGTTCGACCTTGAGCGACTCGGGCATCGGCGGATTGCAAGCCGTTAGCAGCGTTGTAACGGAGAGACTCAGGGCAGCTACTTGCCAAATCCTTCGATTCACTATTGTCCTCTCCGTCGAAATAGCCGGGGCATTTGATTGCCCCGGCTACTCCATTCTTACCTAACTATTACTTGATCTTCTTGATTGCGTCGTTTGCCTTGCGAAGAAGAGTGCCGCTGAGAGCAACATAGCCCTGAGCTGCAGCGTTCTGAGGTGAGCAGGTGTTCACGAAGAAGCTGAGGTAGTCGGCGATTGCTGCTGCCTTGGAAGTTCCGTTTTTAGTCGGAGCAAGGCCGTAGCTGACGAGGCTGAGGTCATAGGCCCCTCTAACCTTCATGTTGTAGTCAAATACAACCTCACCGCTTGCCTTTAGAAGCTGCTTCTCCAGGAAGAGCTTGGAGCCAGGAATAGTTGCCTTGATGAACTGACCTGATGAGTTCTGGAGGTGAGCATAGATCAAACCGGCCTTGTCTGCGTCAGCAATGTCGATGTAGCCAACAGCGCCCAGGGTTGCCTTGATGGAGGTTGCAACACCGGAGTTTTGAGGTGATGCAACTGCACCCTTCACTAGCGCACCAGAACCTGCTGTGGTCTGGAATGCATCAGTTGCCTTGAATGGTGCCTTGTACTTCTGGGCTAGCCAGTTGGTGAAGTTGTAGGAGGTACCAGATCCATCAGATCGGTAGACGGGTGTGATGACCAAGTCAGGAAGCTTTGCGGTTCTGTTAATTCTTACAATCGCAGGGTCGTTCCACTTGGTTATCTTGCCAAGGTAGATGTCGCCAACCATCTTTGGAGTTAGGTTGAGGCGAGTAACCCCCGGGAGGTTGAAGGCGATGGTGATTGGTCCACCTAGCAGAGGAACGTAAACGAAGTTGCTCGGCTTGGCTTCAGTTGGTCCATAGAGGGAGTCTGAGCCACCAAAGTTATATGTTCCGCCTCGGAAGTTTCTCTTTCCGGTTCCAGAACCGACCGAAGCATAAGTCACCTTGTGCTTGGTGTATGCCTGGGTGCAAACCTGCTGCAAGGCATTGGTGTAAGAAGCACCTCCGGCGGTGATTTGCTCCTGTGCCTGGGCGGGGCCAGCAAAGGCAGTGGACATTAGAGCGGCCGATGCCATTACTCCAATTAGCTTGTTTCGCATTTGATCTCCTTGTTTTCGGACTGCTCTCGTATTTTCACTTCACCAGAGAAACAACAGGCCACCGAACCGCAAACGAAAGGTGAACAGTTGGTTTCTATCCAAAACGTCCATTTACGTATTCGTTTGTTCTTGGGTCAATTGGGCCATAGAAGATTTGCTGGGTTTCGCCAAACTCAACGACGTAACCCGGGGTGTTGTCCTCGGCGAGGAAGAAGGCCGTCTGGTCGGAAATTCTCTGCGCCTGCTGCATGTTGTGGGTCACGATAACTATCGTGACGTTCTCCTTTAGCTCCAAGATAGTTTCCTCGATGCGCCTTGTGGATCCTGGGTCAAGGGCTGAGCAAGGCTCATCCATGAGAAGCACATCTGGGTTCATGGCAAGGCTTCGGGCAATACAAAGTCGTTGCTGCTGACCTCCCGAGAGCGATACTGCAGGGTCAGAAAGACGGTCCTTCACCTCATTCCACATGGCCGCTCGCTTCAGCGAGACTTCGACTAGGTCGGCAGTATCTGATCTGGAAATACCAGAAAGCTTGATGCCAGACATGACATTGTCCTTTATGGACATTGTTGGAAATGGATTAGGTTTTTGGAAGACCATGCCGACTCGAATTCGAACATCTACCGGATCTACCGCTTCCCCATAAATGTCTTTCCCATCCAGAAGAACCTCGCCGGACAGCCCAGCGGTCGGAATCAGCTCGTGCATCCGGTTTAGTGTGCGAATAAAGGTTGATTTGCCACAACCTGAAGGACCGATGAGAGCGGTCACCTTGTTGTTTGGAAATTGCAGATTGACATCCTTTAGAACATGTCTTTCTCCGAACCAGACATTTATGTCCTTGGTTTCCAGGTGGTAATTAGACATGACTAGGCACTCCTTTTCTTAGCCTTTTTCGGAGCACTAGCAACGCGTGCCGCCGCAAACAAGATTCCAACAAAAATTAGTAGCACCAGGGCAGCTCCCCAGGCCCTAGCTATGGATGATGGGTCGCCAAGGGCAATGAAGCTGAAGATATAGCTCGGAAGAGTAGTCATTCCACCCTCCAAAGGATTTGTATTTGTTCCGTTGGCAAGTGCCATTGTGAGAAGCAGAGGAGCAGTTTCGCCAATAACGCGGGCAATGCCCAGTAGGACTGCCGTGACCAGTCCAGACTTTGCGGCTGGTAGCGTTACCATCAAAAATGCGCGGTAGGCCGGAGCTCCAAGTGCTAAGGCTCCATTTCTCAAATCTCTGGAGACATTCCGCAGCGAATCCTCGGCAACGCGGGACACAGTCGGCAACATTAACGGTATTAGCGCCAGGGCACCCATCAATCCGGAATATCCGCTCCACCCCGAGATGATCAGCAGCGAATAGATGAAAAGACCAGCAACAACAGACGGGATAGCCGACATCGCTTGAAGCAAGGTTCTTACTGTTCCACGGCCGAAGTCTCTGGTCTCAGTCAAGTAGACAGCTGTCGCGACTCCCAACGGCACTGTAACAAGTGTGGTTATACCCACAACAATTGTGGTTCCCAGTATTGCGTGGCCCACGCCACCAATTTCAAGGCCAGTCTTTCCAGATACGTAAACGTTGTTCTGATAAATAAAGTGCGGACTCATCGCTCTGAAACCAGCTTCGATTACCGACCACAAAACCGATGCCAACAAAATCAGAACAAAGAAAGCCAAGAAGAAAGTGATGACTAGCAGGAGTCCGTCAAGTATTCCTCTTTTACCAAATGAGTAATAGCCAGCCCAAGCTCCAAGCAAGAGTTGAAGAGGAAGGAAAACTGTTACTAGGCCCGCCATGAAATCGGTTCCCGTGAATAGCAGGTAGATACCGAATACTGAAGCTGGAACAGCAATGGTGAGCAGAGACGCTAAGCGAACTCTTGGGCCCAGTCGGTTCCAAGGCTCAGCTCGTTTTGGTCTGGCCACGAAGGTTGCGTTTGACATCAGTCCTTCCTCCATGGCTGTGCTTTCTGAACAATGTAGGAAGCGAGCGCGTTGATGATCAACGTGATGATGAATAGGACAACACCTGCTGCCAGCAGAGCCTCAACCTCAATTTGTGCTGCCTCTCCGAATTTTGCGAGAATCAGAGATGCTATGTTTCCTCCAACCGGTTCAAAAATGTTGAAGAAGTTGTAGCGGTCGTAAGTTAGGTTCAGCACGAAGAAAATAGCAACCGTCTCACCCATTGCTCTTCCCAGAGCCAACAGCACTCCACCTAGAATTCCACCTGCTGACGTGGGGAGAATTACTCTTCTTAGGACTGATTCACGCGTTGCACCTAGTGCGAGTGCACCCTTAATCAGCTCTCCATCTATCTGCGAAAACATCTCACGCGTGACAGAGGAGATTAGGGGAACAATCATTACGGCCAACACAACACCGGCTATGAATGGAGATCTAAGGAAGGTACCTGCGCTATTTGACAAGAAGGGAAATATTCCAGAGAGCGATTCACTGAGCATTTGTGCCCAGCCCGCTCCCACGGGTGAAAAAATCCCCAAGCCCCAGAGACCGATTACGACCGATGGAATCGCGGCCAACAAGTCCACAATGACAGTGGCAATTTTTGCGATGGTTTTGGGAGCGAGAAACTCTATGAAATAGGCAATAGAGATTGCCATTGGAACTGCAATTGTTACAGCGATGGTGGCAATGAGCAGCGAGCCCCAGACCATCGGTCCTATGTGGAACACAGGAGGATTTAGCGAATTGTCCCAGAAGGTTCCAAATGTGAAATCAAGAATCCCCTGTGATTCGAATGCGGGCCACGCTCGAATCGACAAGAAGACCAAAATCATTCCAATAATCACAAATGACGAATAGCCAGCTGCTTTGGAGACCGCGAAGAAGATTTTGTCTTCGACCCTGGAGGGTTTAGATAGAAGCTTGCGTTTCACAGGGGCGATGCTCATGGTCGCAATGCTGGCCAGAGAAGGTGAAGGTGAGCTATTAGTAAGGTGAACGGAAGGTTAACTGTTACCTACATACCTGGATAATTACCCGACCAGATCTGCCACATCCTCACCAGCATGACCGATATGGTCAGGGACGAGGCTCCCATGATGACCGTGGACCAGCGGGTCCGCTCAGCTAGTGCCCAGATGCCTCCAGCCACCGGAATCAGAAGCGCTACCAGCACGTAGCCGAAATACTCGAGTGTGCTTACCACTGCCTGCGACCCGGCAAATACCATGCCAACCGAAACCGCGAGCTGGACGATCAGGGCTATCTCCACCAGAGCCAGCGAGAGAATCACATAACCAGATGGCTTTTGGCCAACAAGACCGAGTAGCACTAGGACAGCGCCAACAATGATTGAGAGCCAGAGCAATATCTGAAACAGCCACTCAACCATTGAACGCCTCCGGAAAAACGGTTACCGAACGAAATGACTTTGCAATTGGTTCGAGAATTCCTAGCAGCGATCCCCTGTAACTAGCTGCTACGGATGAACTTTCCTCGAGCTGGATTCTCTTGCCATGAATGATGTCCTGTGCCTGTGAGTCACTAAGCTCCGCAACTGGGAAAAGCATGGTTGCTACTTCTAATAGTGTCATAGGTTTGCGCAGCTGGTCTGGACTACTGGCATCATCGATTCTAAATTCTCCAACCATTGTTCTTCTCAGTTCTCTTAGGTGACCTCCCACCCCAAGCGATGCACCCATGTCCCTTGCTAGTGCTCTGATGTACGTGCCAGAGCTGCAATCAACCAGGACATCAAACTCTAAAAATTTTCCAACGCGGGTTATCTCTGAAATCAATTGAAAGCGATAAATTTTCACTCGCCTAGCTTTCAGCTCAACATCCTCACCCGAGCGAACCAGGTCATAAGCTCTTTTCCCATCGACCTTGATTGCGCTAACCGAGGACGGCACCTGATCAATCTCCCCGATGAGCTTGTCAATCTCAATTTGAATCTGCTCTTTTGTGATTCTGCTGGCATCAGCTTCAGATAGAACCTCGCCTTCAGCATCATCAGTCCTGGTTGACTGGCCAAGTCGAATGGTTGCAAGGTATTGCTTATCTAACCCAAAGAGATGGCTTAGAAGCTTGGTTCCCGAATCAACACCCACGGCCATCAGCCCAGTTGCCATCGGATCCAATGTCCCGGCATGCCCAACTTTTTTTGTGCCGAGCTGCCTTCTCACCATCGCCACCACATCATGGGAAGTAATGCCCTTGGGCTTGTCAATCAGCAGAATGCCGCCAGGCAATTAGTTGTCCTGGGACTTTGGCTTGACGTATGGGTCTGGATCCCCAGCGGGTTTGGCCTGCTTCTTCAGCTGCTCAACCTCTGCATCTCTGCGCTTAGCTTCAGCCAATAATTCGGCCAAGGCTCCAGCGGTTGCCGGTATTTCATCCCTAATTAGCTCAATGGTTGGTGTGATTCGGATTCCAAGCCGGTGACCAATTTCACCGCGCAGTCTTCCGCGATTGCGCTCCAGAGCATCGATTGACTTCTGCTGCTCCTCGTCAGAGCCATAGACGGTGAAGTAAATCTTGGCGTGTGAAAGATCGGGTGTGACACGCACGTCAGTGAATGTGACGAAGCCTATGTCCGGATCTTTTACTCCGCGCTCAAGTGCCTCAGCGGCTAGCACCTTGATCCGCTCAGCTAATCTTCTGGCCCTTGCGTGATCGACCACTAGTCTCTCGGCTTCTCTACCATTTCGTAGGTTTCGATTTGATCGCCAACCTGCAGATCGCCAAAGTCCCCAAGACCAATACCACACTCGAAGTCAGTTTTAACTTCGCTGACATCGTCCTTGAATCTTCTCAGGGATTCAACCTTTAGGCCTTCCTTGATTACTGCTCCGTCGCGAATGACTCTGGCCATGGCGTTGCGCTTGATTAGGCCGCTGCGAACATAAGAACCGGCAATGGTTCCGAACTTGGAGGACTTGAAGACCTCGCGAATTTCGGCCGTTCCCATCTGCTTCTCTTCGAACTCTGGCTTGAGCATTCCCTTGAGGGACTTCTCGATGTCCTCAAGAGCGTTATAGATAACGCTGTAGTAGCGAATGTCGACGCCTTCGCGATCTGCTCGCTCTCTGGCCTTATTGTCTGGCCTGACGTTGAAGCCGATGATGACCGCAGCGTCAACCGTTGCCAAGTTGACGTCAGACTCGGTAATTGCACCAACACCTCGGTGGATGATTCGAAGCTGAACTGAATCATCGATGTTGATCTTGAGCAGAGCATCTTCAAGAGCTTCAACGGCACCAGAAACGTCACCCTTGATGATGAGGTTGAGCGATTCGACCTTGCCCTCTTCAAGAGCCTTGGTGAAGTCTTCAAGTGACATCTTCTTGCGGGTTCTTGCCAGCAGCGCATTTCTATCGGCAGCCTCACGCTTCTCGGCAATCTGTCTTGCCTGGCGCTCATCTTCAGCCACGACAAACTTGTCTCCGGCTCGAGGTACAGATTGCAGACCCAGCACCTGGACAGGTCTCGACGGACTGGCCTCAGCTACAGCTGCACCATTTTCATCGAACATTGCTCTGACGCGGCCATGGGAAGCGCCAGCGACGATGGCATCTCCAACACGCAGAGTTCCGCTTTGAATGAGTACCGTGGCAACCGCACCGCGACCTTTGTCGAGGTTCGCTTCAATTGCCACACCGCGTGCTGCCTTGTCAGGATTTGCCCTGAGGTCCAGTGCTGCATCCGCAGTTAGCAATACTGCATCGAGTAGTTTGTCGAGGCCCGCTCCCTTGAGTGCAGAGACATCGACAAACATGACATCGCCACCGTATTCTTCGGCGACTAGTCCAAACTCGGTTAGTTGCTGACGAATCTTGGCTGGGTTCGCACCTTCTTTATCAACCTTGTTTACCGCCACCACGATTGGAACCTGGGCGGCCTGGGCGTGGTTCAAAGCTTCGATTGTCTGAGGCATGACGCCGTCATCGGCAGCCACAACCAAGATTGCAATGTCGGTCACCTGGGTACCACGAGCACGCATAGCGGTGAAAGCTTCGTGACCTGGGGTGTCAATGAATGTGATTGCTCGGTCAATTCCCTCGTGCATTGCGTGAACCTGATAGGCACCGATGTGCTGGGTGATGCCTCCAGCCTCTCCAGCGACAACATTTGAGTTTCTTATCGAGTCAAGCAATTTGGTCTTACCGTGATCGACGTGACCCATGACTGTGACAACCGGTGGTCTTGGCTTTAGGGACTCTTCGTCCTCATCTTCAATTTCGGTAGAGATGTTCAGACCAAAACCTTCGAATAGCTCTCGCTCTTCATCTTCTGGAGAAACTATTTCGATTTTGTAGCCCAGTTCGACTCCCAAAATCTGGAATGTGTCCTCATCCAGTGATGCGGTTGCAGTTGCCATTTGACCGAGGTGGAACAAAACAGTAATTAGCTGACCGGAATTGGCACCAATCTTGTCAGCGAAATCTTGAATAGATGCTCCACGACGAAGTCGAATAACTGTGCTGCCATCACCGCGTGGAACAATCGCACCACCTAGCGATGGTGCCTCTCTTAGTTCAAACTCTTCGCGCTTTTCACGCTTCGACTTTCTTGACTTGTTCTTTGAGCCGCCGCGACCAAAGGCTCCGGCAGTGCCAGCGCCTCTTCCACCCCTGCCGCCAGGGCCTGGACGTGATGGGAATGCACCTGGCTTACCACCCGGAATGAATCCTCCCGGTGCTCCGCCACCTGTTCGCTGCGGAGGCCTTGGTCCCCTCGGGGCACCAGTCTGAGGTCTGCCACCAGCACGATCTGGTCTTTGACCCGCAGGTCTTGGACGAGACATTCCCTGGGCGGATGAGAACGGATTATTTCCAGGTCTTGCCATCGGTCTTGGAATTCCCATTCCCTGATTTGATGAGAACGGATTGTTACCAGGTCTTGGAATTCCAGTTAGTGGTGCTGCAGGCTTTTCAATTTTTGGTTCAGGCTTCTTCGGCTCATCAATAACCGCAGGTTCTTTCGCTGGCTCTGCTTTTACAGGCTCCTCGGTGGCTTTGGCCTTGGACTTGGCAGGTGCTTTCTTTGGAGCAGGCTTCTCAGCGTTAGGGAAAGCAGCACGTAGCTTGGCAGCAACTGGTGGAGCGATGGTGGAAGAACCACCCTTTACATACTCGCCGAGCTCCTCAAGCTTTGCCAAAGCGACTTTGGTATCAATACCAAGTTCCTTGGCTATGTCATATACGCGTGGAAGCGCCAATTACTTTCTCCTGTCCGGGGCCAGCCCCTGGGACAGGGCAGGCCTTATTGCTGAGCGGGGCTCATTTCGAGCTACTCATTTGTTGTGTCACTCATGGTTTCTGCCTGCATCTTTAGCGATTTGCCTTTGAGGGCGCAGCTAAGTCTAGGACTAGCAGAGAAAAAAGGCTATTCCTCGAGCGAGCTATCGGGCTGAATGTCGATTTTGGCGCCTGTGAGCTTGGCCGCAAGGCGAGCATTCTGGCCCTCTTTACCGATAGCCAAAGAGAGCTGGAAGTCAGGAACCAATACCCGAACTGCCTTCTGAGCTGGGTCGATGACAAAGGCAGATGAGACTTTGGCTGGCGAAAGCGCATGAGCCACGTAGTCGGCCAAATCCTCCGAGAAATCCACCACGTCAATCTTCTCTTCGTTCAGCTCTGCACTTACCGCTCTGACTCTTTGACCGAGCTCGCCTATGCAGGCGCCTTTGGCATTGATAGCCGGGTCTTTTGATCTCACTGAAATCTTGGTTCTGTGTCCGGCCTCTCTTGCAACTGATGCTATTTCCACCAGTCCCGAGGCAACCTCCGGGACTTCCAGAGCGAATAGCTTGCGAACCAGATTCGGATGAGTCCTTGAGACGGTGATCATTGGTCCGCGCAGTCCGCGCTGAACATTGGTCACATAAACACGTATGCGTTTGCCGTGTGAGTAGTCCTCGCCAGGGACCTGCTCCTCTGGAGGCATCAAAGCTTCGATGCTTCCAAGGTTTACATAAACCATGTAGGCCCTTGATCCCTGCTGAATCTGACCGGCGACAATGTCGCCCTCTTTGCCCTTAAATTCTCCAAGTAATCCCTCATCGGAAATCTCTCTCATGCGCTGCGCGATTACTTGCTTGGCGGCATAGGCGGCAACTCTTCCAAAACCCTCGGGTGTTACTTCCTCTTCGCCAACTTTTTCACCATCTTCACCAAGGACTGGTGCATAAATGCTGACGTGACCAGTTTTTCTATCAAGCTCAGCCCTGGGTCCCTTGGTGTTATCACCAATGTGTTTGAAGTAAGCAGCCAAGATTGCTTGCTCAATGATCAGCACTAGCTCATCAAATGGGATTTCTTTTTCGCGCTCCAGCAGGCGAAGGACATTTAGATCGATATCCATGCCTGCCTCTATTCAATTCCCGAGCTTTACTGAAGCTAAAGCAGATTCTAGCTTCACGTTTCCTCGCTGTCCTGTTGCTCTTTCCCAAAGCTCAACCTCGCCCTGCTCCAGCCCTCGGCCGCAGACAATTACCCAGGGCATACCCAAAAGCTCCGCATCGGCGAACTTCACACCGGGTGAAACTTTCCGATCGTCCAAAATCACGGTCAAGCCCTGAGCCTCCGCCTGGCTGGCGAGCTTTTCGGCAGCCTCTAGCACTGAGTCCTCTTTACCGGCGGCGACTATGTGAAGCTCGGCTGGTGCTACGGAGGCGGGCCAGATCAAACCCTTGTCATCATGCGACTGCTCGGCAATCACTGCCACTAGTCGGGTGACACCGATGCCATAGCTGCCCATGGTGACGGTGACCAGCTTGCCGTTTTCGTCCAAGACCTTTAGGTCTAGGGCCTCGGCATACTTTCTTCCCAGCTGGAAAACGTGACCGATTTCAATGCCGCGAGCTAGTTCGAGAGGACCCGATCCATCTGGTGCAGGATCGCCCTCTCTCACTTCAGCAATATCTGCGATGCCATCGCTTGTGAAGTCACGACCGTGCGTGAGGTGCCAAACGTGCTTTTCGTTTTCATTAGCTCCGGTTATCCACGAAGAGCCCTTGGCAATTCTTGGGTCCAGATAATAGGGAATCTTGGACTCAGCCTTCTCACCTAAGAACTGTTTTCCACTCTTGACGGGGCCGATGTAGCCCTTGACCAGCTGCGGATGCTTTGCGAAATCTGACTCGGTTGCCTGCTCTACATCGCTTGGTGCAAACCAAGTCTCGGCACGCTTGGCGTCTACCTCACGATCGCCAGGAATACCGACCACTACCAAACTTCTCTTGCCCTCGGGGGATGTGAGTGCAAGAACAACATTCTTTAGAGTGTCGGCACTTGTCCAGGCTTTGTCTTTTCTTGGGTGCTTGGAGTTTGAAAAATCTACCAGAGTCTGAATCGTTGGTGTGTTTGGGGAATCGTTCACAACAGATGCTGGTGTGTCTTTGGAATCGACATCTGGTGCTACAGCAAACTTAATGGCTTCGACATTGGCAGCAAAGCCGCCGACTGAGCGCACAAAGGTGTCCTCGCCAATTGGTGAAGGACACAAAAACTCCTCAGACTTTGATCCACCCATAGCACCGGCGTCAGCCTTGACAATTACGTATTCAAGGCCAAGACGCTTGAAGATGCGCTCGTATGCATCTCGCTGAGCCTGATAGCTTTTCGCAAGTCCGGCGTCATCGACGTCAAAACTGTAGGCATCCTTCATGACGAACTCTCGTCCGCGCAATAGCCCTGCTCGAGGACGCGCCTCGTCACGGTATTTGATTTGAATCTGATAAATCGAAAGCGGAAGGTCTTTATAAGAGGTGTACAGATCCTTCACCAGGAGGGTGAAGACCTCCTCGTGAGTTGGCGCTAAAAGATAATCAGCTTCTTTTCTGTCCTTGAGGCGAAAAATGTTGTCGCCATACTCTTCCCATCTTCCGGTTGCCTCATAAGGCTCTTTTGGCAAAAGGGCTGGGAAGTGAACCTCTTGAGATCCAGCAGCCGCCATTTCCTCGCGGACGATTTTCTCAATTTTGTTTTTTACCATTAGGCCAAGCGGGAGCCAAGAGAAGATTCCTGGGCCACTTCTTCTGATGTAGCCTGCGCGAACCAGCAGCTTGTGGCTGTCCACCTCGGCATCGGCCGGGTCTTCCCTAAGTGTCCGAAGGAACAGGGTGCTCAGGCGTAAAGGCATGGGCACAATGTTAGCTACTTGCCGACGGTTACCTGTGCTGTTCCAAGCTCGGATGGGTCCATTTCCGAGGCAATGCGGTTGGCCTCTTCGATCAAGGTCTTCACAATTTCGCTCTCGGGCACAGTCTTGACGACCTCACCCTTGACGAATATCTGGCCTTTTCCATTACCCGAGGCAACACCCAGATCTGCCTCACGAGCCTCGCCCGGTCCGTTTACGACGCAGCCCATAACTGCCACGCGAATTGGAACGGTCAGGTGCTGCAGCCCTTCGGTCACCTGGTTGGCGAGTGTGTAGACATCAACCTGCGCTCTTCCGCAGCTTGGACAGGAAACAATCTCTAGTTTTCTTGGTCGAAGATTTAGGCTCTCGAGAATCTGCGAACCAACCTTTACTTCCTCGACCGGCGGTGCTGAGAGAGAAACTCGAATTGTGTCACCGATGCCCTTTGACAAAAGTGCTCCAAAGGCAACCGAAGACTTAATGGTTCCCTGAAAAGCAGGTCCGGCTTCGGTGACTCCAAGGTGAAGTGGCCAGTCTCCCTTTTCAGAAAGCATTTCGTAGGCGCGAACCATCACAACCGGATCGTTGTGCTTCACGGAAATCTTGAAGTCGTGAAAATCGTGCTCTTCAAAAAGCGAAGCTTCCCAAACAGCTGATTCGACAAGCGCCTCTGGAGTTGCTTTTCCATACTTCTCGAGTAGTCGAGGGTCTAGTGAGCCAGCGTTGACACCAATTCGCAACGAGACTCCAGCATCCTTAGCGGCCTTTGCTATGTCCTTAACCTGGTCATCAAACTTCTTGATGTTTCCCGGATTTACTCTGACGGCTCCGCAACCAGCCTCAATCGCCTGGAACACGTATCGGGGTTGAAAGTGAATGTCGGCGACCACAGGTATTTGCGAGCGCTTGGCAATAATTCTTAGAACATCGGCATCGTCCTGCGAAGGAACCGCTACGCGAACAATGTCACAGCCACTGGCTGTTAGCTCAGCAATTTGCTGCAAAGTCGCATTAATGTCGGTAGTTGGAGTTGTCGTCATGGACTGCACCGAGATGGGTGCATCGCCACCAACCGCCACCTTGCCAACCATGATCTGTCGAGTTTTTCTTCTCGGGGCAAGTGTTGGAGGCGGGGACTTTGGTAAGCCGAGGTTTACAGCCGGCACATTTTTCCCTTCGCTACTGCTAACGATTTAACCATTCGCTCTGCCGTTTAGTTCCGATTAGCCAACTATTGGGTTTATTAGATCCGCCAAAATCAGCAATATTCCAGTGAAAATAAGGACCACCCAGACGAAGTAGGCCAGCGGTAGGGCCTTGGCGGTGTCAATCGGTCCTGGGTCCTTTCCCCTGAACTGCTTTACAACTCTGCGCTTGGCTGATTCGTAGACCGCTCCCACAACATGTCCCCCATCAAGTGGCAGGAGCGGAACGAGATTGAAGACAAATAGAACGAGATTTAGTGAACCAAGCAGAAGAAGTAGCGATGAGAGTTTGGCATCGATTCCAATATCTGCAGATGTCAGCTCTCCTGCCAGCTGTCCCACTCCAACAATTGACACAGCCCCATATGGGTCGCGTTCAGTGATGCCAACTGTGCTCAGTGTCACTTCATATATCTGCTGAGGCAGCTCGAGGATAAAAGCTGCCATGGACGCTAGCGATGCCCCTGCGTAGGCAAGAGACTGATCCAGCCCAACGGGTTTAGTAACTCCCAGAAGCCGAATTCCCAAAACCGGTGAGAGTTCTGTTACTGGGTTTCCCTGGGCGTCGAGTTCAAGATTTCCTAGCGAATCGTAAACAGCTCGCTCCATAAACACCGGAGTGATATTTATGGTGACATCGGTTCCATTTCGTTCAACGGTTAGCGTGCTGGATGAATTGTCTTCTAATAGCGCTGTGACTTCCTTCCAACTGCTAACTGTTTGGCCATTCACTGCTTTGACCTCATCACCACTTTGAAGTCCAGCTAGCTTTGCTGGAGTCGCAGCAGATCCTTCAGGGCACTCAGACTCCACCGCTGATTCCATGCATGGATAAACCTGATCGACTGTCAGAGAGTTTTGCAAGGTGCCGATGCCCGATAACGATGCAACAATCAGCAAAGTTCCAAGAAGGAGATTCATTACTGGTCCGCCGAGCATGATGGTGATCTTCTTCGGGCCCGAAAGTCGGTAGAACTTTCTTTCCTCCGAAACATTCTCCTGAGACTCGACCTCGCGCCTTGCCTCATTTATCCAGTTGGCAAACAGGCCGCGGTAGGGCTTTTTGGCTGGCGGATACATCCCGCTCATCAAAATGTAGCCACCCAGAGGAAATGCCTTGATTCCGAATTCCGTTTCTCCCCTGCGTCTTGAAAAGAGCGTGGGGCCAAAACCGATCATGAATTGTCGAACTTCGACACCAAATTTTTTGGCTGGTAGATAGTGACCCAATTCGTGCAGACCTACCGACACGGCAATACCTACAAGAAAAATGAGTATGCCCAAAAGGTAGAGAATCGTGTCCAGCACTGCTCTAGGCTACCTGCCCAAACCTGCAAGGTTGCTAGGAGCACCTGTTTGGTTATCGCGAAGCCCCTCACTGGGAATCTAGACTTAGGGCATGACCTTAGAACAGAAACGCCACATCGTCACTGCTATCCCAGGACCTAAGTCACTAGCCATGCAGGAAAGGCGAAGCCAAGTTATAGCCGGTGGTGTTGGCACCATGCTCGCTGCCTTCATTGACGAGGCCCATGGTGCGATTCTCAAAGACGTTGATGGCAATCAACTGATTGATCTCGGAGCTGGTATCGGAGTTGTCACTATCGGACACACCAACCCTGGCGTAGTTGAAGCTGTCTCCAAACAGGTTGCAAAGCTCACCCACACTCTGTTCACAGTTACTCCCTATGAGCCATACGTCAGAGCAGGTGAGCTAGTCACCGCGCATGCTCCAGGTAACTTCAAGAAAAAAGCAGCCTTCTTTAATTCAGGTGCTGAAGCGGTGGAAAATGCAGTGAAGATTGCTCGCAAGGCAACCGGCCGCACTGAGATTGCAGTTTTCGACCACGCCTACCACGGTCGCACCAACCTGACCATGTCAATGAACTTCAAGATTCACCCATACGGCACTGGTTTTGGTCCACTGGCAGGCAGCGTTCATCACGCGCCGATGAGCTATCCATTCAGAGACCCTGCCGGAATGAGCGGAGCGGAAGCTGCCACTCGAGCAATTACCTATCTTGAGAAAAGAGTCGGTGCGTCTCAGCTTGCAGCTTTGTTCATTGAACCAATCCAAGGTGAAGGTGGCTTTGTAGTTCCAGCGCCTGGATTCCTAAAGACTTTGCAGGAGTGGACCAGGGCCAATGGAATTGTCCTAGTCGCTGACGAGGTGCAGTCAGGTATGGCGAGAACTGGAAAGTGGTTTGCCAGCGAATGGGAAGAGGGCTTTGAACCAGATCTCATTACCGTTGCAAAGGGTATCGCTGGCGGCATGCCTCTTTCAGGCGTGGTTGGCCGAGCAGAAATAATGGATGCTGCTCACGCCGGTGGTCTGGGCGGAACTTTTGGTGGTTCGCCGATTGCAGTAGCAGCAGGTGTTGCAGTCATGGAGCAATACGCCTCTGGTAACTGGATGCAAAGAGCCTTGGAAATTGGCGAGATTCTCACCGGAAGACTCAATGCTATGAAGAATAATCACCCGGTAATTGGTGATGTGCGCGGACGCGGAGCAATGCAGGCAATCGAACTGGTGGAGCCAGGAACTAAGAACCCGAACTCCGCTGCCACAGATGCGCTTCTTAAGCACTGTCACCAAAATGGAGTAGTAGTTCTGAACGCCGGAACCTACAACAACGTGATTAGATTCTTGCCACCGCTAGCCATCAGCGATGAGCTGCTGCACGATGCACTAGATGTTCTAGCTGCAGGACTGGCGAAGATCTAACTACCTCTTCTTGGCAAGTTTTCGCTGCTTCAGCGAAGACCTCACCTGAACTGTCACAACTATCGCAATGGCGATTATGAACACCATCGAACCGATCACGTTGGCCTCAGCGGGGATGCCTCTGGCGGCAGCGGTGTAGACAAACTTCGGGAAGGTGTCTACAGCACCGGAGTTGAACTGCGTGATGATGAAGTCATCAAAACTTAGTGCGAAAGCCAGCATGGCGGCGGCCAAGATGCCTGGCAGAAGCAGCGGGAAGGTTATCCTGCGGAAAACTTGTGCTGGGTTTGCATAAAGATCCCTGCCAGCTTCCTCAAGTGCTGGATCAAGTGTTGCAACACGAGCCTTTACTGTAACCACCACAAAGCTGAGCGTAAACATAGTGTGGGCGATGATTACGGTTGGTAGACCCTTCTGCCAACCAAAGTCCAGGAACTGAGCCGCCAAACCAGCACCCATTACAACCTCAGGTGTCGCAAGTGGAAGGAACAAAAGCAAATTGGTTGCGGAGCGGAACTTGAAGCGATACCTCACAAGTGCAATGGCAATCATGGTTCCGAGAATGGTTGCCAGAATCGTCGCCGATACAGCAATGATCAGCGAATTACCAAAGGCATCGCAAACTTCCTGCTGACGACAGACGTTCAGCCAGTTATCGAGGGTAAAGCCTCTCCATATGATGTTCGATTTGATCGAGTCGTTAAAGGAGAAGATAAAGGTGTAAACGATTGGAATAGACAGGAACAGGAAGGTAAGGACCACGTAGGTCGGCAAAAGGTACTTTCCAAGCGAGAGCTTCATAGCAAATCATCCGTTCCGCTCTTACGAACATAAACAGATACCAGCACCACAATTGCCGCCATCAGAAGAACAGACAGCGCAGATGCAGTCGGGTAATCCTGAATTCTGAGGAAGTTCGCCTCCACCACGTTTCCAAGCATGGCCGTATCCGGTCCGCCCAAAAAGTCGCGGCTAGCCACAACGTAGTCACCGCTTATTGGAATGAAGGTCAGAAGAGTTCCCGAGATAACTCCCGGCAGCGAAAGCGGGAAGGTCACTTTCCTAAAGGTGGTCACGGGATTGGCATACAAATCGCCACTGGCCTCTAGCAGCCTAAGGTCCAGCCGATCTAGGTTAGAAAAGATTGGCAGAGTCATAAAAGGAATGAAGTTATAGACCAGTCCAAAGATGACAGCAAAATCGGTTCCAATGATGTAGCTATCGGCACCAAAAAGACCGAAGTCCTTCAGCGTATTCACTATCCAAGAATCATTAGAGAAAATCTGCTTCCAGGCGAATGTGCGAAGCAGCATCGAAATGAAGAAGGGTGCAATCACCATGGTCAGAAGCAGCCCTTTGAGAAGCGGCCTGTTTCTTGCCTTTACCGCTATGAAGTACGCCAGCGGATAACTGATTGCCAGCGCAATCACCGTTGCAACCAGGGCGAATACGAACGAGCGAACAATCTGCGGCATGTACTGCTCTAGCGCATACAGATAGTTACCAATCTCAAACCCGTAGTCGTATCTTCCAATCTCTCCAGTAGCATCTGGGACTTTCAGAGATGTTAGAAGGAGTGAGAAGAAAGGAGTGAGAAAGAAAAGCCCGAGGTAGGCGATTCCGGGTAGCAGAAGTAGCAGAGCGACTCTTCCAGTCTTCTTTGGTGACTGTTGCTTAGCTGGTGCCTGCTGCCCACCCAGAGCTATGAATGCCATTAGTGGTCTTCTTTGCCAGTCGGAAGATCAGCTAGACCAAAGCCGTGTTCGACCTTCCAGCTAACCCAAACCTGCGCTCCAAGTGCAATGACGGGTGATTTGCCAACGTTTTGAGCGAAGACAACGATTTCTCCAATTTCAGGAATCTCTATTAGGTACTGATTGGAAACTCCGGTGAACCTGATGTCGGTTATCTCCCCTGGGCCCAAGACATTTACGCCCGAATCGGCCTCTGGCTTGGTTTCGTGGAAGCGAGTCTTTTCTGGCCTGACACCCATGGCAATTTTTCCGCTGGATTTCTCAACTCTGGCCGAAGGAGCGCTCAGTTTGTTTCCTCGGAAATTGATGGAAACTGTTTCTGAACCTGCCTCTGCAACCTCACCAACGAAGATGTTGGACTGACCTAGGAACTTGGCAACAAAGGCGGTCTTTGGTCTGTCATATAGCTGCTCCGGTGGGCCCATTTGTTCGATACGACCCTGGTTCATTACGGCCACGATGTCGGCCATGTCCATGGCCTCTTCCTGGTCGTGAGTGACGTGCAGGAATGTAAGACCAACATCCATTTGAATGTATTTCAGCTCAATCTGCATCTGTCTGCGAAGTTTTAGATCAAGCGCACCCAGTGGTTCATCCAGAAGCAGAAGTGCTGGGCGATTTACCAAAGCTCTTGCGAGAGCAACTCTCTGCTGCTGTCCACCGGATAGTTGCGCCGGTCTTCTCTCTGACATGTGCCCAAGCTCCACCATGTCCAAAGCTGCTTGAGCCTTAACTAGTGGTTCTGCAATTTTTCGCTGGCGCAGACCAAAGGCAACGTTTTCCAAAACGCTCATGTGTGGAAACAGTGCGTAGTTCTGAAAAACAGTGTTCACTTGTCGCTCGTGGGGCTTGAGCTCAGTTACGTCCTTGCCACCAATCAGAATCTTTCCTTTGGTGGGGGTCTCAAGTCCCGCGATCATTCTGAGCGTTGTGGTCTTTCCGCAACCAGAAGGACCGAGCAGCGCAAAGAATTGACCAGCAGGTATTTTGAGATCTAAATCATCAACTGCAACAAAGCCGGGGAATTCCTTCCTCAGTCCTACAAGCTCGAGGTCTTGTCCCCCGGCTCCGAAGTCAGTTGACACTAAGCGCCGAGCAGCAGGTTCTGCCAAGCAGAAGAAAAGCGCTGCTCCTCTTGTCCAGATAGGGCTCGGAATGCCTTGCTCTGAGCAAGAGTGTCGGCGTTCGGGAAGATGAGCTGATTCTCAGCGAGCGCCGGATCAATACTTGCCGCAACATCTTGAGCACCAACCACCGGAGTGATGTAGTTCACCCAGAGAGCAAGCTCGGCTGCGTTAACTGGGTCGTAGTAGTAGTTGATCAGCTTCTCGACGTTTTTCTTGTGAGTTGCACCCATCGGGGTGATAAACCAGTCTGCCCATAGGGTGACACCGGAGTCTGGGAAGATGAAGCCGTATGGCTCTGGGTTGTCTTCCGTACCCTGCTCGGCGTTGATGACGGTGATGTCACCACTCCATGCGGTTGCGGCGATGATGTTGCCAGTTGCAAGGTCATCGAGGTAGCTGTTTCCGCGAACGTTATAGATCTGACCGCCATCAATCTGCTGCTTGATGAATTCAATAGCTGCCATGAAGGCGTCCTCATTAAGGCTGTCGGCAGAAGTGATGTCAATTCCCTGGCTCATTAGAACAAGACCAACGCTGTCGCGCATCTCAGAAAGTAGTCCGACTCTTCCCTTCAGCTCTGCAGCCCAAAGATCAGCCATCGAACCTGGAGTATCTTTTCCGGTGGCATCTTTGTAAGCCTGCTTGTTGTAACCAATTCCTGCGAAACCAGCCTGCCAAGGAATGATGTAGGTTCTGTCTGGATCTTCTGGTGCACCTAGATAAGAAGGAGCAAGGTTTGCAACCTTGTTTGGCATGTTTGCATCGTCATACTGTTGGATGTAACCGAGGTTCTTTAGTCGCTGCGCCATCCAACCGGTTGGGCAAGCAACGTCAGCACCGATGTCTTGACCAAGTTCAAGTTGATCCTTGACCTTTGCATACCAGGTGTCGTTGTCATCAATTTCAATCTTGTAGTCAACGGTAATTCCCGACTGCTCTTGGAAACGAAGCAGTGTTGGGTAATTACCCTCGTCATCTTCATCCATGTATGCGGGCCAGTTGTGCCAAACCAAAACAGGTTCGGAATCAGACACGTCAACTGCTGGAGTCAAACTCTCTTCTGCGGTTGAGCAGGATGCGAGAGTGAGTGCAGCTGCAGTTCCGCCAACACCGGCAAGAGCCGCACGGCGGGAGATCTGTGTTTTACGAGCTAGGTCAATTAGCTCTCTGAGCATCGGGTCGTTGGGTAGCTCACGCTTCATAATGTTTTTATCTCCTTGTCCCCTAGGGCGCCCTGGCACCAAAGTAGGAAAAGTTTGACACACTCAAAGCCCCCAGGGCGACCTTGAGGGAAAAGTTTTTTTCCTAGTCTCCGATGTAGTGCATCACGTGCTTGATGCGGGTGTAGTCATCAAAGCCATAGGCCGAGAGGTCCTTGCCGTAGCCCGAGTGCTTGAAGCCTCCGTGAGGCATCTCAGCGGCCAGCGGGATGTGGGTGTTGATCCAGACGGCCCCGAAGTCCAGGAACTTGGCGAAGCGCATGGCTCGCTTGTGGTTATTGGTCCAAACCGAGGAAGCCAGTCCGTACTTGACGTCGTTGGCCCACTGAAGAGCCTGGTCATCCCCGCTGAAGCGCTGAACGGTGAGGACGGGGCCAAAGATCTCGTCCTGGATGTGCTCATCCTGTTGCTTGAGACCAGAGATAACTGTTGGCTCCAGGAAGTAACCCTTGCCACTTAGCTGGTTACCTCCAGTTTCAATCTTGGCGTGTGACGGAACTCTTTCAATAAAGCCCTTGACGCGTGCAAGCTGGTTCGAGTTGTTGACCGGTCCAAACAGAATGTCTGCATCCGAAGGCTTTCCAACCTTCGCGGAGGCCTTAACCTCGGCCAGAAGAGCAGCCATGAACTGGTCATAGCCCTTGTCCTCAACCAGCAAACGGGTGGCTGCTGTGCAGTCTTGACCGGCGTTAAAGAATCCTGCCGCAACAATGCCCGCGGCCGCCTTTTCCATATCCGCATCGGCAAAGACAATCACCGGAGCCTTGCCACCAAGTTCAAGATGGACTCGCTTCAGATCTAAAGCTGCAGTCTTAGCAACTTCCATACCTGCCCGCACCGAACCGGTGATGGAAACCATCTGTGGAATTCTGTTTTCAACCATCATGCGACCTGTGTCGCGGTCACCAGTTATCACGTTCATGACTCCAGGTGGCAAGAACTTGTTGGCGATTTCTGCCAGAAGCAAAGTTGAAACTGGAGTGGTGTCGGATGGCTTGAGAACAATCGTGTTACCCGCAGCAATCGCAGGCGCAAATTTCCAGACGGCCATATTGAGCGGATAGTTCCATGGAGTGACCTGGCCGATTACACCGATTGGTTCGCGACGAATAGAAGAGGTGTGGTCCTTTGCGTACTCGGCAGTTGCCCGACCCTCAAGGTTTCGAGCGGCACCTGCAAAGAATCGAATCTGATCAACCGATGGAACCATCTCGAAGTCAACGAGAGTTCCACGTGGTTTTCCTGTGTTCTCGCTCTCGAGATCTGCAGCTTCCCCGGCACGTTTTTCCAGTTCATCAGCGATTCTGAAAAGTGCCAGCTGCCTCTCGCTAGGAGTAGTTTGACTCCACTCCTTGAATGCCTCGTGAGCAACTTGGAATGCATTCTGCACATCCTCTGCTCCGGAAATTGGGGCATGAGCATAAACCTCTTCGGTGGAAGGGTTGATGACATCGCTGTATTTGTCTGATGCTGGCGAAACTAGCTTTCCGCCCACGAAATTTTGCAGCTTCCTGGCCACGATTACTCCTCGTTGAGAATTCAGGGAAATGCTACCCCCATCGATTATCTCGAAAGAAAAATTGAGGAAAATTGTCGATTTCGTAACTTATTTGTAAAAAAACTACTAATTTCCTGCTAGCGAGCGGCTTTTCCTGTGATACTCGGGACATGTCCAGAATGAGTAGAACCCGCCAATCTCACCTAGATGAGGTTTCCAAGCTGATTATCGAGCAGCTGCAAAAAGACGGCCGCAAATCCTATGCCGAAATAGGCAAGGTCGTAGGGCTGTCAGAGGCTGCGGTTAGGCAGCGGGTCCAAAAACTCTCCGAGTCAGGCGTAATGCAGATAGTTGCAGTTACCGACCCGCTAAAGCTGGGTTTTTCCCGACAGGCAATGATCGGTGTGAAGTGTGTGGGTGATGTGACCCAGGTGGCGGAAGCGCTGGCGCGCATCCCCTCGGTCGATTATGTGGTTCTAACAGCTGGTAGTTTTGATGTGATGGCTGAAGTCGTCTGCGAGGACGATGATCAACTGATTGCGCTACTGAATGAAAAGGTGAGGGCTCTACCGGGCGTCGTTAGCTCAGAAACCTTCGTTTATCTTCGGTTGCACAAGCAGTTTTATAACTGGGGAACCAGGTAGAAGGTAGTGATAATCGATGGCGATATCTCAAGACAGCAGTAAGACGAGCATTCTGAGCAAACTGCTCAGCCCGCTTCGCAAAAAAGGCAGCTCCTCTGAGCTCGAGCTTCTCGATGCCATGGACTCAGGTCAACCAATCGGTGACAAAGACTGGCAAAAGTCAGGCAAAGAACATTCCTGGCTCCACTTCACCCGCCACTCTCCCTTCAATAGCTCAGACATGCGAATCATCGTGCGCGGAGAAGGCCACTATCTATATGACTCAAAGGGCAATCGTCTAATTGATGCTTTGTCTGGTCTCTACACCTGCAATGCAGGTCACGCAAGACAAGAACTGGCAGATGCGGCGCAAAAGCAGATGATGGAGCTTGACTTCATGCCCCTGTGGTCCTTCAACCACCCCAGGGCGATTGAGCTAACTGAGAAGCTGCTGTCGATTGGTCCCGCGGGCATGACCAGAATCTTCTTCACAACCGGTGGCACCGAAGGTGTAGAGACCGCTTGGAAACTTGCCAAGCAGTACTACAAGCTCATGGGTAAGCCGATGAAGCACAAGGTCATTTCGAGAATGACCTCTTATCACGGAACCAGCCACGGTGCTCTTTCGATTACAGGCCTTCCAAACTTCAAGCAGGTTTTCGAGCCACTGGTTCCATCAGCATTCCGAGTTCCAAGCAACAACTACTACCGGGCACCGGAGCAGTTCAAGAGCGAAGAAGAGTTTGGAATCTGGTGTGCCAATCGTTTAGAGGAAGCGATTCTTTTTGAGGGACCGGACACAGTTGCGGCATTTTTCATCGAACCAATCCAAAACGCTGGTGGCTGCTTCACTGCACCACCGAGCTACTACAAGCGCGTTAGAGAAATCTGCACCAAGTACGACGTGGTGCTGGTGGCCGATGAAACCATCACTGGCTATGGCCGCTCAGGTGAGTGGTTTGGATCAATCCGCTATGACATCCAGCCAGACATGATGATTACCGCCAAGGCAATTACCTCGGGAGCTCAGCCGCTGGGTGCGCTATTCCTGAAGGAGAAGTACTTCGAGCCATTCAGCCAGGGAATGACGACGTTCTCCCACGGCTACACCTTCGCCGGACACCCGGTGGCCTGCGCGGTCGCTCTCGCCAATCTTCAGATTTTTGAGCGCGAGGGGTTGGTCGACAATGTAAGAACAAACTCGCCGGTATTCAGAAAGACACTCGAGAAGCTCTACGATCTTCCAATCGTCGGCGATGTTCGAGGTGACGGCTACTTCTTTGCCATCGAGCTGGTGAAAGACCAGAAGACCAAGCAGCAGCTAACTCGAGAAGAGTCAGAGAAACTACTGCGCGGCTTTTTGAATAATGCCCTCCTCGATGCAGGTCTTTACTGTCGAGCAGACGACCGAGGTGACTCCGTAGTTCAGCTGGCTCCTCCGCTGACCGCGGGCCCTAAGGAATTTGATGAAATAGAGGCAATCCTGCGCAAGGTTCTGACCGAGGCATGGAAGAAACTGAACTCCTAGATTCTTCCTATCGCTCGCTGAGTTTTTGGCACGATTCGCTCCAAGAATCCCTCTGGCCCAGACCCATTTCGGGAAGACGAAATTTTGATGTCCTGGTTCTTGGAGCCGGCTATACCGGACTCTGGACAGCGCTCTATCTTCTTAGACAAAAACCTGATCTCAAGATTGGCATTATCGAAAAAGAAATTGCTGGCTTTGGAGCCTCGGGTAGAAACGGCGGATGGTGCTCTGCCCTTTTTCCCTGGTCTGCGGAACTAATTTCTCAGCGCTACGGCAAGGACCAAGCCATCGCCATTCGAAAGGCAATGGTTGCAACGGTCGATGAGATTGGTTCAATCACTCGCGAGCTTGGCATCAGCTGTGATTTTCAAAAAGCAGGAACGATAAATCTGGTTAGAAACAGCGCTCAACTCAAGCGAGCAGAAAGCGAAATCGAGCAAGCCAAAGAATTCGGTGTTGATCAGCTCGGATTCTTAGAGCCAAGCCTCTTGCCAAAGGCAAGCAGTGCCATTACTGCAGTTTTCGACCCCGCCTGCGCAAGTATTCAGCCGGCCAAACTCGTTCGTGGTCTAGCTCGTAAAGTCGAGGAATTAGGCGGAGAAATCTTTGAAAAAACAGAGGTGCTGGATTTCTCCAGTGGACTTGTCAGAACAACTAGAGGCGACTTCCACGGGGAATACATTGTCGATGCCCTTGAGGGATACCGACCACTTCTTCCCAGGAGAAAACGCGAGTTCCTACCGCTTTACTCCTTGATGATTGTGACAGAACCAATTAGTCCCGAACTGCTGGATGAGATTGGTTTAGTTCAAGGCATAACCTTTGCCGATTTTAGAAATTTGATTATTTACGGCCAGCGAACGAAAGATAACCGAATTGCCTTTGGTGGTAGAGGTGCTCCCTACCACTTCGGGTCTTCCGTCAAGGCGGAGTATGACACTGTAGAAAAGATTCACGTCTTCCTCGAGAAGGAACTCAAGGATCTTTTTCCACAACTAAAGGAGGTAAAAATCACCCATAACTGGGGTGGTGCTCTGGGAGTGGCGAGAGATTGGATGACCTCAGTCAGGCTCGATTCGGTGACCAAGATTGGCCAGGCGGGTGGTTATGTCGGCGACGGCGTCGGGACTTCCAATCTGGCGGGAAGAACCATGGCGGATTTGATTCTGGGAAATCAGTCCGACCTCACTGCTCTGGCCTTTGTCAACCACCGCTCTCCCCGCTGGGAAGTTGAGCCATTTAGGTTTATTGCCGCCCGAGGTGCGATGCTGGCTGCTCGCATAGCCGATGTTATTGAGCGTTCCACCGGACGTCAGTCCTTCATCACTTCGATTATTCGCTTCCTCACCGGCAAGAGGTAGCTCAGCAAAATAAAACTCCACCGGTAGTCCAGAGACACTGCCTAACACCTTGAAAATACTTTTCTGTTTCTCGACATCCAAGCCAGAACCGCGGTTATTTTCACCTAAATTGAAAATGCGGTAGTTCAAATTTGTAGAGGCGAATAAATCGGACAGCTCTTGCCTTGAAAAAGCAGCCTGCATGTTGGTCACAACTAAGTTCAGAGCAAGCGGAACCTCTGCCCTTCTTTTGAAATGCTTAACGAAGGACGTAAGCTTTTCGGCCTCATCGTTCATGGAGACTTGCTGCATGAAATCACCCCGCATAGGATCTCCGACTAGCCAAAACTCCTCCGAGCAGGCCGCTACAAATGATTCGAAGAATCTCTCGACAACAAGACCGCTGAGATTTATGGCAACTATCTCCGCCTTGGAGCAGGGCGGAAACCAATAATCTGATTCTTCTTTTGACACCAACTTGCCAAGTGGTGGCTCTGGCCACGCAGCCAGTTCGATGCTGGGATTGATGCTCGGCTTCTTTGATTCAAGAAATCTTGGCAAAATCCAGATGACGACTGTGGTTACAGATATAACAAGCAGCAGAAAGTCACCCTGGATAGCTAGGGACAAACCGTAGACGAGTGCGGGGGCGAAGAAAATAATCTGCATCCGGCAATCCTGTGGCCAAGGAACCTCAATCGGCAGCTGCAGGTCAAAGCTGTGGATAACTTAGTTTGGGGAATTATTTGAGTAGCTTTGTCTTGTGATTGAGATTTCAGCTCGCCGAGTAGTTGGCTCCCCCATCGGGCTTCTGTCTATTGCTGCAAGCGAAAAAGGGATCTGCTCGATAGACATTCTCTCTGCCAGGAGCAAGTTGAAAGACTTTAGCGAATCGAGAAAAGCACAGGAACACGTTGACCTCGCTTCGAAACAGCTCAATGAGTATTTCTCAGGAAAGCTAAGGCGTTTCTCGGTGCCGCTGGAACTACACGGGACAAGTTTTCAGCAAAAGGTTTGGCAACAAATAGCAAAGATTGAATATGGCCAAACCCTAAGTTACGGAAAGTTGGCCAAGGCAATCAGAAATCCTGCCGCCTCAAGAGCTGTGGGCGGTGCAGTCGGGGCAAATCCTATTCCCATAATCATTCCTTGCCACAGAGTCATGGGCAGCACGGGAAAGCTAACCGGATACTCCGGAGGAAACGGAATCCCGACCAAGAAGAAGCTACTTGCTTTAGAGGGGATTTCCTTCAAATGAGCAGCAAAGTGCTATCCGATGGAATTAGGCGCTGCAGTTGGCTTACTGAAGATCCCATTTATATTCGCTATCACGACAAAGAGTGGGGCACCATCACAACCAAACAGCGCGACCTGTTTGAGGGAATCTGTCTTGAGGGTTTTCAGGCTGGCCTTAGCTGGCTAACAATTCTCAAAAGACGAGAAGGATTTAGAAGAGCCTTTGACAATTTCGATTCAGAAAAGATTGCCAGCTACGGCAAAAAAGATGTCAATCGATTACTCAAGGACGATGGAATCATTAGAAACTTGGCCAAAATAAACTCAGCCATCAACAACGCCCGGGTGGTTCAAGATCAAGGCATAGACCTAAGAGAACTCCTCTGGTCATTCGCACCAAAAAGGCGCGTTACCCCTAGAACGGGTTTCAAATGGCAGGCGACCAGTAAAGAGTCTGAGGCCATGAGCAAAGAGCTCAAGCGCCTCGGATTCAGCTTTGTTGGCTCCACCACTATGTATGCGCTGATGCAGTCGACCGGAATGATTTTTGACCATGCTCCAGCCTGCTATCGAAAAGAATGAAAAAACTCCCTCTCCCACTACATTGTCTATTTGGGAGATGAAATGACAGCCGAAGAGTTTGGCGCCCTGTTCAGGGCCCACATTGCCGAGATAAGCCGTTTCTTGGCCAGGCGACTACCGGCTGATCAGGTTGACGATATTGCCTCAGATCTATTCGAGATTGCCTGGAGTAAACGCTCAAGCATCCCCAAGGACTTTGAACTCCCCTGGCTTTATAAAACTGCCCGCTACCTGATAAGTAACCACCGCAGAAAAGAGGCAGGTCGCTACTCAATTCTGGCCACCCTAGCCGAACCTGTTGCAGCCCCCTCCGCTGAGGTGATCGCCCTGGCTGATTTGGAGCTGGCTGAAGCATGGCGCAAGCTGCCTCTGAAGGATCAGGAGGTCCTTGCGATGTGGTCCTTCGATGGGTTAGAGCCAAATCAGATCGCCAAGGCTCTTGGTCTGAGCACAAATGCTGTCAATGTCAGGCTTTCCAGGGCCAAGAAAAGTCTTTTGCAGGAACTTGAAAAAAACAACGACCCTGTGACATAAACCAGATATGAACGACGAACAACTGAGAAACCGCCTAAAGCAGGCTGACCCAGCTGGCAACGCTCCACTACTTTCCGAGTCAGTGGTGGTCGAGTCAACTCTGAAGAGTAAGAAGGGGCCAGTCGGCTATAAGTTTGCAAGATTCTCTTTGGCTGGAGCCGCAGCGGCAGTGCTGACTGTTGGACTTACGCTTCCTAGTGCACTAGCTCCTCAGCAGCCACTGTTTAGTCTCTCCAGCGCACCGCAGGCTGCGCCGAATGCAATGAGTGGAACCCCGGAAACGGCTGACGCCAGCGCAAAGATGATCTGGCCTGGTTGGATTCAGTACAACTACATTGCCGATGGACTGAGCAATCAGGGCGGACGCGGCGTTGTCTATGAGGTTCGCAAGGTTGGCGATCCCATGGCGATTCTGAAGAAGATCGCCGAAGTATTCGGTGTAACCGGGGAAGCCAAAGAAGACGAATGGTCAAGTAAAGAATTTCCGAGCTACTCAATTCAGGGCGAAAACTTTTATGTCAGTGTCTATTGGTCCGGTGCTGGCTATTGGAACTTTGGTCGTTGGAACAACCTGGCGGGTTGTGTCGAACCTTCCGAGGGTGATGATTCATCAAATGATGAGCGCTGCATCGCCCCTAAACCGACTCCGGAGCTAATCCCGAGCGAAGCTGAGTTAATTGCCCAAACCATAAGCACCTTCCAAAAGTTTGGAATCAAGGTTTCTAAAGATCAAATTGCTGCTTATCGTGATGACTGGGGTGCGTATGCAACCGTCAGCAACAGTTTCAACGACCAGCCGCTACCTATCGACTTCTACATCAGCTGGGGTATGGATGGAAAAATTGCCTACGTCTCTGCAGCCAGCTTCGAGATAGTTGAGCGGGGAGAATTTGGAACTGTTTCGCCGAACGATGCGGTGGCAAGAATCAAGGACGGACGATGGTACGGAGGAGTTTCATCCAAGTACTACGAGCAGTACGCCCGTCCCATCACGACAATGACTAAGGATGCATCTGCCGGGGTTACCACCGAAGGTTCGGTTGGAACCGAAGACCAGCCAGTTGAAACATCCGAGCCGATTGGTGAAGGACCAACTGAGCCTCAGATTGTCGATCTGAAAATCAACCGGTCTGAGGTAGTCCTGGTGTCCGTCTATGACAAAGCAGGGAACATGTGGCTTACCCCTGGCTACCTGCTCTTCAACGACCAGGGCTGGTTCGACAGCATCATCTCGCTAGTCGAAGGCGTGATTGAACTACCAGAGCCATACGTGGTTATGCCAATCGAGGAGACCGACAAGTAGTTACCGGGGGGCGAATAGCTTTAGCGCTCGTCCCTCAACTACTGCCCTAAGACCTGCAGCTTTTGCAACCTCAGTTGCCTGGGCAATCTCAGTCAAGTCATTTTCGAGGGCGGCTCTAACAAACAAGCCCTTTGCCTTTTTATTGAAGTGATTCAGCAGTTTGCCATCTTCCGCATATACCTCCACCACATAGGAATCTCTCTGCGCTGGAATTGGATTCAGTTGCCGATACTCAGCGGATCGCATATCGAGAATTGATCCGAGCATTCTCGGCCAGACTGCTGCATGGGCATTGGTCCAAATTTCTGAAAGATTGATTCCTGGAAGCTTGCTTGAGGCACTGAAGCGATAATCGGGAATTTGCTCAAGCGCAGGCAGTAGACCAAATAGGGCAGATTGTATAAAGAGTCTCTCCCCCGCAAGATTCAACGCCTGTGGGCTCAATGACTCAGCATCAAGAGCCTCATAAAGGACTCCGCTGTATCTGTATAGAGCTGGCATAGTCGGCGAGGTCATCAGCGAGAGATTTTTCTCTATCTCTGCCTGACTCTTTTTACCAAGCTTCAGTGCTTCAGCTGCTTTTTCACTATCGCGGCAGAGCTGTTCAAGAGCTGCAATCAGTTGGTCTCGAGCTGGATCGAGTGCAGCCCAAATAATTGCCAGCTTGTCGATAGAAATGCCAACGCCGCCGGGACGTTTGGTCTCCGACGGCGGAAGCAGAATTAGCATTAGCTGACTAGTTGAGCGTCTCGCACCACAACAGTGACTATGTCGGACTCCATGGAAATAAATCCGCCCTCTTGCGTTTCAACGGTCACGTTCCCATCTGTCGATGAGATACGAATTTGACCACCAACCAAAACCGCAAGAATCGGTTCGTGTCCAGCGAGTAGCCCAATCTCACCGACCGAGGTTTTAGCCACCACCATGTCGGCGTTGCCTGACCAGATTTCTCGGTCGGCCGAGACCAGGTTTACTGCAATCTGTTTAGCCACTAGCCAAGGTCCTTCTTGATGCGCTCATAGGCCTTCATGACATCGTCAATGCCACCGCAGTTGAAGAATGCCTGCTCTGGAACGTGGTCCAGCTCACCATCGGCAATCATCTTGAAGCTCTCGACGGTTTCCTTCAGCGGAACTGTCGATCCCTCGACACCAGTGAACTTGGTTGCCATGTAGGTGTTCTGGCTCAGGAACTGCTGGATACGGCGAGCCCTGGCCACGGTGATCTTGTCTTCTTCAGAGAGCTCTTCGACACCCAGGATGGCGATGATTTCCTGAAGCTCCTTGTTCTTCTGCAGGATTGCCTTGACCCGAATAGCCGTTTCGTAGTGCTCTGGAGTGATGTATGCGGGGTTCAGAATTCTGGAAGTTGAAGCTAGTGGATCCACAGCCGGGTAAAGACCCTTAGCCGCAATCTCACGGCTTAGCTCTGTTGTTGCATCCAGGTGAGCAAAGGTGGTTGCAGGTGCTGGATCTGTGTAGTCATCAGCTGGCACATAGATAGCCTGCAGTGAGGTAATCGAGTGTCCTCTGGTTGAGGTGATTCTCTCCTGCAAAATTCCCATCTCATCTGCCAGGTTTGGCTGGTATCCCACAGCCGAAGGCATACGACCCAAAAGCGTCGACACCTCAGATCCGGCCTGAGTGAAACGGAAGATGTTGTCGATGAACAAAAGCACATCCTGACCCTGAACATCACGGAAATACTCCGCCATCGTCAGTGCCGAAAGGGCAACTCTCAGACGCGTTCCAGGTGGCTCATCCATCTGTCCGAACACCAGCGCTGTTTTGTCGATAACGCCGGCTTCCTTCATTTCTTCGATGAGGTCATTTCCCTCACGAGTTCTCTCACCAACACCAGCGAAAACGGAAACACCGTTGTGGTTTTCGGCGACTCGGTAGATCATTTCCTGAATCAGAACTGTCTTACCAACACCAGCTCCACCGAAAAGACCAATCTTTCCTCCCTGCACGTAGGGGGTTAGAAGGTCAATAACTTTGATTCCAGTTTCAAACATCTGAGTCTTTGACTCCAGCTGGTCGAAGCTAGGCGGCTTGCGATGAATTGGCCAACGCTCCTTGATCTCAATGCTCTTGCCAGGCTCCCCGTTGAGGACTTCGCCAATCACGTTGAACACCTTGCCCTTAGTGACATCACCCACGGGAACAGAAATTGGTGCACCGGTGTCATGCACAATGCCACCTCTGACCAATCCATCGGTTGGTTTCAGAGCAATAGCTCGAACCAAATCGTCGCCGAGGTGCTGGGCAACCTCAAGGGTGAGTGTGGTGGTCTTCTCGCCATACGAGATCTCGGTGGTGAGAGCGTTGTAGATCTCTGGTATGGCATCGTGTGGAAACTCGATGTCAACCACTGGTCCGATAACTCGTGCGATTCGACCTGTCGCTGTCTTGGTGTCAGCCATTTGCTTTCTCTTCCTTAGTTAGTCCTTGACCGCCGCCAGTGCATCCGCACCACCGACAATCTCGGAAATCTGCTGGGTAATTTCTGCCTGGCGAGCCTGGTTGGCCAACCGGGTGTAGTTCAAAATCAATTTGTCCGCGTTATCCGTAGCGCTCTTCATGGCCTTCTGTCTAGCCGCGTGTTCGGCCGCTGCAGACTGCAGCATGGCATTGAAAACTCTGTTTTCGATATAGACAGGAAGCAGTGAATCAAGAACCAGTTCTGGTTCTGGTTCAAATTCATAAAGCGGATAGATGTCGCTCGAAGCTGTCTCTTCCTCAACCACCTCAAGCGGAAGAAGTCTGACCGTAACCGGATCCTGGACCATCATGGAGACGAAGCGGTTACCAACTAGATAAATCTCGTCTACCCCGCCCTCTTCCGTTGGGGTGTTGAAGGCTTCGGTGATGGCTGCGGCAATCTCGCGTGCTGTTTCAAACTGAGGCTGATCAGTTCCGCCCTGCCACTCGCGAACAAATGGACGCTGGCGGAACTTGAAATAGTTGACAGCTTTTCTTCCGACTAGGTAGTACTGAACTTGCAGTCCCTGATCGGTTAGACGCTTAGACAAGGCTTCTGCTTCCTTGATAGCGCCCGATGAAAAAGCACCGGCAAGGCCTCGATCCGAGGTGAAGATCACAATCGCTGCCATGGTCGGATTTTCAACCTGACGAGTCAGAGGGTGATCAATGTCTGAGTGAGTTGCAACCGCCGAGACGGCTCTGGTCACGGCACGGGTGTATGGATTGGACGCGGCAACGCGCTGCTGGGCTTTCTGAATTCGAGATGCCGAAATCAGCTCCATCGCACGTGTAATCTTCTTGGTCGTCTTGGCAGACTTAATCTTCTGCCTATAGACCCGAAGTTGCGCTCCCATCGATATTCCCTAACTATCTCTTCTGCTTGACGATCTTCTCTTGACCAATTTCGGACTCTGCCAAAGCCTCGACCTTGGAGTCATCTTCACTCACCAGAGCGGTCCCCTTAGAGGTTTGGAACAGTCGCTTGAAGGCTGCGATTTCTTTTTCCAGTGCCTTCAGAGTGTCGTCCTCGAGGTTGTTGGTCTCGCGAATGGTTGTGAGAATCTGAGTCTTTCGCCCCAGGTGGTCCAGGAACTCCTTTTCAAACTTGAGGATGTCTTCCTTGGGGACATCGTCGAGCTTTCCGGTCGTACCAGCCCAGATTGAAACAGTCTGCGCTTCAACCGGGTATGGCGAATACTGCGGCTGCTTTAGCAGCTCAGTCAGTCTCGCTCCACGCTCTAGCTGCTTTCTCGATGCTGCATCTAGGTCAGATGCAAACATGGCGAATGCTTCAAGGGCACGATACTGAGCTAGCTCAAGCTTCAAAGTTCCAGAAACCTTCTTGATTCCCTTCACCTGTGCAGCACCACCAACACGTGAAACTGAGATACCAACATCGATAGCAGGTCGCTGGTTTGCGTTGAATAGATCCGACTGCAAGAAGATCTGGCCATCGGTAATCGAAATCACGTTTGTAGGAATGAACGCGGAGACGTCATTCGCCTTGGTTTCGATGATTGGAAGTCCCGTCATCGAACCCGCTCCCATTTCATCAGAGAGCTTTGCGCAGCGCTCCAGAAGTCTCGAGTGCAGATAGAAGACGTCTCCTGGGTAAGCTTCACGACCTGGTGGGCGTCTGAGAAGAAGTGAAACTGCTCGATAGGCCTCAGCCTGCTTGCTGAGGTCATCAAAAATAATGAGGACATGCTTGCCGCCATACATCCAGTGCTGTCCAATAGCGCTGCCCGTATAGGGAGCAAGGTACTTGAAGCCCGCTGGATCTGATGCAGGAGAAGCAACAATTGTCGTGTAAGCCATAGCGCCTGCCTCTTCCAAGGCTGCCTTGACACCGGCAATTGTCGAACCCTTCTGACCAATGGCTACATAAATGCAGCGAACCTGCTTGTTGACATCGCCAGAATCCCAGTTGCTCTTCTGGTTGATGATTGTGTCAACCGCAATGGCAGTCTTACCAGTCTGGCGATCTCCAATAATCAGCTGACGCTGGCCTCGTCCAATTGGAATCATCGCGTCGATTGCCTTGATTCCAGTCTGCAGTGGTTCGTGAACGCTCTTTCTTTGCATTACGCCAGGAGCCTGAAGTTCAAGTTCACGAGTGCCTTCGCTCTTAATTTCACCCATACCGTCAATCGGGTTACCCAGTGGGTCTACAACACGGCCGAGGAATGCATCGCCGACAGGAACGGAAAGCACCTCACCGGTTCTGTACACCTCCATGCCTTCTTCAATCGAGGAAAACTCACCGAGGATTACGACACCGATTTCACGCTCATCAAGGTTCAGAGCTAGACCGATGGTTCCATCAGCAAACTTGAGTAGCTCATTGGCCATCGCGCTAGGTAGACCCTCTACGTGCGCAATACCGTCAGCGGCATCGGTCACATAACCGACCTCCTGCTTGGAGGAGGACTGGGGCTCGTAGGACGCAACAAAGTCCTTCAGTGCATCCCGAATGTCATTCGGACTGATCTTGAGCTCTGACATATGTTTTCCTTTTCTTTATTTCTCAGCTCAGTTGAGCTGCAATCTTGCGTTTACCAATTTTGTGAGGACTGTTCCATCAATAACTTCACCGTTGACGGTTACGTGTACTCCCCCAATAACCTCTGGGTCAATCTCTACATTCACCTGCAGGTCTCGACCGAAGGCCTTTGACAAGGCTTTGGTCAATCTCTCCAGCTGCTGGGTAGATAGAGCCCTAGCAACTCGGATGTGAGCGACAGACTCGCCAGCAAATTCTGCAATCCAAAGTCCATACTGCTCAATGACTTCAGCAAATCTCTTGAAGGTTCTAGAGAAAACAGCCTGCAAAGAAAGAGCAAGGGCGGCTTCGGAGACCTTGGCAGCAAGCAACTTACCCACCAGATCCTGCTTGCCAGCAGGGCTGACTCGAGTGGTTGAAAGTGCAAGCTCAAGCTCGCTGTCTTTAGCAACCAGCTGCTGAATCTCAAATAGCTCAGTCTGCAGAGAATCCAGGTTCTTGCTCTGAGCTGCTATGGCGCGAACACCAATTACCTCAAAAGCGGCTGCGAGATCTCGAGTAGCTGACCAGCGAAGCTTGGCCGCCATCTTGGCGGTTTCTTTCGCAGTGCCAGAGGCCGCGGCAAAAACTGAGTCAACCAACTTTTCCTTGGCAGAGCTCTCAGCGGAAGGATCTGAGAGCAGCGAGCGCAGCTGCGCGCTCTGCTGCAAGGCATTAGCTATAGCGAAAAATTCCTTCGCTAAATCTAGGTTGACTCCAGCCTGACTGTTCAGTTTCTCCTGAAGAGCCAGCATTGATTGCCGCGTACTAGAAGCCATTAGCTAACTTTCTTTCCTTCTAGTTCTGCTATGAAGTCATCAACGACTTTGTTCGCTACCTTGTCGTCCTGCAGCTTTTCGCCGACGATTCTTGAAGCCAGCTCCAAAGCAAGTGCTCCGATTTCGGCCTTAAGCGCCCTCGAAGCAGCATCGCGCTCGGAAAGCAGTGTGGTCTTGCCGCTTTCGACAAGACGCTCTGCTTCTCTTGCGGCCTGCTCTTTGAGTTCGGAAAGGATTGTTGCACCCTCGGCTCTGGCTTCTTCGCGAATGCTTGAAGCTTCCGATCGAAGTTGCTCCTGCTCGGCCAGCACTGTTGCGGTGCGACGCTCGGCAGCCTTCTGCGCTTCCTCGGCTTCGGCGAGACGACCTTCAATCGCCTTTGCTCTCTCGTCCAGCATTTTCTTGAATCCAGGCAGAACCTTGAACCAAAAGAAGGTGAGCAGAGTGACAAAGATTACCGATGACCAGATGATGTCGTAGTCGGCCGGCAATAGCGGATTGGGTTGTTCACCGCCCTCGGGCGCTGACGCTGCGAAAAATCTAACGATCATGATCTGGTCTTAGCCAAAGATGAACGGGGTTGCCAGACCGATAAGTGCTAGCGCTTCTGTGAAAGCGATACCTAGCCACATCGTGACCTGAAGACGACCTGCTAGCTCAGGCTGACGAGCAATTGACTCGATGGTCTTGGAAACTACCAATCCCACACCAATTCCTGGGCCAATTGCTGCGAGGCCATAACCAACTACTGCGATGTTGCCGGATAGTTCGGCAAGTGTTACTGCGTCCACTGTTTTTCCTTCCGTGGGGGTTTAGTGTTCGTCTGCCAATGCCAACTGGATGTAGACAGTGGTCAGAAGTGTGAATACGTATGCCTGCAAAACAGACACCAAAATCTCAAACAAGGTAAAGGCGAAGCCAAAGATAAAGGTTCCAGCACCGAATGCCTTGAATAGGCCATCAGCCTGGAAGAAGAAAAAGTGAGTCGCCGAGAAACACAGAACCAGCAACAGGTGGCCCGCAATCATGTTCATCAAAAGACGAAGAGCAAGCGTCACCGGTCGAAGAATAAATGTTGAAAGAAACTCAATCGGTGTAACGAGCGTGTAGAAGTAAACCGGGACACCAGATGGGAAAAGCGAGTTCTTGAAAAACTTCATTCCGTGACGCTTCACACCCGCATAAATGAATGTGACGTAGGCTGCGGCAGCCAGTACCAGCGGAATACCAATTACAGATGTTCCTGCGATGTTGGCAAACGGAATGATGCCCGTGATATTCATTCCAAGCACCATGAAGAAAATTGTGGTCAGCAGAGGAAGGAAGCGCTCCCCGTCTTTCTCGCCAAGCTGATCGTGGGCAATTGACTTGCGAACAAAGTTCAGCGCCATTTCGCCGAGCAGTTGGAATCTGCCTGGAACGACATTGCCTGTCTTCACAGCCTGATTGAATTTTCTAGTCCAGAGCAGGAACAGGACAATTAGAAGAGTCATGACGATGAGCCTGATCATCATGATTCGGTTTATGGCAAAGGCGGTTCCCTCAAAAAGGAATACTTCGGGATAAAACTCATAGATTGTCGGTGGATGAAATTCGCCACCCTCGGCCATGAAGAGACTCATTGCTGTAATCAGGGTTCTTCTCCTGGTCAGGGGCGCAGAGGGCCAAGTTGTTTGGGTTTCCCCAAGAGTTTATATGGATAACTCGGACCACCTCGGCCCAATTCCCAAATTGACTGGGCTAATTCTCGACCGCTGGAATCTTGGCAGTCAGGACCACATAGGAGTCGATTGCCAGGCCTCCCAGGACCGACGCTACTACAGCAAAAAAGAACATGGGTCCCGAAATAAAGGTGGCTGATTGAAGGAAGCCAAGCAGGAGGGCGAATAGTAAGACCTTAAGTAGCCAACCTCCCAGGACCAGAGCGTAGAAGCCATTCAGCCCAAGCTTGGAACCAAATCCAATACTGAGAATGGTCATTACTCCAAAGACGGCAGAGACAGCCGCGCCAATCAGCGACGATGCAACCCCGCCCGAACCATAGACCATAAAACCAATGATCGAACCAAGTACGGCAACTAATCCTGCTAGGAGCAGACTTAAGCGAAGGGCTTTTGCAAATAGCTGTTTACTGTTTGTTTGCAATCTTCCTCCGATATCGAATTCGCCTAGCCAGGGCTGGCCAGTATGTGTGGACAAGTGCGAGGATTTGCCAAGCCCCAAAAATCATTAGCACCTGTGGCAAATCTAACCAGAAAAATAGCAGCAGTGTGGTTGAGACCAGTAGGGTCCAGTGATAGAAGACAAGAACAGCACCCTGGTGTGAGTGGCCAATATCCTGCAGCTGATGGTGAATGTGCTCCCTGTCGGGTGCAAAAGGTGACTTACCTCTGCTTAGCCTTCGCACCACTGCAAGCAATAAATCCAGCAGCGGCAGAATCAAAATAAATACTGGAAGCGCTAGCGGAATCAGTGCTGGCAACAGATCATTGCGAGTGACAGTTGCTGGATCGATGGAACCGGTGACCGTGATAGCACTTGTCGCCATTAGTAGTCCAAGAAGCATTGCTCCTGAATCACCCATGAAAATCTTTGCCGGTCTCCAGTTGTGCGGAAGAAAGCCAACCACTAATCCCAGGATGATGGCAGAAATTAGTCCAGCGGTTGAGAAGTAGTTGGTGGGACTGGTTTGCTGGGCGAGCAGATATGTGTAAACAAAAAAGGCAAGCGTTCCAATGGCAACCACACCTGCCGCTAATCCATCTAGGCCATCTATGAAGTTGACGGCATTCATAACCAGAACCAGCGCGAAAACAGTGATTGCCAAGGAGACAGCGAAGCTGCCAACAGTGACCCCTCCAATTGGCAAAGAAACTATTTGAATACCAGACGAGGCGATTATCCAGGCAGCGGCCATCTGACCGCCCATTTTTGCTGTCCAGTCAAGTTCAATTAGGTCATCAAGAAGGCCGACAACAACAATTAGTGCAGCCGCGAAAAACATCGCCCAAATTGGTCCAGGGTTGGCAAAGAGAGGCTCAAACCAACCGAAGGATGCGGCTGAGAAGAAGCCCGCCCCCAGCCCAAGCAGCATTGCTATCCCACCGATGCGCGGGGTTGGAGATTTGTGCACGTCTCTTTCTCTAATTGCAGGAGCGATATTGAATCGCTTCGCTGTGTAGCGCACGAGCCAGGTCGACAGGTATGTAACCACCGCTGTGATCAGTGCAACCAGGAAGTAGGCGCGCACTAGTCGACCTCGAGCTCCACGTTGCCAATCACCGATCGAATTCGCTCGAGCGAAATTGCACCTTTACGCAGGACACGAATTGGCTCTCCGTCTCTCACCTGCGTAAGGTCAAGAATTGTTGATGCTTCGCCCTTAGGTGAAGCACCGGCATCGAGATAAACCGCTACCTTCGGACCAAAGTAATCAACTGCTTGTTGCGCAGTAACTGCCGAAGGTTGCCCACTCAAGTTTGCACTTGATACCGCCAATGGACCGACGTCTTCCAAAAGAGCCAAAGTTATCTTGTGGTCAGGCACCCTCAGTGCAACTGTCCCCCTAGTCTCGCCTAGATCCCAGTCGAGACTTCTCTGAGCTTTCAGCACCATTGTCAAAGCGCCTGGCCAAAAGGCTGCGGCAAGTTGGTTTGCAACTAAAGGCAGATCGGCCGCCAAAGCCGAAAGGGTCTCGACCTTGGGAATTAGAACCGGTGGGGGCGAGGTTCGATCGCGACCTTTTGCGTTGAGCAGATTTTCAACTGCCTTAGGGCTGAAAGCGTTCGCGGCAATTCCATAGACCGTATCCGTGGGCAGCACAACCAGCTCTTGTCTATCGAGGGAGACCTTGGCTAATCGAAAGCCAGTTAGCAGATCGGTGTCGACCGAACAGTCATAAACACTTGCCAAGCTATGCCCTCCTAATGCCGCTAACAGCTCTTAGTCGCCCGGTGGGATCGGGGTGCGCAGTAACGCTGGTAAATCCCTGTTCCAATAGTAGTTCACACACCTGATCGCTCTGCCCGTCCGCGTGCTCAAGCACGAGCATTCCTTCGGGTCTCAATGCAAAAGTGGAAATAGCAACAATCTCCCGAATCGAATCAAGACCATCTTCACCTGAATAAAGAGCAACCTCAGGGTCATATTTATAAACCTCGGGCTCGATTGGCACAGCTGCCCGAGGTATGTAGGGAGGGTTCGAAATTATCAAATCTAGCTCTGTGAGGTTTAGAAGACTCTGTTCAAAACTTCCAACTACAAGTTGAACATGCGGTGCAAGCCTTTGAATATTCTCTCTGGCATATTTCGCTGCATCGTTAGACACTTCGATTGCAACTACCTCAGCAGAGGTCTCTAAGGCCAAACTGATTGCGATGGCACCTGAACCAGTTCCTAAGTCTGCAGCCTTGGCTGTTGATGACAGAGATTTCAAGAAGTCAATTCCGATTTGTGCAACCTGCTCAGTTTCAAATCTTGGGATGAATACGCCCAGTCCGACCAATAGTTCAAGATTGCGAAATGCTGCTTTACCAGTGATGTGCTGCAGTGGCTCTCGCTTAACCCGTCTATTCAGGGAAGAGTAAAAAAGATCTTGCTCGGTTTGGCTCAGATCCTCAAGAAGAGTTATTCGCCTTAGAACTTCTGCTCTGTTTGAAGAGATTGCGTGAGCGAGCAACCAGTGGGCGTCAGCATCCGGGCTTGGGACTTTAGCTTGCGCTAATTTTTGTCGGGCTTCTTCTAAAGCCTGCGCTAATTTCATTAGGAGCCTTGGATTGCGGCCAACCTAGATTCTTCGTCCATCGTGATCGCCGATTGGACAATTGGCTCAAGAGCCCCCTCCATGACCTGGTCTAGGTTGTAGGCCTTGTAGCCAGTGCGATGATCGGCAATTCGATTCTCGGGGAAGTTATAGGTTCTAATTCTTTCGGAGCGATCGACTGTTCTAACCTGGCTCTTCCTCTGCGCAGATTGTTCGGCATCAATTGCTTCCTGCTGTGCCGCCAATAGTCGAGCTCTGAGAACACGCATGGCGGCGTCGCGATTTTGAAGCTGTGACTTTTCATTCTGCATGGACACGACAATTCCTGTTGGAAGGTGCGTGATTCTCACAGCAGAATCAGTTGTGTTTACGGACTGACCGCCCGGACCAGAGGAGCGAAAAACATCGACCCTAATGTCGTTTGGAGAAATCTCCACTTCTTCAGGCTCGTCCACTTCTGGGAAAACAAGAACTCCGGCGGCTGAGGTGTGGATTCTTCCCTGAGCCTCGGTAACTGGGACTCTTTGAACACGGTGAACGCCACCTTCATATTTCAAATGCGCCCAGACGCCATTGGCGGGGTCAGAGGAATTGGCCTTGATAGCGAGCTGGCAGTCTTTGATTCCGCCCAAATCACTTTCTGTCTTATCAAGTAGCTCTGCCTTCCAACCCTTGCTCTGGGCGTAATACATATACATGCGAAGCAGATCTGCAGCAAAGAGAGCACTCTCTGCCCCTCCTTCGCCGGCCTTGATCTCCATGATTACATCTCGACCATCATCTGGATCTCTTGGAATTAGAAGGCGCCTTAGTTTTTCTTTGGCTACAGGAATTTGCTCTTCCAACAGCGGAAGCTCGGCGGCAAAAGCGGCATCTTCAGCTGCCAATTCTTTGGCAGCTGCTAGGTCCTCTTCTAGTCGCTTGACATCATCATCGGCTTGCAAGATTGCCGAGAGTTCGGCGTAGCGACGATTCAGTTTCTTAGCGAGCGCCGGGTTTGAGTGAACCGCCGAGTCGCTGAGCTGCTGTTGCAAACTCGCGTGCTCGGATCTAAGTCCTGCAAGCGAATCCAGCAAAGTTACTCCGAGTCAGTCTCTGTAGGAACTGGCATCGACTTCTCAAGCATTAGCAGGAATTCAACATTGCTTGCTGTTTCCTTTAGCCTGTTCAGCACGAGCTCCAGAGCCTGCTGCTGCTCAAGACCTGCGAGCGCACGGCGAAGCTTCCAAATAATCTTTGTTTCCTGCGGGCTCATCAACATCTCTTCACGCCTAGTTCCAGAGGCATTGATGTCCACTGCCGGGAAGATTCTCTTGTCGGATAGCTGACGAGAGAGCCTTAGCTCCATGTTTCCAGTTCCCTTGAATTCTTCGAAGATAACTTCATCCATCTTGGATCCGGTTTCGACAAGAGCTGTCGCAATGATGGTTAGTGAGCCACCATTCTCAATGTTTCTTGCAGCACCGAAGAACTTCTTTGGTGGATACAGAGCTGAGGAGTCAACACCACCGGAAAGGATTCTTCCGCTGGCTGGGGCGGAGAGGTTATATGCGCGACCCAAACGAGTAATCGAATCGAGCAGCACAACCACGTCGTGTCCAAGCTCAACTAGACGCTTTGCGCGTTCAATAGCAAGCTCTGCCACAGTGGTGTGGTCGTCTGCAGGGCGATCAAAGGTGGAGGCAATAACCTCTCCCTTTACTGTTCTCTGCATGTCGGTAACTTCTTCCGGACGCTCGTCAACAAGGACAACCATGAGGTGAACCTCAGGATTGTTGGCTGAAATTGCATTGGCAATTGCCTGAAGTACCAGAGTCTTTCCGGCCTTTGGTGGAGAAACAATCAGACCTCTTTGGCCCTTACCAATTGGTGAAACCAGATCAATAATTCTGGTCGTCAACTTTTTAGGATCAGTCTCAAGTCGCAGCCTGGTGTCTGGATAGAGGGGGGTCAGCTTTGAAAACTCAACTCGCGACTGAGCCTCATCCAGGGTTTGGCCGTTGACGGTTTCTACTCTGACTAGAGCGTTGAACTTCTGCCGCTGGTTTTCACCCTCGCGTGGCTGACGAATAGAGCCAATGATGGCGTCACCTTTACGCAGACCATACTTTTTGACCTGTCCCAAAGAGACGTAGACATCGTTTGGTCCTGGCAGGTAACCAGAAGTTCTGAGGAATGCGTAGTTGTCTAAAACATCCAAAATTCCAGCAACTGGGATCAGGACATCGTCTTCGAGAATCTCTGGTTCTGATTCTTCTTGGTTACGTCGTCTGTCACGATCGCGGAAACGACCACGACGGTTGCGATTGCGACGGTCATCGTCGCGATCCCGTGAGTGTTCTCGGTCATTGGAGCGAGTCTCTCGGTCTTCGCGCGAATCCTGTCTGGACTCCGTCTCGGCTGGTCGGCTCTCAGTCGGCTTGCTCTCTTGAGCGTCAGACTTAGGGGTCGAATCTTTGGTTTCTGGCTTTTCTTTTTTAGAAGCGGCGCTCGAGCTAACTCGACGGGTGCGCTTGACGGGCTTCTCGTCTTGGTTATCAACCATTGTGTTTATTTCTCATTTCTTCACGGCGAAGCCGCGTTTGCAGAATTTGATTGAAGATGCAGAGGGGCTTTTTAGTTGCCTGATCCAGGCTGCCCCTCAAGACTAGCACCTTTGAAGTCGACTGCAAGTGCAAGTGCAATCCAGGTGGGGAAACCCTTTTTGACGAATTCAATGGCAGATAGCCTCTTCTGGGGGTCGTCCTCTAGAACCAAAACGCTCGGACCAGCCCCAGAAACTACTGCTGCGTGACCTTTTTCCCTGAGGGCAGCTATGAGTTTGCTGGTCTCAGGCATGGCACTGGCGCGATAGTTCTGATGAAGCCTGTCCTCAGTTGCAGCCATCATCAGCTCTGGGCTTTGAGTCAGTGCGGCTACCAATAGGGCAGATCTCGAAACATTGAACACTGCATCCGTGTGCGGAACAGTTTCAGGTTGCAGGCTTCTCGCTAGCTTGGTTGACATTTCATTCGGTGCGACCAGAACTAGGGGCGAAATGCCTCTGTGAACAGTGAGTTTTTTGTGATGAGGACCTTGCTCATCGACCCAGGCAATCGTCAATCCACCAAATAGAGCGGGTGCGACGTTATCGGGGTGACCTTCCATCTTGGTTGCAAACTCAAGCAGCTGCTTCTCAGAAAACTTGTTATCCAAAAGTCCTGCAGCCAGCATTACCCCACCAGCAACTGCTGCGCCCGAAGAACCCATACCTCTGCCATGAGGAATGGAGTTATGGCAAGTCAGCCGGATACCTGGAAGCTTTTTTCCCACCGAATCAAAGACCAACTTCATTGAACGATAGATCAAATTAGTTTCATCTTTAGCTGCAGAATTTGCGCCTTCGCCCGAGATTTGAATTTCTAAGCCCGATGAAACAACCTCGACTTCATAAACGTCGTAATGAGCTAGCGCCATTCCAAGAGAATCGAATCCTGGCCCCAAATTCGCGCTGGTTGCAGGAACGGTAACTTTAAGTCTCATTTGTTTTTCTCCAAGCCCAAAACCTCTGCAACTGATTCAACCTGGGCAGAAACTTTTCGAGGTTTGATTTTCCTGCCTCGATCATCCTTTAGAGCCCAGTCTGGATCCTTTAGTCCATGACCTGTGACAGTTATCACAACTTCATTTACACCGTTCAGTTCGCCCTGCTTGGAGAGCTTGAATAGACCTGCTGCACCGGTGGCGCTTGAGGGTTCGACGAAGACACCTGTTTCTTGCGATAGAAATCTGTGCATCCACAGAATTTCGCTGTCGCTAACAGCCCCGAATAGACCCTGAGTTTCCGCCTTTGCTGCCTGAGCTAGATCCCACGATGCCGGGTTTCCAATTCTGATGGCAGTGGCAATGGTGTCAGGTTTTGCAACTGGGGAACCTTTTACAAAAGGTGCGCTGCCCTCAGCCTGAATTCCAAAAAGCCGAGGAAGCTTCTTTACCCTGCCAGCAGCTAGGTCCTCCTTGTAGCCAAGATGATAGGCAGAAATGTTTCCTGCGTTGCCAAGTGGCATGGCATGAATGTCAGGCGCAGTTCCAAGAACATCAACAACTTCGAATGCAGCTGTTTTCTGTCCCTGAAGACGATCGGGGTTGACAGAGTTCACCAAGAAAACCGGATAACTCTGACTGAGCTCCCGAGCAATTCGCAGGCAGTCATCGAAATTACCCCTGACCTGCAAAATTTGAGCTTTGTGCGCGACGGCCTGCGAAAGCTTGCCCCAGGAAATCTTTCCTGCTGGAACCAATACAACTGATTGCATATCCGCCTTAACGGCATAAGCCGCAGCGGAGGCTGACGTGTTGCCTGTTGAGGCTGCAATCACCGCTTTAGCTCCTCGGCCTTTGGCCTTGGAAACTGCCGTTGTCATTCCACGGTCTTTGAACGAACCGGTTGGGTTCATGCCCTCGAACTTCAGATGGACACGACCGACGTCGAGCAGTTTGGCTAATGCTGGGGCTTCAATGAGCGGAGTGCCACCTTCGCCGAGAGTGACAATTGGGTCTGAGTCGGAAAACGGAAGTCGATCAAAATACTCTCTAATCACACCTCGCCACTGATGTGCCATTAGATTCCCTCAACCCTGACAACTGATTCGACTGCAACGACTGCCTTGTTTTTCTCAAGCGATTCGACAACTTTCTCTAAATCAGCTTCAGAGGCAATGTGAGTCATGATTGTAAGAAGCGCCGCCGAGTCACTGTTCGAGGAAACAGATTGGGAGACAGTCTCAACGCTTATCCCCTGCGCGGCGAACTCCCCCGCGATGGAAGCGAGAACACCGGGCTGATCGCTCACTCTTAGGGTGATTTGGAAACGAGTCTTGGTGGCTTGAACTGGCAAGACCTGCAAGTTGGCATGAGTTGAAAGAGGCAGTCCAGGACCTCCAGCAAGATGGCGTTTAGCAGCAGAGACTAGGTCACCCAGAACCGCTGAGGCTGTTTGAACCCCGCCTGCTCCAGCACCATAGAACATAAGACGACCGGCGCTCTCCGCTTCAACGAAGACTGCATTGTATGCACCACGCACAGCTGCCAGTGGATGATTGCGCGGAATAAGTGTTGGATGCACCCTTACAACCAGGCCATCATCGACTCGTTCACTGATTGCCAAAAGTTTCAGGCTATAGCCAGCATCTTTTGCCGTGGCAATTTGCGCGGGCGTGACCGAAGAGATGCCCTCTCTGTGCACTTTTTCAACTGGAACCTCACTGTGGAAGGCTAGCGAAGCCAATATTGCAGCCTTGCTTGCCGCATCAAATCCCTCAACGTCTGCAGTTGGGTCAGCTTCTGCATATCCAAGCGCTTGTGCCTGTCGCAGTGCAGTGGCGAAGTCCAACCCATTTGATTCCATTTGATCAAGAATGTAATTGGTGGTTCCGTTTACGATTCCCATCACGCGATTGATTTTGTCGCCCGCAAGAGACTCACGAAGTGGCCTAATAATCGGAATTGCTCCACCAACAGCTGCCTCGTAGTAAAGCTGAGCTCCGAGCTGCTGGGCTAACTCGATTAGCTCAGAACCTTTAGAGGCAATCAAAGCTTTGTTGGCCGTGACAACATCGGCACCTGAATTCAGAGCCTTTCTTATCCACTCGTTGGCTGGTTCAATTCCACCCATGAGCTCAATCACGATGTCTGCCCCAGAAAGTAGGGATTCTGCATCTTCTGTGAAAAGCTCTTTTGGAATCTTTGGATCCCTATTTGCTTTCTTGTCACGAACTGCGATTCCGACGAGTTGTAACTCAGCTCCAACTCTTTGAGCTAACTCTTCCCGATTTTCAATCAGTAGTCGGGCAACTTGAGAACCAACGGAACCAGAACCAAGCAGGGCAACACGAATCGGTCGATATTCAGATCGCATTACCGTCCTCCAATTCCTGCATCTTTAGCCAGTATGTCTGACTCGCTTTCGCCACGAATCAGTAAATTAGCGTTCCCATTCTTTACCGCGACCATTGCTGGTTTAGTTACGTAGTTGTAGTTAGAAGATAGCGAATAGCAGTAGGCACCAGTTGCGGGAACAGCCACAATGTCATTGACTGCGGTGTCCTGTGGCAAGAGCGCATGACGAACCACGATGTCTCCTGATTCACAGTGCTTTCCAACAACCCTGGCTAAAACTGCCGGTTCTTCAGAGACACGAGAACTCAGAAGCGCTGAATATTCTGCGCCGTAGAGAGCGGAGCGGAGGTTGTCGCTCATCCCTCCATCAACGCTGACATAGAGTCTTCTGGCTTCGGGTCCCTGATCCCATAGCAAAACCTCTTTAGTCGTCCCCACCGTGTACAGCGTTAGTCCAGCTGGACCTGCGATTACTCGACCGGGCTCAAAAGCTAATTTGGGAACTGCAATACCCAGTGAATCGCACTTTTTCTTTACTCCCGCCATAATTTCTGAAGCAAACTGCTCGATGGCTAATGGAGAATCCGCAGGAGTGTAGAAAATTCCAAAGCCTCCGCCAAGATTCAGCTCGGGTACATCCCCTGAACTCAGAAGTTGCGAGTGCAGATCAAGCAGGAGTTCCGCTGAGGCCACAAAGCCCTCGGCCGAAAAAATCTGTGAACCAATGTGTGAATGCAGGCCAAGAAATTTAAGGTGAGAGTGAGATCTAATTTTTGCCACAAGACCAGGAACGTCTTGCATTGAAACTCCGAATTTCTGGTCTTCTCTTGCTGTCGCTAAGTATTCGTGAGTGTGGGCATGCACACCAGTGTTGACCCTCAGTCGAACAGATTGGACCTTATCTTGAGCACCAGCTGCTGCTGCAATTCTTTCAATTTCTAATTCTGAATCAATGACAATGACTGAAACATCATTCGTTACTGCTCTGCCGATTTCAATCAGAGATTTATTGTTGCCGTGCAGGCCGATATGTTCGCCAGCTACACCCGCGGCTAGGGCAACGGCCAGCTCGCCACCAGTTGATACATCAATTGCGTAACCAGCAGAAGCTGCCCAGCGCGCGACGTCTGATGTAAGTAGCGCTTTTGATGCGTAATAGAGCTTTACCGATGTGCCGATTTTGCTAGCTTCAGTCTCAAAAGCTTGTCGAACTTGCTTTAGCCGGGCTTCGAAATCAGCCTGGTCGATTACATATAGAGGTGAGCCAAATTGACGAACCAACTCTGTGCAGGAGAGCCCGCCTACTTCTAGCTCTCCATAGGAGTTACGTTTTGCCGAAGCAGGCCAAATTCTTTGATCAATGCTTTGTGATTCTGTTAGCCAATCGGGAATTAGAGAATTCGACATCGCTACATCCTCTCCGGTGCGCTAACACCTAGGAGTGCAAGTCCATTTGCCAGGACTGTTCCTGCCGCATCGTTTAGCCACAAGCGCGTCTTATGAATTGTCTCAATGGGTTTTGCAGGTAATGGCAGGATTCGGCAGTTGTCATAAAAACGGTGGTAACTTCCCGCTACCTCCTCTAGGTAACGAGCCACCCTGTGGGGCTCTCTGAATTCAGCGGACTGGGCCAAGATTCTAGGAAACTCTGACAGCTTCGACAGAAGCTCACCCTCAGCCTCGCTCTCGAGTAGCGCCGGATCAAATTCATCCCTGGCGACACCCAGTGACTCAGCATTCCTGTCCACCTGCTTGGTTCTGGCGTGCGCATACTGAACATAGAAAACAGGATTGTCATTGGTTCTTTTTGCCAATAGCTCAAGATCAATGTCGAGTGTTGAATTAATTGAGGACCTAACAAGCGCGTAGCGGGCCGCATCAACACCGACGGTCTCAACGAGATCTTCAATGGTCACAACGTTGCCCGCCCTCTTAGACATTCGAACAGGTTGCCCGCCCTTTACCAAACTCACCATCTGACCAATGAGAATCTCCATGTTGACCCCAGGGGTATCGCCAAATGCCGAACAGACTGCATGCATTCGACCTATATATCCATGATGGTCAGCACCGAGCATATAGAGAGCTCTATCAAATCCTCGCTCGCGTTTATCGAGGTAATAGGCGATGTCTCCGGCAATGTAAGAAGCTTCTCCGTCAGATTTGATAACAACTCGATCTTTTTCATCGCCGAGGGATGAAGACCTAAACCATAGGGCACCGTCCTGCTCAAACATGTGGCCCAGTTGCTTCAGGCGCTCGACGGCTTTTTTCACTGAACCAGACTCGTACAGGGAGTTCTCGTGGAAGTAAACATCAAAGTCAACGCCAAAGTTATGCAAAGACTCTTTGATTTGTTCAAACATCATCTCAACGCCATGCTTGCGAAACGTTTCCTGTTGCTCTTCTCCATCTAGGCGAAGTAGCTCAGGGTTTTTAGCCAGGATTGCAGAGGCAATCTCGGAGATGTAGCTGCCCGCATAACCATCCTCAGGAGTGGCTTCTTTCTTTGCCGAAGCAACTAAGGATTTGGCAAATCTATCGATTTGAGCGCCGTGATCGTTGAAGTAATACTCGCGGGTAACGGTTGCACCTTGTGATTGAAAAATCCTTGCCAAGGAATCACCAACCGCAGCCCAACGTGTACCTCCAAGGTGCACTGGACCGGTTGGGTTGGCCGAGACAAATTCGAGATTCAACTTCTCCCCCGCCATAATGGAGGACTTTCCATATTGACTGCCCGATTCGACAATCTGTCTGGCGAGGACGCCAGCTGCGGCGGAGGATACAAAGAGATTTATAAAGCCGGGTCCTGCTATCTCAGCGGAAGTGACGCCGTCAAGGCTTTGGAGCTTCGGTATCAGTAGTTCGGCAATTTCGCGGGGCGGGATGGAGGCCTTCGGTGCGATTTGCATCGCAACATTGGTTGCCCAGTCTCCGTGCTCCCGATTCTTGGGCCTTTCAACGACGATCTCTTTTGGAATGGCATCCGAGGGAATCCTCCCAGCCGCGACCAGCTCAGAGAGTGCCTTGCTAATTGCAAGGCTTAGCTGCTCTGGAGTCACGGGAGTTCCTTAGAAAACAGGGAAAGGTAGGGGTGCGCGACTTCTTATATTACTCGCGTAGGTGCTGAAAGCTAAAGGGCTTCCTTGATGACAAGGCCCTCTTCGAAGGTTGCGCTCACTGGAATCGGGTCACAAATCTCTCCGACAAATTGACCATCAACCACGTTTACAAACCCAAGCAAATAAGACCCACCTTGGGGGTCTTGAACTACACGTCCGGCATAGATTCGCTTGTCAGAAAAAGCACGTGCCTTCCTGAAATCAACATCTTGTAATTTCTCATCGCATACCAACGAGTAGGTCGCATCGAACTCACCCGTAAGGATCAAGAAGTGATCATCCAATTCTCTATAGCCACAGCAAAAGATAAGAAGCGGCACGGAGTCTACGGTCACACGTTGAAAGACTTCGAGCTGAGCAAAACCTTGGTCCGGATTTGAAAGAGGTGCTTTTACCTCCCAGGTTTTGAGATCCTTGGAAATGGCATGGCCAAGAACTCCTTGGTTTCTATTAGCGCCATTCTTGGCTCTTGCAGTGATGAGCATGTGCCACAGATTGTCTTGACCTGAGCGATAGACCCAAGGGTCTCTCCAAGCCTCATCTACCCAAGTTTTATCACCTAACTTTTCATACCAGCTTGCGTCCGCTTCAATCACTGTGTCAGCTGAAGACTTTGTCCAGCTAATCAGGTCCTTAGAAGTAGCGGATCCAATTCTTTGGATATCTCCCCCATCCTCTCGAGACGTTCCGGTGTAGAAGAGCCACCACAGTCCGGTGTCATCTCTAACAACACTGCCCGTCCAAGTTGTCCAAGAATCAAAAGCTGGTGAATCGCTGGGAGAGAGTGCGTCTGGCAAGATCTCCCAATTAGTTAGATCTTTTGATCTTGCATGACCGATGTTCGTGTAACGATGTCTTCGATTTGGGTCAACTAACCCTTTGGACGCACACAAATAAAAGGCGTGGCAGTAGTCACCGTCCCAGACATACCAGCTGTCCCAAATCCAGCGGTCCGCTAAACGAAGTGCCAAGATGACTCCTTTTCTCTCAATGCTAGGCTTCAAAAAGGCCCCCATAGCTCAGGGGATAGAGCGCCGCTCTCCGGAGGCGGGTGCGCAGGTTCGAATCCTGCTGGGGGCGCTACTGCACCAAGAACACCGCAAGTTCAGACATGGCCATTGCACGATGCGAAATCAAGTTCTTCAGCTCTGGCTCTAGCTCGGCTGCTGTTAGTTGAAATCCCTCAGGGATAAAAATCGGATCATATCCAAAGCCTCCATTGCCTCTCGCCTCAAAAGAGATGTATCCGGGCCAGACCCCCGTAAAACTCACATCCAAATCCTCGGCTATAAGTGAAATTGTGCAGACAAAACTTGCTTGGCGATATTCAATTGGAATCTCTTTTAGCTGAGCCAAGAGCAGATCTCTGTTTGCAACATCGGATCTTGTGCCTGACCAGATGGCTGAGAATATTCCCGGCGCACCTCCCATGACATCCACACAGATTCCAGAGTCATCGGCAAACGCAGGCTTACCCGTTGCCTGAAAGGCTGCAAGAGATTTGATCCGGGCATTTTCGAGGAAACTTGTTCCGGTCTCCGCGGGTGAATCCCCGGAGTAGGGCAAGACGCTGATGCCGGGCGCTCTGAGACCAATTATCTGGGCGGCCTCTTGAACCTTATGGGCATTACCTGTTGCAAAAATCAGCTCTTTCAAGCCAACTCCAGATTGTTTGCGAGAGCTTCACGCTGGATGGTCGAGAGCTTTTGAGTTGCTGCTACTGCCATGTCTAGGAGCGAATCGAGCTCCTCTTTACTAAACGGATTTGCTTCGGCTGTGCCCTGTACCTCTACAAATAGTCCCCGGCCGGTTGCGACGATGTTCATGTCCGTTTCTGCGCGGACGTCTTCCTCATAGGCTAGATCGCATAGAGCTCGTCCATCGACGACACCAACCGAAACAGCAGCCACCGTGTCCAGAATTGGCTTTGCAGATTTTGATATGTGCCCGTGGGCTTTCGCCCAAGCAACAGCATCCATTAGCGCTACGAATGCTCCAGTTATCGCAGCCGTTCGTGTTCCGCCGTCAGCTTGGATGACATCACAGTCAATAACAATGGTGTTCTCCCCTAGCGCCTTGTAGTCAACCACTGCCCTGAGTGCTCGACCGATAAGTCTGGAAATCTCGTGAGTTCTACCACCAATTTTTCCCTTTACACTCTCTCGATCTGTGCGCTCATTCGTTGCACGCGGGAGCATTGAATACTCGGCAGTGACCCAGCCCTCGCCTGTGTCCTTTTTGAATCTAGGAACTCCAGGCGTAAAAGATGCATTACACAAAACCTTGGTGTTGCCAAAAGATACAAGAACCGAACCCTCGGCGTGCATGGTGTAATTGCGCTCAATCTTCACAGCACGTAGATCGCTGTCAGCTCTTCCGTCTTTTCTCAATTCAGCTCTTTCTGTCTAATTTCTTGACACCACTTACCTCAGGTCCCAAAAATCTCTTTGCCAAAACCTCAAACTCATCTGCATTTCCAGTTGCAAAGAATGAATAACTGGCTTTTTGATTTTCCGGGGCTAGAAGATCATGCTCAGTTAATACCCTGAAAACATCCTTGGCTGTCTCATCAGCTGAGGAAACTAGGTTCACACCCTCCCCCATTACATATGCAATGGCGGCTTGTAGCAGCGGGTAATGAGTACATCCCAAGACAAGAGTGTCCACCTTGGCTTCGCGAATTGGCTTCAGGTAACCCTCCGCAACTTTGAGAAGCTCTGGTCCCGAGGTAATGCCTCTTTCCACGTAATCCACAAATGCTGGACAGGCCGCAGAAGTTATGTCGAAATCTACAGCTGCGGCAAATGCATCCTCGTAGGCACCAGAAGAGATAGTTGCCGAGGTACCAATGACGCCGACTCTTTTATTCCGAGAGGTAGCAACTGCTCTGCGAACTGCAGGTTGTATTACCTCTACCACCGGGACTCCCTTACCCTCGGTGTAGCGCTCCCTAGCATCTCTAAGGACTGCAGCGGATGCCGAATTGCATGCAATAACCAGAAGCTTTACGCCGGAGGCTACGAGTTCATCCATTACCGAAAGAGCAAGGGTTCGAACCTCAGCTAGTGACTTAGGTCCATAAGGAGAATTAAGAGTATCCCCGACATAAACAATGGACTCATGAGGAAGTTGATCAATGATTGCCCTAGCAACCGTTAGGCCACCGACTCCAGAATCAAATATTCCGATTGGTCTTGCATCCACAGACCCCAGTCTAGAGCGGTAGATGACGCCTCAGTAGGCTGGTGGCGTGTCACTTGCGCTACTTACGGACCGCTACGAACTAACGATGGTTCAAGCTGCCTTGCACTCTGGTAAGGCAGAGCGTCAGTGCGTCTTCGAGGCATTCACTCGATCGCTTCCGCTAGGAAGAAGATATGGTGTTTTGGCTGGAACTGGCCGCCTGCTAGAAGCAATAACAAATTTCAAGTTTGAAAAGCAAGACATTGAATATCTCAGGGAGTCCAGAGTTGTCGATGAGCGGACTCTCGACTACCTAAGCAATTACAAATTCGATGGCAAAATCGAGGGTTACCAAGAAGGCGATTTGTTTTTCGCAGGATCTCCTGTCTTCACGGTAACGGGAACCTTTGCACAAGCCGTCGTCCTAGAAACGCTGATTCTTTCGATCTTGAACCATGACTCGGCTGTTGCCTCCGCTGCGGCGAGGATGTTCTCGGTCGCCAAGGGTAGATCCCTTGTTGAAATGGGCTCTCGAAGGACCCAGGAACAAAGTGCAGTTGCAGCAGCCCGAGCCGCTTACATCGCTGGATTTGATGCAACCAGCAACCTGGAAGCTGGAAGGCTGTATGGAATTCCCACCATGGGAACCTCTGCACACTCCTTCACTCTCTTGCACGACAGCGAAGAGCAAGCATTCAAGGCTCAGATTGAAGCTTTGGGAGTGAACACCACCGTCCTGGTTGACACCTACGACATCAAAAAAGCTGTGGCGCTTGCGGTCAAACTCACCGATGGAAAAGTTGGCGCCGTTCGAATCGACTCTGGTGATTTGGCTACAACAGCTCTCGAAGTCAGGCAGCAATTAGATTCTCTAGGCGCAAAAGAAACGAAGATAGTTCTCACGAGTGACCTAGATGAATACACGATTGCTGCTCTAGCGTCCTCTCCCGTCGACCGATTTGGCGTTGGAACCTCAGTTGTCACGGGCTCCGGGTTTCCAACTGTTGGCTTCGTCTACAAACTCGTTGCTCATAAGAGCGGCAACTCCTGGGTAGATGTGGCAAAGAAGTCGAAGAACAAGATTTCATTGGGTGGAAAGAAGATTGCCTACCGAGAAATTAAAGATGGCCTTGCCAGCGCCGAACTAATTGGAAAGAAGTCGGGAAGAAAGTTGCAAGCCACTCTTTTTGACGGTGTGAACGACCCGACGCTGATTGGTCAGCTAGGAACTAGAAAAGCTAAAGAGCACTTTCTCAAAGCGATTTCAGAACTCAAGCCGGATGCCCTGCGCCTATCCAAGGGCGAAGCCGCAATTCCAACCATCTACAACTAACGCTTTAGCTTTTCAAAAATCTCTTTGCAATCAGGACAAACTGGGAATCGCTCAGGATCGCGCGAGGGAACCCACACTTTGCCACACAGCGCTACAACCGCACTACCCATAACAGCGGACTCTACAATCTTGTCTTTCTTTACGTAGTGTGAGTAGCGCTCGTGATCGCCAGCCTCAACCTGTTCTAGTTTTTCTTCGGTCTTGTTCATCGACGCTAGTTTAGGTCTTCAGCATTCCCGAGTATCGCTCGAAGAGAAATGGTTTCACCATCACGAACAATCTTTAGGTCGACCTCTGCACCTGCCGGTTGAGCACGAACCATGGCCGTGAGATCGGCAGCTGAGGTCACCTTCTGGCCAGCAAATTCAATAATCACATCGCCACTTTGAATGCCGGCGGACTCAGCGGCACCGCCTTCAGTCACCTGATCGACATAGGCGCCAGTGGAGAAACCCGAACCATTTTCAGAGTTGTCCCGCACCATAGCTCCAAGCAGTCCGTGAGTTGCTTTTCCGGTCTGCATAATTTCGCTTGCGATTCGACTAGCCGTGTTGGATGGAATGGCAAATCCAACGCCAATTGAACCTGCTTCACCACTGCCCGCAGTCGCAATTGCAACGTTGATTCCAACTAGCTCACCGCGCTCGTTTACGAGTGCGCCTCCGGAATTCCCGGGGTTAATAGCTGCGTCAGTCTGAATAACTTGAATACTGATTGACTCGCCTGTTCCGGTCCAAAACTGAAGTCCAGGCTCTTCGCTAACCTCTGCTGATGCTACGCGAATTGTCCTATTCAGCGCAGATACGATTCCCTCGGTGACCGTCGAAGCTAGTCCAAGCGGAGCACCAATGGCAACCACATTTTGCCCAACATTCAAATTTGAAGAGTCCGCAAACTTAATTGCCTTTAGGCCTGTTGCTTCTACTTTTATCACCGCTAGGTCATAGACGGTGTCGTAACCAACTAACTCCGCTGGAAGAACAGTGCCGTCCCAGAGCTTCACAGAAAGATCAGGATTATTTGTTGAACCACTCAGCGTTACAACGTGAGCATTTGTGAGGATAAATCCGTCTTCACTCAAGATCACACCCGAACCCGACCCACTTGAAACTGAGGACTCAACCCAGAGGGTCACTACTGCCGGTCCCGCTTCAGATGCAGCTCCGGTCACCCAGTTAATTTGCTCGACGTTGTTTACCACCACAGGTGCAGGCTGAGTAGCACCAAAGTATGTGACCGAAAATGCGGAGGAGCCGATGATTCCACCAACTAGCGCGCTACCCATTGCCAGTGCAGCAATTCCCAAAAGACCCCTGCGCTTTGGCTTCTGGGCAGCAGGTTTGGGCGCAGCATAGGTATTGGAAAACACAAATTGGCTTTCGCTTCTTTGGAACTCGGTCATTTCAACCCTCTCGACTTGAGTCGATTATGGTCAACAACGTTGAGGGTTAAATGAATCCCGGCTGAAAGTTAGCTGATTACCCCGCTACCAGCAGGGTTCTCCTTGGAATCTCAATCACGCCGATTCTGAGCTCATTACTCGCTACTTCCCCGCTAAAGGCATCGATAACCCACGACTCTCCCCAAAGTTTGTAGTCAACGCTCAGAAGCACATGCGCAGTAGCGGTCTGCTCGCCTTTTTCAGAAAATCCTTTTTCTACTTCCCTGCCGGCCACTCTGGTCCCATCAGAGAAAGTCCATCGGAAGGATTCAGCTCGGAACCTAATCGAGGCGCTCTGACCAAACAGTTCTCCATCCACCACCCGGGTTGGGTACTCAGCAGTAAAAATCGCACTCACTTCTATTTCTATCTCTCCGCCCGGTTGCCAGGTTGCGGTTGGCCTAGAGGATTTAGCCCTGAACTGAGTTTCTAGCTCTGAGACCGAAGTGGAATGCGTTCGAGCTTCGGGAACCTCATCCCCAATGCACAGTCTTTGGCCAACCTCGATATAGGTTTCGATAACGGTGAGCGTCGGGGTATCGATGGTCCCATTGGTGTAGTAGCGACAAAGACGTTTTGGTTTCTCCACGCTCACCTTGGACTTCGAGCTTTCAATTTGCTTTACCGCACAAATCTGATACTCGAGCTCATCGCCAATACTTCCGCTACATCCGCAAACGCCTAAGGCTGCAGCAACCAGATCACAGCTAGCCATAAAAATCCGAACGCTCAACATTGCTCCTTACTCACCGCAAAATTAGAAATTAAATTTTCGGGCGTGATGGTGGCTGAGAACTGACTGCGCTTCTGAACCAGGGGTAGGAATGCCCCCTGGCTATCAACCACTACCACCTCACTCAAATCAAGACAGCCGCTTACCAAGAAATCTGAAGCTGACCAAATCTCAAACCTTGCCCTGCCGCGCTGGGAATAGCCAAGATCATTCAGCAGCCTTCTGGAGGCATCTGCCTGAATAAATGCGCTCTGAGTAAGAACTCCGGTTAGTGGTCCACCGCTCTCGGTTGTTTCCGCGTACTTGTTCAGTAGTAATTGAGGATCCGCGACAACAGCGCTACAGGACGAAAGCAGTAAAACGAGCAAAATACCCAGTGGCATGGCTGGAGATTAGAGCGAAAGTCGATTGAACCTAAGTGGGTTTTCCACAAGTAAAAACCCTCGAGGAAAATCCTCGAGGGTAATTGGTTGCGGGGGCAGGATTTGAACCTACGACCTCCGGGTTATGAGCCCGGCGAGCTACCGAACTGCTCCACCCCGCGGCGAAGCAGTAAGGATAGCACCTTCGTCTCTAGTTCTCCAGTGCCGCTAGGGCTTCTTCGATCGCCTGCTGCAGACGATCGTCGGCCTCACCGAATGCACTCCAGTCACCTGCGCGCAAAGCAGCTTCTTTGTCCTGCAGCGCTTGCTTGGCTTTGTTCAGTGCAGCATCGAGTGATGCGTTGCCAGAATCAGCACCGGAACCTCCACCTGTTTCATCACCTGCGCCAGGTTGATTGCCATCAGAAACCTCGGCCCCAGAATCTCCTCCGAATAGAGCATCCAGAGCAAGCTCTAGAGTGTCTTCGAAGGCAATCTGATCACCAAAGGCAACCAAAATCTTTTGCAGCAGCGGATAGCTGGTTTCACCGGTGGATTCGATGTAAACCGGTTGCACATACAAAAGACCGCCACCAACTGGAAGTGTCAGTAGGTTTCCGTTCAATACTCTTGTCGATCCCTGACGAAGGATGTTCAGAAGCGAAGAAACTTTGCTGTCAGCGTTGAAGTTGTTCTGAACCTGTCCAGGACCAGGAACGATTGTTTCGCGCGGCAGGTTCAGAAGCGTCAGCCTTCCATAGCTATCTGCAATCTGTCCGGCCGTCCGACCGGCATCCGAATTCGCAATTAGGTATCCGGTGAGCACGTTTCTTGTTGTCTCGCCCGTTGATTGCGGAATAAAGGTTGAGTAGAGCGAGAACGCGTTATCGGTCTGACCAGGAGTCTTCATCGTCAGGTAATACGGTGGCTGCAGCGTGCCAAGGCCGGTGCCCTCAACGGGATCGTTAGGGGTCATCCAGGCATCCTGTTGAGAATAGAAAGAACCGGCATCGGTCACGTGGTAGCGACCAAGTACCCAGCGCTGCATCTTGAACAAATCGGTTGGATAACGCACATGGGCCAAAAGCTCTGCCGACATCTCCGATCTTGGCTTCACAGTTGTTGGGAAGATCTTGGACCAGGCACGAAGAATTGGATCTTCTTCATCCCAAGCGTAGAGCTCAACTGATCCGTCGTAAGCGTCAACCGTTGCCTTGACTGAGTTGCGAATGTAGTTCACATCTCCCATGCCACGATTAAACGTCTCCGATGCCGAATCTAAAATCGCTACGTTGAATGGCTCACGGTTTGAGTAGGGATAGTTCGCACTGGTTGTGTAGCCATCGACAATCCACTTCACCCTGCCATCGACAATTGCCGGATAAGTCTCAGTATCAAGAGTTAGATAAGGGGCAACCTGCTGAACTCGATCCCTAGGGGCGCGGTTATAGAGGATTTGTGACTCCGAGTTAATTGCATCTGACAAAAGAATTTGCTCGCTCTGGAAGCGAAGTGAATAAGCCAGACGATTGATTAGGTTTCCAACACTCGGGCCACCGCTACCTTCAAAGGTGGTGTAGGTCTCTCGCTGACCTTCAGTGCCCGCTGGATAATCAAACTCGAGCGGCTGCGCGCCATCCGGAGCGCCAACAATCGAATAGGTTGGTGAATTCAGACCAAAGTAAATCCTTGGCTCAAAGTCTCCTAGCAAGCCCTTAGGAGGAATTCCTGACTGCAGAAAAAGTGGCTTGCCATCGTCGTCGCGCTTGTTTCCATAGGCGGCCACAAAGCCGAAGCCGTGCGTATAAACAATTGTGGAGTTATACCAGGACTGGCTTTCACCAAGTCCCGCCTGGTTTAGCTCTCTAACGGCAACTACTGTGTCCTGAACTTCGCCGTCAATTTCATAGCGACCCACATGCAGTCGATTTGGGAATGAGTAGTACTGACGGAACTGCTCCAGCTGGCGGAATGCATCGCTTACCAGCGCAGGGTCAATGATTCGAATTGAAGTAGTGGTCTTGGCATCAGTTCGCAAGGCGCCTTTTTCAGCTACAACCTTCGCGTCATACTCAATGACCTCAACCTCATCTAAGCCATATGCGGCTCTCGTTGCCTCAATGTTCTTCTGAAGATATGGCGACTCCAAGGTTCTCTCATTTGGAACCACCTGGAAGGTCTGGACGATCCACGGGTATAGACCACCGAGAACCAGTGAGCTAACAACCATCAAAGCGGTGGCGATGATGGCAATTCGCCAGCGGGCGATAAAAGCAGTAATCAAAAAAGTAACGGCGACAGCAACCGAAATCAAAGCCATGATTTGCAAGCCGGGAATGACTGCGTTGGCATCGGTGTAGCTAACACCCGTGAACAAAGTTCCCGAAGTAATGACAGAAGAGTATTGATCTAGCCAGAGGCTAGCTCCTTGGAGGACCAAGTAAATAGCAACCAAAATGGAAAGCTGCACTCGAGCTGGCTTAGAAACGCTGATGTCTCTTCCGTTAAATCGAATTCCTCCGTAAATAACGTGCACCGCGAGGTTAATAACTGCTGCTAAAAACGCTCCGCCAGATAAAAAGCCGATTAGGAAAGACCAGAACGGCAGATCAAAGACATAGAAGCTGATGTCCATACCAAAGTGCGCATCAGTTTGTCCAAAACTCTCGCCGTTTAGCCATAGTGCTCCGACCTCCCACTCGCGAGCGAAGACGAGTCCGCCACCGATTCCAATGATTGCTGGTACTCCAACCATCACGACTTTGCGCAAACTCTCAAGCAGAGTCTGATATGCCTGGAATGGAGATTCCCCTGGCAGCTTCAGATAAATAGGTCTTGTTCGCCAAGCTAAAGCCAGTCCAATCGAAACCAGCAGTGCCATGATTGTGAAGCCGATTACGAATCCGATCACCTGGCCCGCTATCTGAGTCAGGAAGACCTCTTCGTAACCCAGCTGATCGAACCAAAGCCAGTCTGTGTAAATACCTGCAGCGCTGAGCAGCGCGAAGAGGATTGCCGCCAAAATTCCAACGGCGATAGACAATGGTGAAACCCTACGGTTTATTGCGGGCTGCGACTGCGACACTAATTTCTCCTAATTACAACTGAGACTAGAAAACTCAGATCCGCTCTTGAGTTGTTCAATGGCTGCAAGAGCATCATCCAAGTCTCTCACTGATACAACAGGCAAACCCTCCGGAACCTGCCCACTTGCTTCCTGACAGTTTCCTGATGGAACTAGAAACAGGTCGGCTCCGCTCTTTTTGGCAGCAATCATCTTCAATCCGATACCACCAATGTTTCCGACCTTTCCGGAGGCGTTAATTGTCCCTGTCCCCGAAACGTGATGGTCTCCAGCCAGGCTGCCCTCCCCAAGGGCATCGATGATCCCGAGCGTGAACATAAGCCCTCCGCTGGGTCCGCCCACATCCCCCAGCTGCAGCGAAACAGAAGCCGGGAAGTCGTAGATGTAGGCAATCATCGACCCAATCACCCAAAGGTCTTCCTTTTTGACGGGAGTGATGGAGAAGGACTTTCTAACTCCATCCCTTTCCACGACAATTTCGATTGGATCTCCTTCGGTCTTTTGAATCTCAGATCGCAGTTGATCGAAATTCTCTAGTAAAACTCCTGCAGCGGAGACCACAATGTCACCGGCCACGAGCACCTTGGACGAGGGCGAATCAACCAGGACAGACTGAACATAGAGCTTGGTTGGAACTTCATAACCCAGGTGAGTCAGAGCTGCCGCAATTGCATCCTGCTGCGAGATCTCCATCTGGGCTGTTGACTCAGCTCTGATCTCCTGCGTTGATCTGTTATCTGGAAAAACTTCGCTCACCGGTAAAACATTTTGCTCCGGGTCTGCCCAGGCAATCAGGACCTGCACCCAGCTGGGCGTTGAGTCTCTGTTACCGACTAAAGAGACGGTAGTCACATCAAATCTTGACTCGGAAGAGTAAACCTCAAGATCATCAGAGCTAATTACCGGCTCCCCCGAAACAGTTCCCATCACATTGAAAACTTGACCTGGTCTCTCAATTACATAACCAGTAGGCAAGAAAGCCATCGAGCCAAAAGTTAGAAAAAGTAGACCTAGGAGAACAAATCTGCTCCGTCTTGGCCTAACGGATTTACCGGCAAAGAATGTCATTGCCTCAATGCTAGGTAAACGACCGACAACTTATTGCCTGGCGACTCACGCCGTCGGCGAACAGAATTCACAGTTTTACCTCAAGATAACCATCCAATTCAGCGATAGCTTGGAAGCTGGAGAAAGAGGCATCGTTGAACGAGGAAAACAAGGATGAGCTGGCAGAGCTGATTCGCAAGATGCTCTCCGGTGGTCAAATTGACCCCGATTCACTCTCCAAACTCGCCGGACTTGGAGCCAACCCTGCTCTGATCTCCGGCCTTTTCAATCAAGCTCGCTTTCTCATGGAGCCAGGCAAAGTAGTGAATTGGGATATGGCCTTAGCGCAGGCGCAGCAGATTGCCAAGGTCAAGCAAAAGTCCTCCAATGCCGTCATCGAGGAAGAACTCAAGAAGGCGTGCGAGATTGCATCGCTTTGGCTGCAAGAGGTAACCGAGTTCTCAAATCCCAACCCGGTCAAGATTTTTTCCAGAGAGCTATGGACTAAGGATGCCCTGCCGCTTTTCTCTAAACTCGGCACGCCTGTAGCCGAAAAGATGTCCAAGGCCTTGGCAGAGAATCTCGAAACTCTTCTACCAGAGGAGATGAAGTCTGTCTTGCAACCAGCAGCACAGTTCATCCAAAATGCGGGTGCCGCAATCTTTGCAACACAGCTCGGGGTTGTGATCGGACAGCTTTCAGAAAAAACACTCGCTGCAGGTGAAATCGGAATTCCAATCATCGACAGACCGGGCTTTATCACTCAAAATGTTGAGGAGCTTCTCACTGATCTTGAAGCCCAGAAATCTGAACTGATTATCTATTTGGCGATTCGCGAGCTGGCCATTAGTTCACTGTTTTACTCAAACCGCTACCTATCAGATCAAATCACAACCCAGGTCATCGAATTTGCTTCGGGTTTGAAGGTTGAACTAGGTGGCATCCAAGAGATGATGCAGCAGGTTGACCCTCAAGATCCTGAGTCAGTGAATCGAATTTTGGAAGCCAACGGCTCATTTGCCTCGAAAACTCCTGAGCAAGAAATTGCCCTGGAGAGAATTGGGACTCTGCTTGCCCTGGTTGAGGGATTTGCAGATGCTCTGGCATTTGAAGCGGGTAAAAGACTTCCTAATCTGGCGGCGGCAGTGGAGATTTTGGCTCGCCGAAGAGCAACCGCGATGGTCGCAGAAAAAACATTCCAGGTACTGGTTGGCCTAGAGATAAGTCCCAAACTTCGCAGAGATGCCAAGTCGATGTGGGAGAAATTGAACAAAGAGCAGCGCGATGACCTCTGGCGTCATCCAGATCAACTTCCCTCAAGAGCGGAAATTGAAAACCCTGATCTACTAATCACTCGTATCACCTCTGGTGGCGACGACTTTGATGGCGAGCTTCGCAAACTGCTTGATCAGTAGGTCTGTGGAAAGTTATCTTCAGGCTCCTGCATTTGGTGGAACTATTTGGTCATGGCCACGCAGATCAACCCAGCTCTTGCCCGGCTCTGGATTGCTAACAGCACCCGCCAGTACGGCTACCGCAACTTCACACAGTTAACTCAGCTGCAAGAGGATCAGCTCAGAGTGCTCGATTACCTCGAGCAGGGGCTAACCAAAAACCAAATAGGCAACCTCGATCAAATAGCCAAAGTGTCAACAAATCGAAGCCAAGAACTTCTCGCTCGAATCTCTCCAGTGCTTTGGCAAAGCTCTGAGACTCTCTCTACTAGCGAGATTGAGCAGCGGTTTGCCGAGATTTCTAGAATCTTTTTGCAGGGCGCAGACCCGGTAGAAATTCTTCGCCTTCGTCTAAGCAAAAAGATATATGTCGAAAAACTTGATGCCACGGGCTTCACAATCTGCAAAGCACTCGATTTGGCTGGTATCGGAAAGCTAATCAGCTTCGACCAAAAACGAATTCAATTGCCTGATGTAGGACCATTTAGCTTTACCAAAGCCCAGTTAGGGCTGCCAAGAGTCAAAGCAGCACAGTCCTTGATAGGAAAGAAGCTTGAATTTCACTCTCGCATAAGCAAGTCGCTCGATGAGATTTCTCTCGCAGTAATACTTGCCAACGATGTAGTTGACCCGAACAGTTACCAGCGCTGGCTTGCAAGAGACATTCCACACTTCGCTATCTGCTTTGACGAGGAGGGAGTGGAAGTCTCTCCCCTAGTGATACCTGGCAAAACCGCCTGTCTTGGATGCCAGGAACTGTCTCGGCTTCAACAAATTGAAAACTGGCCCGTTATTGCTCCCCAATTGCTAGCCCTGGAAAGAGATCTAGCCGATGCACCAATGCTTTTGTTTGCCAGTGGCATTGCGGTGAACAATATTCTTAACTTTGTAGATTCCGGTGAAGTTACTAGTGAAGCTTTCCGACTAAACAGGTCGGGAGAGCTTGCGTGCTTCACCCCTACGAACATCAGTTGCGGTTGCCGATTAGCTCAATGAATTCAGAGGCTTCCCCAAAATAGCTGACAACTAATCTGTCCTTGGCTCTGGTTACGGCTACGTAGAAAAGTCGCTTCTCCTCATCAACAGAAAATGAATCTTGAGCATGACTAATCGGGAAAAGCCCTCTGTTAACGCCAATCAGATAGACCTGACTCCATTCAAGTCCCTTGGTTCCGTGAACAGTGGCGAGCGTGACCGCCTCACGAGTGGGCTCGTGTCCAGATCTTTCGCGCTCATCCAGCTCACGAATATATTCACTAGTTGCCACATCCCCCAGCTCGTCGAGAACTTGGATAAACCAATTCAAGGAAGTCCAGTCATCGTCTTCGCGCATCTTGGAAGTCCAACCGAGTGAGGAAAGAATCTGCGAGACCTGCATGAAAAGTGGTTCGCCGCTATCGGCTACTGCCAGCGCCCTAATTGCACTCATTGCCTGCACTACATTCGGCTGTCTAAAAAACCTTCCCTGCCCGCGAACCTGCGTCTTGATGCCTAGTTTTTGTAGTTCTGTTTCGAGCGCAGTTAGTTGCGAATTAGTTCTAGCCAGAATTGCTATGTCGCTTGGCTTATGCGTGGCAAGAGCGGCTGCGATATCCCTGGCAATCAAACCTGCTTCTTCAAGCTGATTACTGCTCGATGAAACTCTGGCCAGGCCAAGATCTGATCTGACTTTGCTGAGCGGCTTCTGTGGCAAAACTTGATTTGCAACATCGACTATCGCAGCGGCCGATCGGTAGTTTCGATTCAGCTCAAAGGTGCTGGCTCCCGGGTACTGGTTCTGAAAGTCGAGCAGAAAGCTACTGCTAGCCCCAGCAAAGCTATAGATGGTCTGGCGAGGATCGCCGACCACACAGATCTCTTCTCTATCGCCGAGCCAGGTTCTGAGTAGCCCCTCCTGTAGCGGCGAAATGTCCTGGTACTCATCGACCGTGAAGAAGCGATACTGCTGCTGAAAATAGCTGAGTGCTCGAGCTTCGTTTCTAAGCAGCCCCGTACACAAAAGAATTGTGTCTTCCCAGTCGATCAATCTCCGCTGAAGCTTCTGCTCCTGGTAACGCTTTTCAAGATCGGAAAACTGCTCCTGCGATAGAAATCCCGGTAAGCGCTCACCGGTTAGGTAATGCTCAACATCTGTCAGTGAATAGCGCAAATACTCAATCTCAGACGCTACCTCCATCAGCTGTGCATCACTCAGCCTGAGACCAATCAGCGAGGCAACTTCGCCCAATAGTGATCGTTTTTGTGTTAGTAGTTTTGGAGAAGCGCTTCCGGTCAGTTGCGGCCAGAAGTATTGCAGCTGACTCAGTGCAGCTGAGTGAAAAGTTCTAACGGCGACTGAGGATGAGCCCAGTTTCCCAAGTCTTGATCGCAGTTCAGCTGCCGCTCGGTTGGTATAAGTCAGGGCAAGCACTCGATCGGGGTTAAAGACCCCGGTTGCAACACCATAGGCAATGCGGGTGGAGATGGTTCTGGTCTTTCCACTGCCTGGGCCCGCGATTATGCATACCGGTCCCCTCAGGGCACTCGCTGCTTCGGCCTGCTCAGAATCAAGCTGATCCAGAATGGATTTGGCTAGATCACTGCTCAATTGGGAATCCCTTACGAATGCGTGGCATTGCTAAGTGGTTGGTGATGCGTTGTCTATCCTGAAGCGGTGGGTAGACCCGCCTTGATTTTAGCCGCGCTAGCAGCCGACGCTGCCAGCGGAAAAAAGTTCCGCCATTTTCGCCGCTCAGATCAGGGTCCAGACCTCGACGCTTTGCAGCTGTTTGACGATTCTGGTGACGGCTTTGAACTGATTGTTCCCTCTGGCGTGGCAGGGATAGCTGAACAGGCGCAGCTGATGGCAGGACTTAGAGCCATCGGTCTTGCAGCTTCATCGCTGCCATTTGCTGTCCCAAAGCTGGTTGGTCAGACTACGGAGCGGGATTTGCAGGTAATCCTTCTAACCCTGCTGGAGGGACAGAGTCCTGATTTATCAAAGTACGCACCCGGCGAGTTTTCTAAATCCATCGGCGAAGCCCTCGCGGCCATACACAACCTCGATCCATCGGTAGTAATTGATGCAGGACTTCCCGAGTATGACGCTTCAAGAATTCTGCAAACCAAGGTGGCCGAGGTTGACGCCGCTGCCGCAACAGGGAAAGTTCCCCCATCGCTACTGAGCAGGTGGGAAGAAGCTCTGGAGGATGTCGGCCTATTTAGATTTCATCCAAGCGTGGTGCACGGAAGCATTTCCGATCAAAACATTTTTGTTCAAAACTCAACAATCAGCGGGGTTGCCGGCTGGTCAGCGCTTTCAATTTCCGATCCAGCAGAGGATTTGAAGTATCTAGCCGGTGGCGCACTCCCATCGACCTTCGAAGATGCGCTACTGAACTATCGTGCTATGCGCCCGAGCGCCGATGAAAACATCGCGCAGCGGGCGATTCTCTATTCCGAAATTGAACTGGCCAGCTGGCTCAATCACTGCATTCAGCTTGATGACCAGCAGCTGATTGCGGAGGCACAGGCAATGCTCGATGATCTCGCGCAGCAGTTAGCTGCCGGTGCGCTGAAACCGCTGCGTGCGGCCGGGTTCATTGGTCTTGGTGCGGCTATTGCCACAACCCCAATCTCTCAGGCGCAGGACCTCACGCCCCCAGACTCTGATGAGCTTTTCTAAGTAGCTCCAACTTCTGCGCCAAAGAAGCCTCACCAATCAGCTGCGGTTCAAGCTCCTCACCGCTAGCGGCATAAAAGAAGCTCGCGCGAATTCGCTCTAGTGGAACACCAAGTTTTCTGCTCAAAGCGATGCGGTAGAGAGAAAGTTGAATAGCTTTATCGCTCAGCTCTTTGCCCGCTGGCATTTTTCCGCTCTTCCAATCCACTACCTGATACTCGCCATCAATTAGATACACGGCATCCAACTTGCACACCACAATCGATCCGCCAAGAGCAAATTCAATTGACTCTTCCACCAAAAGAGGGCTTAGCGCGGCAAAGCGGCTGTTTTCAAAATTGACACCGAGCTTCTTTTCTTCCTCCGACCAATTGGAATAATCAAGCTCGCTTCCGGAAAGAAATGTCTGCTCCAAGTTGGCGTGAAAGAGCGTTCCAAGCTCGGCAACATCTGAATAAACTGCGGGCATTGGCCTGGCCAGCGCGCGGGCAAACTCACTCGGATCTGTTAGTAGCCTTACGATCGCGGATGCCGAAAGCCGAAGTGGAAGCTTCGGTTTTGGGGGGAAGCTTCGCATATTCCGCTCTTTGAGTAGCAGAAGTATTTCCGCACTCAGCTCCTCTGGCTCGCAGCTTGCAACCTGATTAGCTGCCTGCTCCCAGGCTGCTCGAGTGTTCGACAGCGGATCGGAGGGCCACGACCTTCGCTGCACACCGTAAGTCGGTTTTGTGTTTGGTTTTTCGGCCAGCTCAATCACCTCAGCCAAACCACCAACAAGCTCGGTGAAGAATTCGGAGTATTCGACCGCTTTTTCAAATCTGTCGTAGTAGTGGCTGGACGAAACATAAAGCTCTTTAGCCGCTCTGGTAAAAGCCACGTATGCCAAGCGTCGCTCTTGCACGCGGGTGTGTTTTTTGTGCAGCTCCTTGAAGTTCTCTACCCGCTGATTAAATTCATACTGCGTAGTGCTGCCCTGCCAAGAAAGAACTGGAATTGCCTGTCGGTCAAGGCGGAATTCTCCGGGCAAAATGCCTCCAGCCAGCCAACCTCTTTGCTCGGCCCGAACCCCTCCGGGGAAGATGCCTTCGCTCAGCTGAGGAACTGCGACAAAGTCCCACTCCAGACCCTTGGCAGCGTGAATGGTCATCAGCTGCACCACTCCCTTTTTTGCACCTGTTTTTGGAAGCTCAAAGTTCTCACTCTTGATGGCATAGTCGAGCCAAGAGATTAGAGACAGAAGATTCGGCCGCTCAGAACTGGTTTCAAACTCGCTAATTCGCGAAATGAAACTTCTCAAGCTTGACAGCGGGTCTTCCAGATCCGAGTGGGCGTAGAGCTCGATGTCAATCTCAAAATCCTCAACAACTCGCCAGGCAAGTTCTGTCAGGCTCAGCGAAGACTGAGCTCTGAGACCACGAACCACAGAAGCAAATTCTTCAAGACGCTGAGCACTCAAAGCACTCAGACTGATGTGCTCTTTGACGGAAGGTAGCTGCAATTTGTCCACGGTCTCCAGGAGCGTCAGGGGCCTGTTGTTCGGAAGTTTCCATATTCGGCTGAGCTTGCGCCTAGTTTGACCAAGCTCTGCGATGTCAGATGCTGCCAGTCGAAATTTAGGTCCGGTAATGATCCTCAGAAAATCCACCGAAGACTCAGGTTTTGCCAGCATTCGAAGGATTGCCATCAGATCAATAACCTCTGGCTGATCGAGAAGTCCTGAAAGCCCAGTGATTTCGTAGCTGAGGCCAAGCTTCTCAAGCTGATTGGCATAAATTCGCATTGAGTCTTTGGTTCTAAACAGAATCGCAGCTGTCTTATCGGGGGCGATTCTTTGCGCTATCCACTTCGCAACACCCTCGCTCTCACCTACCCCGTCAGGGAATGAGCGGGCGAATACTTTGGAGTCGATCTTCTTCCCAGCGCTGAGTGTCAACGGCGCTAAATTGCCATTGTCGATGTTCTTGGCGGTGTGGTTGGCGGCAGCCAAGATTGCCTCGCCCGATCTCCAAGAGGCAGAGAGCGTAAAGCTTTGACCTGAGCCAAAGTCCTCAAAAAAGTTTCTGAGATTTCGAATGCTGGCTCCTCGCCAGGCATAAATCGATTGGTTTGGATCCCCTACAGCCATCACGCTCTTTTGCCCGAATAGCTTGGACAAAAGCTTCACCTGTACCTCCGAGGTGTCCTGATACTCATCCAGCATCACAAACCGAAACGGAATCAACTCGCTGTCAAAGTGCTGAACCCTGAGTGAAAGAGCGACCTGATCCGAATAGTCAAAGAGGTTTCGGTCCTGCTTGAACTTTTGAAACTCGCCAGCAAGTTCGAAAATTAAACGGGCTTGGCTGGCCTTATCCAAGAAGTCTTCGGTGTATGTGAAAAGTCCAGTTTTACCACTGTCGTTTTTAGGAAGGTGTTTCAAATGATTTGAAAAATCTAAAAAGTATTGGCTGACTTCTTTGCTATCCGCCTGATGGTCGGTTAGTTGAGAAGTGGCCTGCAGGACTTTTTTTGCAAGGTTATCTAGGTTCTCCTCGTACTCAGCCAAAAGCTCATTGCGGCTTGACTCGATCATTTCTTTAACCAGAGAGACTGCTAGTGCTTCAGTAAGCAAAGTAGAGTCGGACTCGAAACCGATTTGCAAGGCATGCGAGCGGAATATCTCATTGCCGAAAGAGTTGTAGGTGGAGATTTTTGCAGGTGCAAAATCATCCCCCAGCTCAGCTGGCCACAGAGCGCTATCCCTAAGCTTTACAAGTCCGAGATTGATCCTTCCCCTGAGCTCATTGGCGGCCTTCTTGGTGAAAGTCAGACCAAGTATCTGATCTGGTCGGGCATAGCCATTTGCCACCAGGAACATCGCTCGAACCATCATCAGCTCGGTCTTTCCGGAGCCGGCACCTGCAATCACCAGCGATGGGGCATCCAGGGCCGCGGTTTCAACAATGGCAATTTGCTCCTGCGTTAGCTGGTTTGTGGAGTAAATCGAAAAAACTTCTTGAGCGCTATACCTAGCCACTTGTGATCACCCGACTTAGAAGCAGCTGGCAATTTCCATCAGCGCTGCAGTGCTCGTCAATGTTTGCACTTACCTGGTTAGAGCTCAGCTGTTCCGTCATTGCCTGAGCGAGTTCAAAAATCTCTCCGCGTAGCTCATCGCTCATCGGAGCTTGCTCACGTTCCTGAATTTTTCCACCGCCGATATAGACAAGCTTTCCGCCTGCTGTTTTTGACTGCTGCTCAATGGCTAGCTGATAGACAGCTAGTTGGCGATTTTTCTGTGCCTTGTCTTTACTCTCTGGGCTCTTACCAGTCTTTAGATCAACAGCAATATCCCCATCGGGAGTTTTTTCTACGCGGTCAATCTTTCCCAGTATTCGAAGTTCTCCAATCTGCAGTTCAAAGCCTTGCTCGACCGCAACCAGTTCCGAACCCCGCTTCAGATAATCCTCGAGAAGCTTGGCCATCTGCAGCGCATCTTTTCTAACCTGTCTTTCGGTAAGGTGCGAGTCGAACTCCATTTCCTGCCAGTTCCGCTCAACAAAGCTGGATGGGTTTTGTTGATCGGCATTTTCGAGTGCACTGTGCAAAAGGATCCCGAGTGAGGCTTTGAAGCTTGTCGCATCAGAGGCGAAAGTTGAAATGAACCAGTGCAGTGGGCATTTCTCAAACGCCTCGAGCCTGGAAGCGGCTGCCCTATTTCCAATTCGGCCCAGTGGTAGAGAATCTGATTCAGGCAAAAGCCCCTGCCAGCTACTCGGATGAGCACCCGGCACAGATTGCAAAGCCAGAGCGGCCAGTATCGGTGCCGCCGAAGCATCTCCATCGAAGAGTCTTCTCCGAAGACGCCCGACAAGTTTCCGTAGGTCAAAATCCAAAACTTTGGTTTGTTCTAGTTCAATCTTTCCAAGCTGAAAAAACTGCGATGGCTGCTCTGTTTCATCCGACATTGCACTGAGTATCAGCTGCTGCGTTGCGGAAGCGATTGCTCGATAAAACATTCTCAGCTCATCCGCCAGCTCGCTCCTAGGGGCAAATTCGGGAGAGGGAATTCGACCGAGAATAAATGCCTGCAGCGATGCTGCGCCTAGAAGCGCATTGCGGGGAGTGAGATTTGGCCAGATCCCCTCCTGCAGCCTGGGTATGGCAACTACTTTGTAAGAGCCGACCAGATTGGCAGCCGTTGAGAGAATTACCGCTGGTCTTTGACTAATCGGGGCGAGAGAGTCTTCCGGAATTCTGCTTCTGAGCTGCTGCTCAGAGAAATCCAAGGCGCTACCCTCTCCGCGATCGTCAAAGCGCATAGCTGCTGCAAACACCTCAAGAGAAGCGTCGATATCTGCCTCCGGCAGCCTTGCCTTTTCTGCATCGCTCAATAGCGACCAGGCAATGGACACCGCCTGATAGGCACTAGGTTCTTCGAGCTCTCTAAGTTCTGCCAGAGACTTGGCCAACTTTGCAATCAGCTTGACCGGCTTTTGCTCGCCGAGAAGTTCGCGCAGAGCCTGAGTTTGCTCAAGGCCTTCCATGCGATAGGGAATAATCAGCCTGCGAATTTCACGCAATTCGATTGAATCCAGTCCGACCAGTGGCGAAAGGAGCAGCTGCTCAATCTGATCAAGCGACGGTGAACCTACGGCAACTTCCACAAAGTCCAAAATCGCCCTGGCCATCGGCTGATCTCGAAGTGCTCTTTGAACCCCGATGATGCGAACCGGCACCTTTCTTGCACTGAGTTCCCGGGCCAGCTGTTCGAGCTGGGTTCTGGTTCTGGCAACCACTGCTATTTCGTCAAATCCCACTCCACCGATGTGCGCAAGCCGAATTTGCTGAGCAAGCCAATCTGTTTCTTCGACTATCGAGGAAAACTGATGACCGACAACCGTTTCGCTTCCAGAGGGCCGCGGGCGATGATCGCTCACCAGCGACACCGGAATTCTCGATGAAACTCGGTATAGCAGCTGATTCAGTCCAGGGTTTGAATCTCTGCTGGGAAGCGTAAGCTCCCTGAAGCCTTTAGCCCGAGCTAGTTCAATGAAACTTGATGGCGAAGAGCCGCGGAAGCCGAGGGTCGCAGTATCTGGATCACCAAAGAGAAAACAGGTAGCGCTCTGGGCCAACTTTTCAACCAGTCGAAGCTGTCCACGGGTTAGGTTTTGTGCATCGTCGACCAGGACGTATTTATATGTTCCTGCAACGTAGGCATCCATCGCGGCGATAGATAGCTGGGCTGGGTCTAGCAGTCCCTCAAGCCCCAATCTCTCCCGATAGATCGGAAGTAAATCGATTGCAACCTGTAAGCGAAGACCTGGAAACTCCCTCTGTAATTTCTCGAGATCTTCAGTGCTGAGGGAGTTTTCGATGATGATTGCGAATAGGTCTCTAAGCTCTTGCACAAATCCCTGAAGCCGCAAGGTCTGAGGATCAATAGACCAGCGAGCGCCGGCTTTTTTTGTCTCAGCCTCATCAACGAGTGACCTTAGAAGTCGCTCCTGTGCGGCGCCCGAGAGAAGACGAATCTTGGAGTCCTCGCCCAGGGTTGCAAAGGAAAAGGAGGAGACGGAGCGTGCTCTCGGACCAGAAGCTGCTTGACCTGAATCGAGGGCAATCTGGTCACGCAGAACACTTGCGGCAAGACGAGAGGGTGTGAGGACCAGGATGGAATCTGGAGATTCAGTCTTCTCGAGCTGATTTACGATCTGCCTCAGCATGGTGGTCTTGCCGGACCTTGGGGCGCCAACTACCAGCAGCGGCTCGGTTACATCCAATTGTCTTTCGCTTGCGGGCAGGGCGGAGTGTTCCTCGCTGACGAATAGGTCCTGTGCCACCCAAACAATCTATTTGTATCCGGTGACATTTTTATATGCCGTAACCTAGAGGCGATAAGGAGCACCATGGAAGTAAGAATTGGGATTCGTGAGAGCGGCCGAGACATTACTCTCGAGAGCAATCTAGACAGCAAGAGTTTGATCGGGGCGGTAAACCGGGGATTGGCCGATGGCACCCTGGAACTAACCGACAGCAAGGGTCGAATCATCATCGTTCCCTCCGGTGCCGTTGCCTTTGTTGAAATTGGCACCGAGGAAAACAGAAGGGTTGGGTTTATCTCCTAATGGAAATTGCCGTCATCGTTGTCTACGCCCTGATCCTGGCGCTAGTTGCTCCCTTTGTGCTTCCGCCATCTGATCACTACGGGAGGTTCGTTCCCGCTGGAATTGCCCTGGTTGCTGGATGCGTTATCTGGCTGGTTCTAACTTGGTTGGGCCTGAACTATCAGGAGGCCTGGATTTGGTTTGCCGTAATGCTGGGAATGCCTACCGTCGGCTGGTTTGGATCTAGAGCACTGGATCGAATTCGCAAAAAGCAGGAGCTGGCAAGACTTGAGCAAATCCGCCTAGGCGGTAAGGCCTAAAGAATCCATTCGGAGGGTGTGGTTTGCCACCAGCTCCGAGGTAATTGGTTCCAAAATCTTGAACTGCTCACGGGTCAAATCAACCTGGTTAGCCGGCGGGTTTCTCAAAACATCATCGAAGCTGACGCTGTCTCTAACTTCGAGAAGAGCGTCAGCAACAATCGCTCTGCCGAATAGCGCCAGATCGTTTGAAAGCTGCGGCAGATTCGAAATGGCATCGGCAAGTGCCTGCTGGCAAAAGTCGTTGAGCGAATTGTCCGAGAGCATCGCCTCAATCCGGATTCTGCGGGCAGGAGTTAGCCCCTTGGAAACTCTGAGGTAGTTGTCTTCTAGAAGTGAGAACACGATGAAGATCCTCATGATGTCCTCCGGCCAACCCTTGCCCTCGGTGCGGTGGACCAAGGTATCGAGCCGATCACGAATGCTTTGCTGCAAGTCCATATAGCTTGAGCCAAGCTTTATCAGTTGGTCCTGGATCTCCTTTGCTCTGTCCGCATACTTTGCCGATAAAGCGCGCTGCTTCTTCGCCCACTGCTCTGGAGCATCATCAGCATCGTCGGCCAGTAGCTGAGAGACGAGCAAGTGGTGCTGAATCAGCTGTGAAAGGAAGACTTCGGTAGCAGGAATGAGCCTGGCTGGATTAAGCTGTGACTGACTGCGTGATTGAGAGTCACGGGAAGGCAGTGAAAGAGTCTGCGAGATCTTCCTGAGCCTTCGAATCCAGTCGAACATGCTGCAAGTTTATAAGGGTGGCTATCTTTTATGCCTCCCGAGCGATTTATACATTCTGGAGAAGTAATTGACCTTTCGCGATTTAGGCATAGATGATGACATCTGTCAGGCCTTGGAATCGGTATCTATCACCGCACCTTTCCCAATTCAAGAGCAGGCAATCCCGCTAGCACTAGCCGGCACCGACGTCATCGGACAGGCGAAAACCGGAACTGGAAAAACCTTTGGCTTTGGTCTGCCAATCCTGCAAAAGCTCGGCCCCAATCCTGAGCATCTGCCCAGAGCGCTAATCGTTGTTCCCACCCGAGAACTGGCTCTGCAGGTAACTGAAGATCTGCGCCTAGCGGCCAAAAACAGAACCACCAGGGTGGTTGAGATTTATGGCGGTAAGTCTTATGAAGGACAGTTGGCGGAGCTCACCAAGGGTGCAGACCTGGTGGTTGGAACTCCAGGAAGACTGATTGATCTTCACAATCAAAAGCTGATTGACTTCACCGCAATCAACTACCTGGTTCTAGATGAAGCAGACCGAATGCTAGATCTTGGATTTTTGCCTGACATAGAAAAGATTTTTTCCATCTTGCCAAAGCAAAAGCAAACCCTGATGTTCTCAGCAACGATGCCGAGCGAGATTCTGTCTCTAACCAGGCGCTATCAGGAGCGGCCAATCCACATCCGCGTGAGCGACCCCGACGAGGGAAAGACAAAGGCGGATATAAAGCAGGTGGTTTATCGCGCTCACTCGCTGGATAAGGATGAAGTGGTGGGCAGAATCCTGCAGGCTGAGGGCCGAGGAAAGACAGTCATCTTCGTCAAGACCAAAAGACTGTGCAGCAAGCTGGCAGATGAGCTGATTGAAAGGGGCTTCAAGGCCGCTCCCCTTCATGGAGATATGGCCCAGACCGCCAGGGAGAGATCCATGGCTGCCTTTCGCGAGGGTAAGAAAGATGTCCTGGTGGCAACCGAGGTTGCCGCAAGAGGAATTGATGTTGACGATGTCACCCACGTGATCAACTATTCAGTTCCCGAAGATGAAAAGGCCTACCTTCACCGAACTGGCCGAACCGGCCGAGCAGGCAAGCTGGGAGTTGCCGTCACCTTCGTCGACTGGGAAGACATGACTCGCTGGCAAAACATCAACAAGGAACTTGAACTAGGCATACCTGAGCCAACTGAGACCTACTCCTCCAGCCCTCACCTCTTCTCTGACCTATCGATCCCAGAAGGAACCAAGGGAAGACTGAAAAAGGCAAAGCCTGTTCAAGAAAAACCTCAACCCGCTAAAGCTGAGGTGGCCAAACCCAAAACAAGGCAGCGCCGCAGAAATTACAGAAGCGGCTCAAAGCCAGAGGCCTGATCAACAATCCGAGCCAGCTGCTCAGGCTCTGTTGAGTTTTCCCCCAACTGATTCTCCTTTGCACCATCGCCGTGATAGTCAGAGGATCCGGTGATGATTAGGTTGTGCTTTAGAGCGAGATTGCTTAGCCAGCTCTTTGCAAAATCAGGAACCGACCGGTGATTTATCTCTAACCCATCTAGACCTGCAGCAATTAGTTTCTCAAAGTGTTTGAGCGGAAGATCTAGCTCAGATTTCCCAGCTGGAAAATCAATCAGCGGGTGCGCCATCACTGACACTCCCCCTGCCCTTCGAATTAGCTCTATTGCAGAGGCAGTGTCTATCGAATAGTCCGACACGTAGTACTTGCTCTTTTTGCTGAGAATTGATGCAAAGGCATCAGAACGAGTAGGGACTATTCCGAGTGAAACAAGAGCATCGGCTATGGCCGGTCTTCCAATAGTTGCCCCTGCAGGAAGCTGTCTTTCAACATCTGACCAAGCAATTGGGTAATCGACGCTCAAACGATCAACCATTTCCTTTGCCCGGGTGATTCGTGAGCTTCTGGTTTTAGCCAGTTCTTGAGCCAGGGTTGGATCAGTTGGATTTGGCAGATAGGCAAGGATGTGAACGCTGATGCTTCTGCCTTCAACGCTGGATCGGGTTGAGACCTCAATCCCAGGAATCAGTCCAATCCCTTCGGATCTGGCAGTTTGCAGAGCCTCTTCCCAACCGTCGGTGGTGTCGTGGTCAGTGATTGCTAAAATCTCTATGCCCTTAGCGCTTGCCTTTCTAACCAGTTCAGAGGGTGAATCTTTACCATCGGAACGGTTGGAGTGTGCATGAAGATCGATCACAGGAGCAGAATAGTCGTATGAGTAAGAAGGAAACCCCGAACCGTTCCCGCTTCCCGCAGAGCAAGAAGTTCATGAAATTCATTGCCTCACAGTGGGACGAGAAGCCCGCGTCAACTGCCACGAGGTGGGAGGTGGCCGACTATGCGCAGGCAAGACGCGAGCGCCTGGCCAAGCTATACCCGGGCAAGCTCATCCTGATTGAGGCCGGTTCGATGAAGGTCAGATCAAACGACACCGAGTATCGCTTCCGAGCAGATACAGCCTTCACCTACTTCACCGGCTGGGGAAGCGAGACAGTTCCGGATTCGGTCTTGATTATTGACGCTAGGAAAAAGACGCTCAAGACCAGGCTCTATCTCAGGCCAACTGCCGGCAGGGACACCAATGAGTTTTTTGCAAACTCCATGATCGGTGAGTTTTGGACCGGGCCTAGGCCAACTCTTGAGGATATCGAAACTCAGCTTGGTATTGCGACTTACGATCTAAAGAAAATTGAGGGGCATCTAAAGGATTGGCCCAAGCCGCTTTCGATGAAGAATGCAAAGTTTGCTGAAAAGGTTTCAGGGATGCGTTTTGTCAAAGACGATTATGAAATCAAGCAGATGCGTCAGGCAATTGAGGTGACAGCTAGAGGTTTTGCAGACATTGCAAAGGCTATGCCCAGAGCCATTAGGTCTACCCACGGTGAGCGGGTAATCGAGACGACATTCTTCGCACGCGCAAGAGAAGAGGGATACGACCTCGGCTATGAGACTATTGCCGCCAGTGGAGCACACGCTTGCATCCTGCACTGGAACAAAAACACCGGAAGCGTAAATAAAAACGATTTGGTGCTGGTTGATGCGGGTTGCGAACTTAACTCTTTATATACCGCCGACATCACCCGCACGATTCCAGCTAGCGGAAAGTTCTCCAAAGAACAGCGCTGGGTCTACGAGGCTGTTCTGGAGGCAGCCGATGCTGCCTTTGCAATTGTGAAGCCTGGAATCAAATTCCGGGAAATTCACAACGCCGCCATCGCAGTGATTGCCAAGAAGGTTGCGGAGTTAGGACTTATTCCGGTTAGTGCAGAGGATGCGCTCAAGGAAGAGAATCAGCATCACAGAAGGTATATGGTGCATGGAACTTCGCACCACCTAGGTCTAGATGTTCACGACTGCGCCAAGGCAAGACGCGAGCACTACCAGGATGGGATCTTGGAGCCGGGAATGGTGTTCACCATTGAGCCTGGCCTCTACTTCCACGCTGACGACCTGACTGTCCCCAAGACATACCGAGGCATCGGCGTGAGAATTGAAGACAACGTGCTCGTAACCGAAAATGGATGCGAAAACCTATCTGGACTTCTGCCAAGAAAGGTGGAAGAGGTAGAGAGTTGGTTTGCGGCTAATCAGTTAGGCGTCGCTGGCTAGTCCAAGCAGATTGCGCGCTCTGCCTGCTTCAGCGTCAGGTACGACAACTTCCCAGCGAGCTGCAACTGGCATCTGAGTGGAGAGAAAACCTCTGCGGTTTTTACTTAGAGAAAATCTGGTGATGTTGAACAGCATGCCGATACCAGCAGCAATCACTACAGCCGCAAAAAACTGCTGCGGGTTATAGCTCAGCTCCCCCTCGGGTGAAACGGTTATTCCAGCTCCAACGAGCAGAGCAAAAATCAATCCAATCCAAAATCCTGTCATTGCTCCAGAGAGTGCGACCCTGCCATAGCCCAGTCTCGACTTGATTCGCTCAACCAGCAGTGGATCGTGACCAATCAAAGAAATGTTCTCGGGACGAAACTCACCTGCGAGCAGTTTTTCAACCATTGCGGTGGCATCGGAATAGTTGGTAAATTCGCCTAGGACAAACCCTTTGGGGATGGTCGGCCCAACCATATTCCGCTTAGCATTGTTTCGGGCATCAGTCATGAGAGAAATATTGTCATGACTTTCCACTTTTGAAAGCGGGGTTTTCTATGAGCGCAACTCGCGTATTTGTTGCTCGCCTCGTTGGCTGCGGGGTATTTGACCCGCTTGGCGACAGAGTGGGCAAGGTGGTCGATGTGGTCATGGCATACCGCAAGAATCAGGCCCCAAGGGCCAAAGGTTTTGTGATTGAAATATCAGGTCGGCGCAGGGTGTTTTTGCCGATGGCCAGAGTCACCGCTATCGCTCCCGGGCAGGTAATCACCAATGGGCTAATTGACCTAAGGCGCTTTGCCACGCGTGGCCAGGAGGTGCGGGCAATCGCCGAGATGCTTGGCAGAAAAGTCAAGCTGGTCGGGTCAAATCGAAACGCCAAGATTGAGGATTTCGCCATTGAACAAAACCGCAGGGGCGACTGGCTACTGAGTGAACTGTTTGTAAGACGAGTAGTTAAGTCAGCTATTCCATTTGCCAAGGGGCCGACGGAATTTGTGATGTGGCAAGACATTGCGATGCCGCAGGATCACTCTGGCAATCAGGATGCGCAACACCTGCTCAGATCAGTTGAAGACCTAAGGCCAGCAGATTTGGCCACTGCCGTTATGGATCTTCCAGAAGAGAGAATGATTGCCCTGGCGGAAGAGCTGGATGATGATCGACTAGCTGATCTTCTGGAAGAGCTGCCAGAGGAAGAGCAGCTAGAGATTATTGGTGAGCTGGAAGACGAGCGTGCCGCTGAAGTTTTGGATCTGATGGGTCCGGACGATGCCGCTGACCTGATGGCGAATCTTCCTGATGATAGAAAAGAAGCGCTGCTAGATCTGATGGACGACGAGGAAGCAGCAGACATTCGTCAGCTTCTGCAGTATGAGCCATACACCGCAGGAGGTCTTATGACCACCGAACCAATTCTGTGCTCCGCCGACACCACGGTGGCTCAGGCACTGGCACTAATCAGGCGCAAAGAAGTTGAGCCGGTGCTGGCAGCCCAGGTGTTTGTCACCATGCCACCATTTGAAACACCAGCGGGTCGATACCTGGGTGTTGTGCACTTCCAAAAACTCTTGCGCTATCCCCCTGGCGAGAGACTGGGCAATCTCATGGACTCTGAGCTAGAACCAATTCCCGCTCAGACTCAAATTAAACAGATTCACCGAGACCTTGCCACCTATGACCTGGTGGCGATGCCGGTAATTGATCAAGACAGGAACCTTATTGGTGCGGTGACAGTGGATGATGTGCTCGACCACCTGCTACCCGATGACTGGAGAAGCGAGGAGTGATGGCAAGAAACCAATCGCAACTTGAGCGCCCATTAGGTAAGCGCCCCTACTTCAGAGTGCCAGCCATTAATCAAGAGATGGTCGGCAGGGTATCCGAGAGATTTGCTCGCGCTATGGGAACTGGAGCGTTTTTGATTGGCATCACCGTCGTGGTGCTGGTTTGGATTACATGGAATACCCTCGCACCTCAAAACATGCAGTTTGATCCAAGGGCACTTAACTTCACGCTGCTCACGCTTTTGCTATCGCTGCAGGCATCCTATGCTGCGCCATTAATTCTTCTTGCACAAAACCGTCAGGATGATAGAGACCGAGTGAAGTTTGAACAGGATCGTCAGAGAGCAGAGCAGAATCTCGCCGACACCGAATACCTTGCCCGTGAGGTGGCAGCTCTTCGCCTAACCCTTGAGGAAGTTGCCACCAAAGATCAGGTCAGGGATGAGATTCGCGCTGCGATCAACGAGCTCCTGGATGAGCTGAAACCACAGCGAAAGCCAAAGAAAACTAAGTGAGTCGCGCGCTTTCTGCTCTGGCCACAGTGATTGACCCTGAGCTTCGGCGACCAATCACAGAGCTTGGCATGGTTGGAAAGCTGGGCGAGACAGAGAATGAAGTCGAAGCAGAAATCAAGCTGACAATAATTGGCTGCCCTGCCGCTCAGGCCATCGAGCGCGATGTAAAGCAAGCCCTCAGTAAGCAATTCGAATCCGTCAGTGTCACAATGACCACGATGAGTGCAGAAGAGCGGGAAGAGCTAAAGAAAAAACTCCGTGGCGACAAACCCATGAAGTTCAATCCCTTTGCACATAGCGACTGCCTGACCAGAATAATTTTTGTTGGAAGCGGCAAGGGCGGTGTTGGTAAGTCAACACTTACGGTGAATCTAGCTGCAGCACTCGCTAAGTCTGGGTTCAAGGTCGGACTTCTCGATGCAGATATCTTCGGCTATTCGATTCCAAATCTGATGGGAATCAATCAGTCACCTACAAAAGTCGACGAGCTAATGCTTCCCCCGATTGCATTTGATGTGAAGGTGATATCAATCGGCTTTTTTGTCACAGACAACAAGCCAGTTGCCTGGCGAGGACCAATGCTCCACCGGGCCGTCGAACAATTCCTCACCGATGTCTATTGGGGAGACCTGGACTTTCTGCTGGTCGATCTTCCCCCGGGAACAGGCGATGTTGCCATCAGCCTTGGCCAGCTTCTTCCAAATGCCCAGTCGCTGGTTATCACCACACCGCAGGCAGCAGCAGCCAGCATTGCCGAGCGATCGGGAGCCATTGGCCTGATGACCGGGCAAAGCGTTCTGGGGGTAATAGAAAACCTCAGCTACCTCGAAACCGAGCAGGGCAAGAACTTCCTGTTTGGCGAAGGTGGCGGCAAGGCAGTTGCACACAGACTTAGCGAGCTCAGTGGGCAGGATGTTCGGCTCTTAGGACAGATTCCTATCAGCCAAGTGCTCAGGGCCTCGGCCGACAGGGGGGTTCCGGTTGTAGTGTCAGATGCAGAAGATCCAGCGGCCAAGGCCATTGAAGGCATTGCCGCCGAAATCGCCAAGGTCCCAAGGGGTCTGAGCGGGAAGAAGTTAGGGCTAAATCCGATTTAGGAATGTATGGAAACCATCGCAATTGTTGATCCGCTAACAGGCAGCAAACTACACGAGATTCAATCCCACAGCGCTACGGATGTGGCACTGATGTTTCAGGAGGGCCGGGAGGCGCAGCCTGCATGGAATGAGCTAGGTGCTAAAGCCAGAGCGCAAATTGCCCACAAACTGGTTGATGTCGTTATCAAGCATCAAGAAGAACTTATGGACATTCTGCAGCGCGAAACCGGCAAGTCGCGAATGCATGCTTTCGAAGAAGTAACTGGAGCGCTTGCTGCAATCTCCTACTACGCCAAAGTTTCTCCAAAGCTGCTCAGGCGGAAGAAAGTCAAAGGCGGAGTGCCACTTCTAATTACCGCCTACACCGAGCCGACAGCAGTTGGAGTAGTAGGAATTGTCACGCCATGGAACTATCCACTTGCTCTAACAATGATGGAAGTTATACCGGCTCTACTTGCAGGTAATGCTGTTGTTCAAAAAGCGGATAACCAAACCGCAAAGACTGTTGAGATGGCAAGAGACCTAGCGGTAAAAGCTGGAGTGCCAGAAGTTATCTGGCAGGTCGTTCACGGCGATGCCACCGAGGTTGGAAATGCAGTAACCGACAATTCTGACTATCTAGCCTTCACCGGATCAACCGCGACTGGAAAGATAGTTGCCCAGAGAGTTGCCCCACGTCTGATCGGGTACTCGCTAGAGCTCGGCGGCAAAAATCCAATGATTGTGATGCCCGGCGCCAATCTTTCTGAGGCTGCTGAAATGGCTATTGCCGGTGCCTTTGGCAATGCCGGTCAGCTGTGTGTGTCTATCGAACGTCTCTATGTACCAAACCACGCCCTGAAGGAATTTGAATCCATCCTGAAGCAGAAGGTTGAAACACTGAAGGTTGGAGCTTCGAATCAGTTTGATTTTGATATGGGTGCTCTTAGTTCAAAGGCTCAATTGGAGAGAGTTTCTGGATTTATAGAAAGAGCTAAGTCAGAAGGAGCTAGGGTCGTTACCGGAGGGCACGCACTGCCTGAGATTGGACCCTACTTTTATGCCCCCACAGTTCTGGCCGATATTCCACACGGAGCTGAGATTCTTCATAAGGAAGTGTTTGGACCACTTATTGCTCTGGTTGGTTACTCCTCGCTGGATGAAGCAGTCGAGCTTGCCAATGCGACGGAATTGGGATTGAACGCAGCGATTGTTGGTGAGCCCAAGAAGGCTTTGAAGCTGGCCTCGAAACTGATGGCAGGTTCTGTAAACATCAACGAGGGTTACCGAGCCTCGATGGCAACCATGGCAGCTCCCATGGGCGGCATGAAACAGTCAGGCGTTAGCAGAAGAAGTGGTCCCGGCGGCCTACTTCGCTTCACAGAAAACAGAACCATCGGTGTTGCCAACAAGCTGCCAATCGGGTTACCTTCGCGAGCAAAGGACTATCGCAAGATGGCACCGCTGATGACCAAACTCGCAAAGTGGATGGGTAAGTTCTAGGTCGCTTCTAGATCGAAGGGCGGAGTCTCGCCAAGCTCCAGTGGCTTCTGCGGAGGCTTTGCGCGATTTAGAGTCTGAGCAACATTAGGCTTGCGCTTTTCTTCAAGCAAAGCTTCTCGAACAATTCTTCTTGGGTCGTACTGTCTTGGGTCTAGTTTCTTCCAGTCCAGATCCTCAAACCCATCGCCGAGTTCGCTTTTCATTTGAACCTGAGCATTGTCAATCATGCGCTTGCCCTTTTTGACCCACTCACCCATTTGCTTGGCGTAGTAGGGAAGGCGCTCAGGTCCGATGATCAAAACTGCCAATAGCGCTAGCAGCAGCAGCTTTTCTGCACTCAGACCAAACATGTAAAGAGTTTATCCCTTTCGAATACCGACTAATTTCGCTTTCAAACATAGGCTTGTGGCTAACCATGATCGACAAACTGACCAGCTGGATATACGCCGAAGACTACGCCAACGAGCCGCAGGCTATTCGCTCCGCACGTCGCAGCGCCGTGGAGCTGGGAGTGGAATCCGTAACTGAGGCAACCGGAAATCAACTGGCCGTTATAGCAGGGCTAACCAGAGCCAAATCGATTGTCGAGGTTGGAACGGGTGCTGGTGTTTCAGGGCTATGGCTCTTGTCGGCATCCACCGACTCGGTCCTCACCACAATTGATTCAGAGCCTGAGTACCAACTGGCAGCTAGGGAAAACTTTAAGCGAGCCGAAATTGCCCCGGCAAGAATTCGGGTTATCTCTGGCAGGGCTTCCTCAGTAATGGCAAACATGGCAGAAGCTGCCTACGACCTGGTGTTTCTTGATTCCGATCCAAACGATTTGGACGAGGTCCTGCCCCTTGCGATAGCCCTGGCGAAGCCAGGTGGAGCCATTGTCCTAGCGCATGCTCTATGGCGAGACCGAGTGCCAAATCCAACGCTTCGCGAAGACGAGACATCGGCCATACGCTCAGCGGTGCAGAATTTTTCAGATAACGAAGATTTTCTTGCCAGCATTTCCCTGGTCGGGGATGGACTGCTGATTGTGGTGAAGCGCTAACTACTTCTTAGCTGCAGCCTTCTTGGCGGCGCTCTTCACAACTCCGGTTAGAACCTTGTGCAGCTCCTGGGCTTCAGTGTCATTGATTGAAACCACGAGCCTGCCGCCACCCTCTAGGGGAACCCGCAGAACAATCAGTCCACGAGGCTCGCGCTCGGCCTCCATTGGTCCATCACCAGTTCTAGGCTTCATTGCTGCCATGAGTTGTGGGCTCCTTGGGGTTTACAAACTCCAATTATCCCAGAAAATCGAGCCTTTGACCAACCCGGCTAGGAACTAAGCCAGCTGCGCAGGCCCTTTTCGACGTCAAAAAGGTGGCCAACCGGCAGGTTCTCATTATCGGCATGAGCCAAAGATGGGTCGCCAGGACCGTAGTTGATGGCCGGGATACCTAGGGCTGAGAAACGGGCAACATCCGTCCAGCCGTATTTAGGCCTGGGGTCTTGGCCACTGGCAGACAGAAAAGCCTTGGCCCACTGGGTCTGCAGGCCCGGCCTAGCGCCCAGTGCCAGATCTACAAACTCAAGATCAAATTCGGGAAACAAATCCTCAATCACTGCCTTCGCATCCTGCTCACTTCTGGAAGGAGCGAAGCGGTAATTGACCTCCACCTCACACAAATCTGGAATAACGTTCCCGGCAATTCCACCTTTTATGGAAACTGCGTTAAGGCTCTCGCGATACTCAAGGCCGTCAACCTCAATAGTTTGACACTGGTATGAAGCGAGCCTGGAAATAATTTCGGAAGCCTTATGGATTGCATTTTCACCCATCCATGGTCTTGCGGAGTGAGCCTTTACTCCCCTGCTTGACACCTTGACCCGAAGAGTTCCGTTGCAACCTCCCTCTACTAAAGCCGAGGTTGGCTCACACAGAATTGCAAATTTCGCATCCGCAAGCTGAGGATGATTTTTCATCAGTCGGCCAAGTCCATTACGGGAGCTGTCGACTTCTTCGTTGTCATAGAAAATCCAGCTGACGGAAAAATTGGGACTGGTGATCTCAGCGGCTAATTTGAGCATGACCGCCAAACCGCCCTTCATGTCTACCGAGCCTCTGCCGACAATTACCTGCTCGCGCTCGAAGTGGTGCAGCTGAGCGGGGAGATTGTTGGCGATTGGAACGGTGTCGATGTGACCGGCAATTATCACCTTGTCGCCCGAGGTCTTTGTGGTTGCCACAACGGCGTTACCGTCTCTGATCACGGTGAGGTGAGGAAGGCGAAGGGCCTCTTCGATGGCGTCTGCCAGCTCGGCTTCTCCACCTGAGACAGACTCGATATTGCAGATGTCCATGGTCAGCTCGACCAGATTCTTGGACAAATTCAGAGTGCTCATCAACAAAAGGCTACCTGTATTCTTTCTCAGGTGAGTGGCTTTCTATCGGGTGGTGCGTGGGGGCACGGCCTTGCCACACTCGCTAGCGATGGAACCGTCCTGGATGTTTGGTATCCATCCCCGTCACTAGGAAATGCTCCAAAATCTGATTTGCAGTGGTTCCCCCCGCGCCAACTGGAGCAGGCGGAGCAAACAGATTCGCTGAGAGAAATTTCCACCGAGGTTGTAAGGCAGGAAATAGAACTTTCGCTTCCTGTCACCTCAACGGCAGATGCTTATCTGAGACTGCACCTGCTCTCACACCTATTGGTGAAGCCAAACTCCATCAATCTTGAGGGACTGATTCCCAATCTTCCCATTGTGATCTTTACAAACCGTGGCCCGGTACTTCCCGAGGTCTATGCCAGAAAAATCGTGGAGTTTCGTCAGGCAGGGGTTGCACCGCATTCACTAGATAAGTTCCCAAGACTTATTGATTATGTTGCTCCCGAAAAGGTGAGAATTGCGGATACCAACCGGGTGAGACTGGGTGCCTACCTCTCCCCAGGAACCACAATCATGCACGAGGGTTTCGTGAACTTCAACGCTGGCACGCTCGGCGTTTCAATGGTCGAAGGCAGGGTTTCGCAGGGTGTTGTCATCGGGGACGGCTCGGACATTGGCGGTGGGGCGTCAATCATGGGGACTCTCTCTGGAGGAGGCAAGCATCGAGTTGAAATTGGTGCTCGCGCTCTGCTCGGAGCTAATTCCGGAGTTGGTATTTCAATCGGCGATGACTGCGTGGTGGAGGCAGGCCTCTATATAACTGCTGGTACCAAAGTAAAGCTCATAGTTGATAACCGATCCCAAATTGTGAAGGCAAGTGAGCTCAGTGGAATGCCGGGACTACTGTTCAGACGTAATTCCCAAAACGGAGCAGTTGAAGCGATTGCCAGAGAGGGCATTGGCGTTCAGCTCAATAAAGACCTTCACGGCTAAGAGCTGATTGAATCCCAGCCTCTTCCTTCGAGAACCTTTTCGTCTAAATAAACTCCACTTCCAGCAACCACCTCACCGATAACGCGAAAACCAACTGGTGCTGTTCCCTTCGGAAAAGTTGCCAAAAACCCATGGTCCTCCCCGCCATAAAGCACCCAACTTTCAGGAGAGTGCGTGGTTTGTCCTCGCGAGAGAATTGATTGATAAGCCTGTTCCAACACAGCCTGGTATCCAGCCAGTTTGCTGGAATCGATTCGCAGACAAACACCGGAGGCCTTCGCTAGTCGATTAGCATCCATAGCCAAAGAATCAGAAATGTCCAACATTGAAGTTGCGTTAGTGGCTGATACGGCTAACTGAATCGGTGGTGTCGGTCGCAGCTGCACCGAAACTAATTCGGGGTAGGAGGCGGCTAGTGACTTATCTGGGTGTTGAAGAAGCGCAAGTCCACAGCTGGCCTTACCTAATGTCCCTGCAACTGCCAGTTCATCTGAGACATTTGCCCCGCTGCGCAAGATCGGTCTTCGACCCTCAAGATCTCCATGGGCAGTAACTGAAATCACTATCTGATCTGCAAGCGCTAAATCACCGCCAACTATCGCGGCGGTTGGCGAGAGCTCGTCAAGTGCGGCCTGCAGCCCCTTTGCAAAATCTTCGAGCCAAGAGATCTTGGTGGTTTGAGTAACCATGAGTGTGACAACCAGAGCTATTGGCTTGGCTCTCATGGCCGCCACATCAGCCAAGTTGCTGCTAGCTGCTTTGTAGCCAACATCAAAACCCGAAGAGTAATCCTGACGAAAGTCTCTGCCTTCGACCATTGAGTCCGTGGTGACAACAAATCTTGAGTCGCTCACGGCAATAACGGCCGCGTCATCCCCCGGGCCAACAATCGTCGAAGTAACTTGCCTGAAGTGCCGGGTGGTTCTGGCGAGCGCCTCCAGCTCGCCGATTTCAACCACCGTTTGGCCCTCGTAGATCACCCGACAACGCTAGCCTTAAACCAATGCGTATTTTGCTAATTCTCTTTCCCCTGCTACTAACAGGCTGCGCCGCAACCGTGAATCTGGAAGCAGCCGAGGATGCCAATAATCCCGCTTGCGCAGAGGTGATGGTTCGACTACCACAGGCACTAGGTGATCACTCCCAGCGCTTTACCAATGCTCAGGCAACCAGCGCTTGGGGAGAACCAACAGCCGTCATCATCCGGTGTGGGCTACCTCCGGTTGAAGTCTCAGAACTGCCATGCGTTAGCGCAGGGGAAATTGATTGGCTGGTCGATGACTCAGCTGCTCCCAGCTATCGATTCATAAGTTTTGCCACAAACCCCGCCGTTGAAGTGGTTGTCGACTCTAATCGTGCATCAGGAGTGACCAGTCTCGAAGGTGTTGCTTCAGCTGTTGCCTACTTGGGTCAGACAAAAAAGTGCAGCGAGATTACTAACTAGCGCTTAGCGCTAAGACCAGTCTGAATCAGAGTTTCAACAAGCTGCGGGTAATCAATACCGCTTGCCGCCCAGAGCGATGGATACATCGAGATTGGGGTGAAGCCGGGCATGGTGTTTATCTCAGTTATAACGAAACCCTGACTAGTCAAAAAGAAATCTGCTCGTGCAAGACCACTGCAGCCAAGAGCTCGAAAAGCTTTGATTGCAAGGTCCTGAAGAGTTTTTAGCTCAGCGCCAGTTAGCTCAACAGGAACAATCAGCTCAGCCGAATTGTCGATGTATTTTGCCTCGTAATCATAGAAGTCGCGGCCGTGAACTTTTATTTCGCCTGCCTTGGATGCGATCACAGTTCCGTCGCTCTTCTCGAGTACGGAGCACTCAATTTCCCGGCCCACCATTTCACGCTCAACCAACACAGTGTCGTCGTGTTCGAAGCCCCTTTCGATTGCTGGCCTTAGCGATTCGCTGGTTTTTACCTTGGTGACTCCGACTGAAGATCCAGATCTAGAGGGTTTGACGAAGCAGTTTGGAGTCATAAGCGAACTAGCTTTTGCGACAATTTCATCCGCATTTGCAAAGTAGTCAGTCTTGCGAATCACCAAATCCTCAGAAGTTGGGATCCCGGCGCTTTGGAAGATGCGCTTGGCTGCGGCTTTATCCATAGCCAATGCCGAGGACAAAACACCATTTCCGACGTATGGAATGCCGCAAAGTTGCAGTAGGCCCTGGATGGTTCCATCCTCGCCATTTACTCCGTGGAGAACTGGAAACGCAATGTCAATGCGGCCAAGTGATTCTCCGCCGGCAAGCCTTAGTTCTCCCCCGCCTAACGGCATCACTAGCTCTGGAGCGCTGTCATCGACAGCTGGATAGTCGGCCAGCTTCCAATTGGGATTAATTAGGTGATGGACAAATTTGCCAGCTTTGGTGATTCCAATTGGAATTACCTCGTACTTCATCTTGTCAATAGCCGAGTAAATTCCAAGCGCGGTTACGCAAGAAACAGAGTGCTCCGGTGATGCTCCACCGTAAACAAGTGCCAGTTTCACTCTGATTCCACTTCCGTAGCATCAGCTAGGTTCAGCTGCTTGCCAAATTCAGTTGGCTTCATTCTGCCCTCTAGGACATCGCTTACCTGCTTGACAATAGGCATGTCGATGCCAAGTCTTTCGGCAATGGATAGAACAGGCTCAACTGAGCTAAGTCCCTCGGCAGTCTGCTTCAGTCTTGCTAGCACTTCGGTTTTTTCTAGTCCTTGACCGAGCATTTCACCGGCCCGAAAGTTTCTCGACAGAGATGACTCACTGGTGGCAATCAGATCACCGAGGCCAGCCAAACCAAACATGGTTCTTCTTCTCGCTCCGTGAGCGATGGCGAAGGATGTGATTTCTGCCAGTCCCCTGGTCATGATCGAAGCCTTGGTGTTTTGTCCGTAGCCAATTCCAGAAACGATTCCGATGGCAACGGCAATCAGGTTCTTTAGTACACCACCAAGCTCTGTTCCAATTACATCGTTATTGGTGAAGACCGTGAAATATTCACTCGAGCAAACTTTGGCAACCTCAGCAGCCCTCTCCTGGCTTTCTCCAGCACAGACTGCCGCTGCCGGTTCACCTCTAGCAATTTCAAGAGCGAGATTGGG
>JBDLRV010000018.1:0-11622 GCA_039799865.1 Actinomycetota bacterium | reverse complement strand
AGCGAGCCGCCGTATTGGTCATCGCGTTTATTTGTCAGTGGGGATAGAAACTGGTGCAGAAGGTAACCGTGAGCTGCGTGAATCTCGAGTGCATCAAAGCCGCTTTCCATCGCAAGCGCTGCTGCAATTCGATATCTTTCGACGAGCTTTGGAATCTCATCGGTTGCGAGCTTTCTTGGTGCTGCATAACCGGGAAAAGCCTCATCGGTTGATGAGTACGACTGCCAACCGCCTTCTGAGAGCGGAACAGATCCTGTCCCGGACCAGCTTCTGTAGACAGAAGCTTTTCTTCCTGCGTGTGCAAGCTGTATGGCGCTAGCAGCTCCTGCCTCACGAATAAAATCAGTTACTTTCTTCCAGCCACCGACCTGTTCTTTGCTCCAGATGCCTGGACACCATGGAGAAATTCTTCCCTCTGGAACAACGCCGCTGGCTTCAGCCATCACCAGACCCGCTCCACCAATCGCTCTAGAGCCAAGATGAACAAGGTGCCAATCGCCGACGACTCCGTCTTTGTTTTCGCAGGAATACATGCACATCGGCGAAACCCAAAGCCGATTTCTAATCTCGAGATTGCGAATCTTGATTGGAGTGAATAACTTGCTCATCGGTTTAGCCTTTCCAATCTTGGCCAGGACAAAACAATAAACAATCCCAGAACAGCACCCCAACCAATTGCGTAATTTAGCGGAATGGCAAGGGTCAAAAGACCAATGATTGATGGACCAGCAAGGCCGCCGATGTAGGTAATGCCAACGACTCGTGCCATGTTTCTTCCCTGGTGTGAAACCTCACCAATCTCACCTGCGGCAGCAAACAGCTGTGGCACCACTCCCGAGATGCCAAGCCCCAGAAGGAACCAAAAGATCAGGGAGAGGGTGAGGTTTGGCGCAATCGCCTGCAGTCCAATTGCTAATGCTGCCGCTAGAGATCCCCAGGTGATTATGAACCCGCGACCTTTTCTCTCAACAATTCTGTCGATGAAGATTCTTCCCGTGATCATTCCGATGTTGAAAGCGACCAATCCCCAGGCGGCAGTCGCCACATCGGTTTGTTGAATGTCTCTCAGATATAGAGCAGACCAGTCGTGGGCAACTCCTTCAATAATGGCTCCGGAAGCGCTCATTAGTCCGGCAAGAATCACAAATCCTAGGACTCTCCGGTTTTGTTTTCCATGCGCTCGGTCCTGACTCTTATCACCGCTGGCAACATTTGGCCTATCCGGTAGCAGCCAAGAGGCAATGAAGAAACCTGCAATAGCCAAGAAGATTCCTACAACTGTCAGGGTTTGAGACTGAACAAATCCAGCGCCGATGGTTGCAAAGCCGAGCGTGGCACCCACAAGTCCTCCGACTGACCAGAACAGATGAAAGAAAGTAAATATGGCTCTTTTGTTTTCTCGCTCAACGTGCAGCGCTGCTGCATTCATAGCAACATCAACCCCTGCAATTCCAAAGCCGAGAAGCAGGATTGCTAGACCAAGCGTTACGACATCGCTGGCAAAAGCCGGTCCCAACAGTGATAGCCCAACTGCAACTCCGCCAATTCGTGTCGCAGTTTTCGAACCAATGTGATCAACCAGGTAACCAAAGAGCTGCATTGCCAAAAAACCACCGAGACCGCTGAACATCAGTAGCGCTCCCAGAACTGAGTAGTTGATTCCAACGGATTTTTCAATCAGGGGAATGTGTACTGCCCACAACGCCAATGCGCTACCGCCGGATAGAAAAAAGAAACAAACGGCTATCTTTGAGCGAAGCAGATTCACACGCTCAACTCTAGGGGAGTAGCTGCCTCAGTCTTTCGCCAACGGCCTCAGTTTCAATCAAAAAACCATCGTGACCGAATTCACTTTCAATCACTTGCAGCTTGCCACCAATCAATTCTCCCGATATGCAATCCGCTATCAGCTGCTGGCCGCTTAGTGGAAAAAGTCGATCATTCTTTATCCCAAGGACCAGGGTGGGGCAAGAAATGGATGCAAGAGCCTTTTCAACTGACTCTCGTTCTCTACCAACGTCATGCGAATTCATTGCGCTAACCAAGGTGATGTAGCTGTTTGCGTCAAAGCGTCTAACAAACTTGTTTCCATGAAAATCCAGATAGCTTTCAACTGCGTACTTTCCGTGCTCAGTCAAAGGACTCACCTTTGATTGCCAGCTTCGGCCAAATCTTTCGTTGAGCTCTTGAGGCGAGCGATAGTTCAAAAGCGCCATGCGCCGTGCCAGAGATAATCCGCGGTGGGGTCCAAAGCCAGGCTTGGCGTCGTAGTAGAGACCACCCTGGAAGTTCTCATCAGATCTAATGGCTTCCAGTTGCACCGTATTGAGCGCTATTTGATCGGCTGTTGAATATGCAGGAGCTGCTAAGACGCCTAGCTTCTTTATTCTTTTGGGATATTCGATTGCCAGCTCTAAGGCGTGCATTCCAGCCATGGAACCACCGATGACCACGAATGAGTCAATCCCTAGCTGATCCATAAGGATGGCGAATGCTCGCGCCTGATCTCTGATTGTTAGCTGCGGAAAATTGGGGCCGTATTCCTTGCCATTTGCATCAAGCGAACTCGGTCCAGTGGATCCCTGACAACCACCAAGTGCGTTAGGTGTGATTACAAAGTACTTCTTCGTGTCGATTGCCAGGCCATCTCCAATAACTCCATTCCACCAGCCAGAAGTCGGATGGCCATCCTTGGCCGGCCCAACTGTGTGGCTGTCGCCAGTCAGCGCATGCAGAACTAAGACTGCATTGTCTTTTGCTTCGTTGAGCTCACCCCACGTCTCAAAGGCAAGTCTTGCCCCTTTGAGCTCCGAGCCCGCCTCAACTTCGAGATTGAATGGAGTGGTGAACTTACGATCTCCAACTGCATCTCCGACGATCCAGGCTCCAGTGGCAGGAGGTCTTCCAACGAGCTGACGACGCTGCTCCTCGGTGATGAATTCCGAGGGAGCGGAGTCTTCAGATATTTGAAAATCCACTGCTATCCAAGGTGCTTGAATGCAAGGGAGGCGAGCAGAGCAGAGCACAGTGGAAGCACTGAATCATCAAACTTTGCTTTTGCGGAGTGATTGGTTGGGGCTTTGGTGTGATCAACATCGGGAGGGCAGGCGCCAACAAAGATGAAGGCCCCTGGTACCTCAGCAACGATTGATGCATAATCCTCGCCCCCGGCGATGGGCTTCTCCATTGTCATGTAGCCCTTTTCGCCTACAAGTTGCTTGGCGACTACCTCGACCGCCTTCACGGCATCGGCGTTATTCATCAGGACTTTGGTTGCTCTTCCAAACTCAACTTCCGCTTTCACGCCGAATCCCTCGGCAATACTGTGAATCAATTTCGGTGCTAGCTCATGCAGCTTCTTGGTGTTCTCCTCTGAGAATGTTCTGACGGTTGCCCCGAAGCTGGCGGTGTCGGCAATAACGTTGGTGGTTGCATCGTCTCCTGCACGAATCCAACCCACGTTCAGAATTACTGGATCAAATTGGTCGAATTTTTTGTTGAGCAGGCTCTGCAGTGCAGAAATTGATTCAATCATTGGTGTGACAGGGTCTTTACTCATCCAAGGCATCGAACCGTGTCCCCCGGAGCCGTGGAAAGTAACATGCAAATCACCGGCGCTCGCCATCATCGGACCGCTCTTTGATGCAATTAATCCTTTTGGCATGGCAGTAAAGACATGCAGACCATAGGCCGCGATTGGACGAGAGCCAGTGATCTCAAGCATGCCCTCTTCGATCATGATGTCAGCGCCATGGTGGCCTTCTTCTCCGGGTTGGAACCAGACAATGACATCGCCGTTGAGTTTGTCCTTGTGGGTTGCAAGAAGATGCGCCGCTCCAATCGCTCCTGCCATGTGCAGATCGTGACCACACGCGTGCATAAAGCCGTTAGTTGAGGCATAGTCCAGTCCTGTGTCTTCAACGACCTTCAGAGCATCCATGTCGGCTCTGAGCAAAACGGTCGGCCCTGGGTTCGCTCCCTTTATATGAAGGACGATCGAAGTCAGGGACTTACCCAGCGTTATTTCTCCAAGCCCATGGATTGATTCGAGGATGCGGGCCTGAGTCTTGGGAAGATCCAGTGCAAACTCTGGGATGCGATGGAGATCCCTTCTAATCCCGCTCAGAGTCTCGGCATATTTGCTGGCTTCACTCAGTAGCTCGGCTGGTGTGGGCATTTTGAACTCCTTCTTCTGCAATCATCTTTGCACTTTTACTATTGGCTCATGTTCGATTCCGTCCACGATGACTGGCTGCCGCTATTTAATGCCCAGCACGTTCTGCTGACGGAAATCACCTCCCGCCTCAAGGAACCATTTGTTCCGGGTCCAAATCAGGTATTCCGGGCCTTTGAACGCTCACCCAGTGACTACCGAGTTCTAATTCTTGGTCAGGATCCCTACCCAAATCCTTCCCATGCCGTCGGACTGTCTTTCGCAGTTCCCCCTGGCACAAGACCCTTGCCGCCCTCGCTTCAAAACATCTACAAAGAACTCTCCGATGATGTCGGAGTTGAAAACCCGAGCGACATTGCCAGTTGGCAGCAGCAGGGGGTCATGCTGCTAAATCGCCACCTAACCACTCAGCCCTTTGCCACGGGTGCTCACTTCAACCTAGGTTGGGATCGGTTCACCACCGATGTGGTTCGATACCTTTATCAAATACGAGGGGAGAAGCTTGTGGCAATTCTCTGGGGGTCTAAGGCACAGGAGATTGCGCCATTGATCCCAAATGCCAAAATCATCCAATCGCCTCACCCATCACCACTGTCCTCATACCGAGGTTTCTTTGGTTCAAAGCCTTTTTCCAAAACCAATGCTGCACTTATTGAATTAGGTGAGCAGCCGATTGACTGGCGCTCCTAATGGTTGATTCCGAAACCAGATGGCGAATTGTTCGAAAACTCAAGCAGAAATCAGAGAAAAGTGAGATCGAAATATCAGTTCGCAGTGCTACCGATGCGGACCTTCCGCAGATAAAAGACATTTATAACTTCTTTATTCAAAACACAGTAATAACCTTCGATGACTCACCGCATGACCTTGGCTATTGGCAAGAAAAATACGAACATCTAAACAAACTCGGTTTTCCATTCTTGGTGATGACTCGTGGCACAGAGCTTTTGGGTTTCGCATACGTGGCCCCATGGCGGCAGCGAACTGGACACATGAAAATCGTCGAGAACCAGATTTACCTTGCTCCTGCCGCAACCGGAAAGAAGCTTGGAAGCAGGCTGATGGAAGAACTGCTCAGCGCCTGCAGAAACTTTGGTATCAAAGAAGTGATTGCCGTAATTGCCGATCGAGGTGCTGGAGCATCACTAGCACTGCACAAAAAGCATGGCTTTGTCGAGCAGGGTCACCTGGCGAATGTGGCACAAAGATTTGGCAAACCGATTGGTAGCCATCTGTTTTCGCTAAAGCTCTAATCGGCTAGTAGAACTTCTTTGACCTTTGAGCGCAGCACGACCAGAGCTTTGTTGGATAAGCCCTTGCTGGTGATAACTACATCAGCTCTATCAAATGTAGAGAATGATGAAAAGCCTCTGACTCCCCACTTAGTGTGATCAGCAAGGACAACAAACTTGGCACTGCGTCGTATGACTTCACGATTAGTCTCTGCCTCAACTAGGTTCGGTGAGCTAAATCCAAACTCGCTGTCCATACCGTGTGTACCCATGAACACAATGTCGAGATTGAATCTCGAAAAGACTTCGGTGGCAATGTTTCCAACCAATGAGTCCGTTGGAGTTCTTACTCCACCGGTTAGCACCACGGTCTGATCAGCTCTTGGCTTTTGTGCAAACAAATCTGAAATTGGAACAGAGTTCGTAACAATTGTGAGAGATGGAACATCTCTGAGTCTTTTTGCCAGCGCGTAGACCGAAGAACCTCCCATCAGAGCCACTGCCATACCGGGACGAACCAGCTCGGCCGCCAAAGCAGATATTCCCTCCTTGGCTTTTTGCTCTTTCATCGAGTTGGCTGCAAATGGGGGTTCAAGCGTTAGCGACAGAGTGTTGGCGGTCACACCCCCGTGAACTTTGTCAACCAATCCCTGAGCGGCAAGCTGCTCAACATCGCGGCGAATGGTGACCTCTGAGACTCCCAGAGTTTCGGCCAAATCGGCAATGCGCCTGGCACCTAGGGTGCCGACCTCCTCGAGGATCTTGGCTTTTCGCTGGGCAGCGAGCATCTGACACGTCCTTTTCTTGGCAAAAGGTTAAACCCGATTTACGATTTTGCCCGAATTCTTACTAACGGAATGATTACTTTTGTCGTTTTTATTTCGAAAAGTTTGGGAATATTGGACCAGTTCGTTCAGACCCATTCAAACCGGGTCTAGCAAGGTCAGTTTTTGAGGGTCGGTTCGAGCGGACAGGCTTTTCCTCAAGGGGAAAAGCAGACAATTGAATAGCAACTGAGAAGTTACTGGGCGGGGTCTTTACTCCGTCCAGTAACGGCTATCAGACTAGGAAGATGAAGGATTCTGTGTTTCCCCCTGCCGTAATCAAACAAGCTGGCGTGAGCTTGGTGATTGATTTTGCAGACGGAACACCAAACGTTCTGCACTGGGGTAGAGAGATTGCTTCAAGCATTGAGGAGCTGCGTCGCGCCCAGGTTGAACCCACTGCCCATGCCGAACTCGATGCTCACCAGTTCCATGGAGTTTGGCGAGAGAACTCCAGGGGAAATACTTCTCGACCAGCGCTGCTCGGACACAGATCCGGTAAAGATTTTTCTCAGAAGTTCTCACTTATTTCAGTAGAAACTTCTGATGCCAAGATTTCAACAATTAGTCACGACATCCAAGCGGGATTAGAAGTTGCAATTTCGTTTGAATTTGTCGGCGGCGGCGTCCTTGAGGTGAAGCAGTCTGTCAAAAACTTAGCTGGCGAAGTTTTTAATCTCGAAGGACTTGAAGTTGTTATGCCCCTGCCCGATCGAGCCAAGCAGAGCATGGACTTCACCGGCAGATGGATAAAGGAGCGTCAGCCGCAGCGGCGCGAGATTCAATCGGGTTCGTGGGTTAGAGAAGTGCGCGAGGGACGAACTTCTCATGACTACACAATTGTTCAGCTAGCAATGACCGAGGCAAGCGATTTTCAAGTCGGTGAAGTTTGGTCTTTGGGTGTTGGTTTTTCAGGCAATTCAAGGCACGCGGTTGAGCAGGCACAGTCAGGAAGAAAATTCATTTCTGCTGGCGCGTTACTTTTGCCTGGCGAAATAGTGATTGAGCCAGGAGAAACCCACTTTGCACCAAGCGTCTACGCGATTTACTCATTTGATGGAATCGATGGAATAACGGATCGAAGCTACACCTGGCTAAGGTCAAGACCTACGCATCCAAAAAGCCCAAGACCAATGACTTTGAATGTTTGGGAAGCCGTTTACTTCGATCACAACCTAGAAACGCTCTCAGAGCTTGCTGATGTTGCCAAGAAAATCGGAGTTGAGAGATTTGTGCTTGATGACGGATGGTTCGGATCTCGTCGCAATGACCGAGCGGGATTGGGAGATTGGCAAGTATCTGCGGCTGTTTGGCCCGAGGGGCTAGGAAAGCTAATCAAGAAGGTCAAAGACAACGGAATGCAGTTCGGTCTTTGGTTTGAGGGCGAGATGGTAAATCCAGATAGTGATCTCTATCGCCAGCACCCGGATTGGATTCTGAGGGCTCACGACAGAATCCCGCTTGAGGGACGTCACCAGCTAGTGCTCGACCTAACCAATCCCGCCGCTTATGAATATGTGCTTGGTGCTGTTGACAAGATTTTGAGTGAGAACGAAATCGACTACATCAAATGGGATCACAATCGATTCTTGCTGGAGCCGGCGAGCACGGGAAGACCCGCTGTTCACAAGCAGACGCTCGCCATTTATCGACTCTTCGGTGAACTCAAGAAAAGACACCCGAGACTAGAGATTGAATCGTGCGCATCAGGTGGTGGCCGAATAGACCTTGGTATGGCACAGGTAGTTGATCGATTCTGGACTTCTGATTGCAACGATGCTCTGGAGCGCCAGTACATTCAGCGCTACACGCAAATTGCAATTCCGCCTGAAATGCTCGGCAGTCACATTGGACCCACGCAGTCTCACACCACAGGACGTGTTCACTCGCTGTCCTTCAGGGCCATTACCGCCCTGTTCGGTCACGCAGGACTCGAGTGGGATATCACCCAGGCAACTATTGACGAGCAGAATCAGCTAAAGACATTTATCGACTACTACAAACAGAAGAGGTCTCTGATCCACAGCGGTCGAATGGTGAGAGCTGAAATAGACTCATCAACTTTTGTGCACGGTGTAATTTCCAAAGATAAATCTGAAGCGCTCTTCGCCTACGTCACACTTAGTGCAGCAATGGGATCGAGGCCGAGTGCAATTCTGCTTCCTGGTTTGAGCGCAGATAAGAGCTACCGGGTAAGAGCGGTGTTTCCTGCAGGGGAGCCAACCTATTTGCAGCGCACCCGGGTTGAGTGGCTCGAGGGTATTGAACTAACTGGTGCAGCTTTAGCATCAGTGGGTCTTCGACCCCCAGTTTTGTTTCCCGAAAACGCAATGCTGATTGAAGTAAAGGAGAGCTGATGCTCAATCTTGGAAAGCTCCACTTTGGAGGCGACTACAACCCCGAGCAGTGGTCAAAGGATGTCTGGCTAAAAGACATCGAATTGATGCAAAGGGCCGGGGTCAATTTAGTCTCCTTAGGCATTTTCTCCTGGGCCAAGATTGAAAGAAGCGATGGCGAGTATCACTTTGACTGGCTTGACGAGGTGGTTGAGCTTTTACACAAAGGCGGAATCTCCATTGACATGGCAACTGCGACTGCTTCGCCTCCCGCTTGGCTTACCAAGGCTCATCCTGAGATTCTCCCGGTGAACTTCGATGGCGTTCGCCTATCTCACGGGGGTCGTCAGCAGTATTGCGCAGCGAGCTCCGCATACCGAGCAAAAGCTTCGGCACTGGTTGAAAGAATCTCCTCTCGGTACGCCAATCATCCAGCTGTTGTGATGTGGCACATAAATAATGAATATGGTTGCCACGCTCCCTACTGCTACTGCGAAAACTCAAGACTGGCCTTTATTGATTGGCTTAAGAAGAAGTACTCTTCGATCGAAGTGCTGAACGATGCGTGGGGTACTGATTTTTGGTCCCAGCGCTACTACAACTGGGGAGAGTTGGTGGTCCCAAAGAGAACACCTGATGGAACGCACCCAAATCCTGGCCAGCAGATGGACTTCAAGCGATTTTCCTCGGATGTTCACTTAGAGCTCTACAAAATGGAGCGGGATATCATTCGCAAAGTGGACACTAAGAATCCAATTACAACCAACTTCATGTCAATGAAGTTCACCTACGCCATGGACTATTGGAAGTGGGCTAAGGAAGTCGACTTAGTTTCCACGGATCACTACCTGGCCCAGCACGATGTGCTGAACCACATAGACCTTGCTCAGCAAGCTGATCTCACACGAGGATTTGCTGGCGGTAAACAGTGGCTGCTGATGGAACATAGCTCATCGGCTGTTAACTGGCAGCCGAGAAACTTTGCCAAGACACCGGGGCAGGAATTTAGAAACAGCGCAAGCTTTGTTGCCAGAGGGTCTCAGGGGGTCATGTATTTCCAGTGGCGAGCCTCGCAGGCGGGTAGCGAGAGATTCCACTCCGCACTGGTTCCTCACGCCGGAGAAGACACCAGAGTCTTTCGAGAAATCTGCGAACTTGGCGAATGGCTGAGTAAGCACCCCGAGATGTCCGCACATCCAACCGACCTCGCAGAGGTAGCCATGGTCTATGACTATGAGCAGTTCTGGGCGATGATGCAGGCAAACCTGCCAACGCAGGACATCAGCTACTCGGAGACGGTGGCCAAGTGGTACAGAGCGATGTGGGAAAACGGAGTTCGGATTGACTTCGTGCCCGCGGATGCTTCATTGGAAATTTTGTCTAAATACAAACTAGTTCTTATGCCGATGGTGCACATGCTCAGTGACTCTGAAGAGAAGAACTACCACGATTATGTTGCAGGCGGAGGCAATCTGCTAATTGGTTATTTCAGCAACATCGCTGATCGCACGCTACGCGTAAAGCTTGGTGGCTATGGCGGAAGGCTTGTTAAGGACTTAGCTGGTATTTATGTCGAAGAGTTCTATCCGCTTCGTGAAGGGCAAGGAGCGCTAAGTAACGACTACAAGATTGAGCTCTGGAGCGAACTTAGTAAAAACCTTTCTGCGAAAGTGATTGCCAAATTCAGCGACAGCGATGTGGATGGTTCGCCGGCACTGACTGTTAAGAAGCATGGCAACTCGAAAGTCTGGTATCAGGCAACAGAGCTCAAACTTGGATCGCAACGAAAGTTCTTTAGGCAGATACAGAAAGACCTGGGGCTTCGAAGTGATGGTGGAGAAGACACTGAGATTGTCTCGCGAGGACCTTTCAAGTTTGAAATTAATCACAACAAAAACCATGTCAAGCTAAAAAAGAGCTGATTCCGTCGAATCTAGAGTTCGAGTAGCGCTTTCAATCGATTTTTCACTTCGAGAAGTGTGCGCCTGTCGATAGCGTCGGCCTTAGAAGCCTTTCTAGCAAAAAGGTCTATTGACTTAAGTTGATCAACCAGTATCACGCCGCTTATTGCATCCGCTTCAAAAGGAACTTCAAATAGGTGGTTTTTCTGTTTGCTGGTTATTGGGCAGCAAATAACCAGTCCTGCTTTCTTGTTGTAATCGGCGTGACTGATGACGAGGGCTGGCCTTCGACCGGACTGCTCGCGTCCAACTCGCGGATGAAAGTCGACCCAGAGAATGTCACCTGGCTTTACCGCAAGTCGACTCATCACCAAACCTCTCTTCCCTCGACAGCACCAAAATCAAATTCTTCGGGGCGGTAGTCCTTTGGGAGCGAGGCAACCAGACTTTTGATGTCGTACTCGATAACTTCAACAGGCTCGATGATGATCCTGCCGCGTTCTGCAATCACCTTCACTTGATTGCCCACAGCCAGTTCGGCAGTCTTCATCAGAGCAACTGGCAGCCTGACTGCGGGACTATTGCCCCACTTGCTGAGCGTTGTTTTCACTTTCATACCTTTCCGGCCCCCTGTATCTGCAATATAGACGCAACTTGGCAATCTTCAATAAAGCATCACAAAGACGATAGTAAGAAGGAATTCAGGCACAACAGGTTATTTGCGGTGATTCCGTGGATAAATAATCAAATTGTGCGGGTGAAGGGACTTGAACCCCCACGCCTCTCGGCGCCAGAACCTAAATCTGGTGCGTCTGCCATTTCGCCACACCCGCTGGGACCTGAATAGCCTAATGGCTTTCGGGGGCTGTGGAGAACTGAAAGCAAGAAATATGGCACAAGACCATCATTGAAAGATGAATTGTTTTGTTTGTCAAAGAAAGAGACCAGTTAATAGCGTCAGGTATTTCGACCAGAATCTTGAATTCTGCGGAGAGTGCTACTTCCAATGTCACTTTTTATCTGGTGCATAGATTGGCAGGTAGCGCCAGAACAGATATGCACCGACAAAGTTCAGAAGACCAGTCGCTGCCAGCGCTGGTGCTAAACCGATGGCTGCGGTTAGACCGGCAATCATCGCAGGCGCTACAGCAACTC
>JBDLRV010000017.1:0-11178 GCA_039799865.1 Actinomycetota bacterium | reverse complement strand
AGAGGGAAGGTTTGTTGACAGTCTCCTCGGTCCAGAAATGAGATCCACCGGTGAGGTGATGGGCATCGACACAAACTTCCCATCAGCCTTTGCAAAGTCTCAGGCGGCAGCAGGTTCATCGCTTCCGCTTGCGGGCACAGTCTTTATTTCGGTAGCCGATCGGGATAAGCCGCAGATAGTACTCCCGGTGAGAAGGCTGGCTCAGCTTGGCTATCGCATCTTGGCAACTGAGGGAACATCCAAAATGCTTAGAAGACACGGCATAGAGAGTCAGACCGTTGCCAAGTATTCACAGGCCAGAGGTGAGCGCTCGATAGTTGAGATGATTACTTCCGGTGAGGTTGACGTAGTGGTGAATACTCCCTCTGGAGCTGATGCTAGAAGTGATGGCTACGAAATAAGAGCAGCAACAACCGCAGCCGATAAGCCAATCTTCACTACCGTCGCGCAACTATCGGCAGCTATCGGCTCTTTTGAGATCATCAGGGAGAAGAAGTTCAGCGTAAAGTCATTACAGGAACACGCAAAGTTCAGGTTTGAGAATGCATAGTTTCGCGGAGAGGCTTCTAGAGATAAGAAGCACGCTTGGGCCGCTCTGCGTTGGAATTGATCCATCTGAAGAGGTACTCACCGATTGGGGTATCCCAGACACTGCTGAGGGCACGAGAGACTTCGGCTATGCCATCATCTCAGCTTGCGAAGGAAGGGTTGGTTTTGTAAAACCTCAGGTCTCCTTCTTCGAGAGATTTGGTTCTACTGGATACTTTGCGCTGGAAGAAGTGTTAGCCGCTGCTCGAGAAGCAAACCTTCTGATCATTTCAGATGCTAAACGTGGAGATATTGGCTCTACCATGCTGGGCTATGCGCAGGCTTGGTTTGGTGACGATTCCCCACTCAGAAGCGATGCACTAACTGTGTCTCCATATCTTGGCCCGACCTCACTCGCAGAAACTATCGAGGTCGCCAGAGATGTTCAGGGAGGCATATTTATACTTGCAGCCACCTCGAACATCGAGGCTGAAGAGATTCAGAAAGCCAAGACCGGTAATCAATCTGTAGCTGCAAGAGTGCTCAGGGCGGCCGTAGAGCTGAGCTCTGGAGACGTTGGCGTGGTCATCGGAGCGACTCAAGATCTTGACAAGTTTGGAGTCTCTTCAATCAGAGACCAAAAGCTTCAGATTCCGATTCTCGCGCCAGGTTTTGGTTTTCAAGGAGCCAAGCTCTCTGACATCGGTGGGCTATTTGGACAAAGCTCCGAATACGTTATTCCATCCGTGTCTCGAGGTATCTATCAGGCAGGTCCGAGCGGACTAATCAGGATTCTCGAAGACATGAGGGCCGAGATATGACGCTACTGGTTTTGGTAGGACCCGCAGGCGTTGGGAAGGGCAGCCTGGTGAAGAAAATGCTTGCTAGTCAGTCAGATCTGCGTCTGTCTGTATCTGCAACGACTAGGAATCCGCGTCCCGGGGAAGTTGACGGAGTTCATTACCACTTCGTCAGCAAAGACACATTTAAAGAAATGATTCATGAAGGCCAATTCCTCGAGTGGGCAGAGGTTCATGGGAGTGCTTACTACGGCACTCCACGCAAAGAGCTAGAGCAAGCAATTGCAGATGGTAAGCACCTGGTTCTTGAGATTGACCTGCAGGGAGCTCGCCAAATCAGAGGCAAAGTGCAGGATTCGATGTCAGTTTTTATCCTTCCTCCATCGCCCGAAGAGCTTGAACGCAGGCTTAGGGGCAGGGGGACGGAGACAGAGTCGGAGATTCAAACTAGACTAAAGACCGCTCAAAACGAGCTGGCTGCTGCCAGTGAATTTGATTATCAAGTCATCAACGAAGACCTGGACCAAACGGCCTCTGAAATTGTTGATTTATTGCGCAACTGGAAAAAGGAAGACTAAATGGACACCAAGGGAATTACAGCCCCACCGATTGACGAACTACTTGGAAAGGTAGAGTCCAATTACGAGCTAGTCATTTTTGCGTCCAAGCGTGCTCGACAGATTAACGAGTACTACTCGGCCCTACACGAGGGAAGTCTTTTCAATTACGTCGGCCCGCTGGTTGATTCCACCATCGATGACAAGGCTCTTTCAATTGCCCTGCACGAGATTCACCAGGGCAAGCTTCTCAAGAAGTAATTCCGACGTTGCGGATCCTGCTTGGTATCACCGGTGGTATTGCCGCGTATAAAGCCGTAAGTCTTGTCAGGTCTCTAAGTGAGCTTGGTCACGACGTCGAGGTTCTACCGACTGAAAACGCCCTGCGATTTGTAGGCAAGGTCACTCTCGAGGCAATCTCGGGCAAAAACATCGACATCGATATGTATAACGATGTTGCCCAGGTGAGACACGTTGAACTAGGTCAAAGTGCTGACCTTGTGATTGTCGCCCCGGCAACAGCATCTTTTATCGGCAGGCTAGCTGGCGGAATTGCTGATGATCTGCTGCTAAATGCAATCATGGCCTCAAGCGCGCCGGTCGTCATCTGCCCAGCCATGCACACCGAGATGTGGACAAATGCTGCAACGCAAGAAAACGTTTCGAAGCTAGAAGCAAGAGGCATCAGGGTGATGCAGCCTGCATCAGGTCGCCTTACCGGCTCTGACAGCGGTGTTGGTCGTCTGCCAGAAGTAGAAGACATAATTTCTTTTGCACTCGGCGGGCCATTATCTGGAAAGAGGGTTGTCGTTACAGCCGGCGGGACAAGAGAACCAATTGATGCGGTCAGATTTATTGGTAATCACTCATCCGGGCGAATGGGCCTCGAGCTTGCAGTTGCAGCGCGCAACATGGGAGCCCAAGTAACTCTGATTGCTGCCAATCTAGAAAAGACACCAACAGGTGTCGAGGTTATTCATGTTGGAAACGTCGAAGAGCTAGAAAATGCCATGCAAGTCAACTGCGATGTTTTGATAATGGCAGCAGCAGTCAGTGACTACAATCTAAAGCAGCCATTTGCCGGGAAACTCAAAAGAGCAGAGGTTCCTGAGTTGCAGCTCACAGCTACCAAAGACCTAATCGCGTCTTTTGCTGCCAAAAATAAGCTGACCTACTGTGTGGCTTTTGCCCTTGTCGACCAGCAGTCCGATCTAGAAACCATTGCGCGGCAGAAGCTTTGGGATAAGGGCGTGCAGATGGTTGTCGGAAACACAACAGAAGCCCTCGGCAGCTCCAACACGGATGTGCTGGTAGTTGAGCCGGAGCTCTCCAAACGAATAGTCGGCAGCAAGTCCCAAGTTGCCTCTGAGATTGTGGGCCTCGTGGCTCAGAGGGTAGCCAATAGATAGACTGTGGCGCATGACGCTACGCACATTTACCTCAGAATCCGTAACTGAAGGTCATCCAGACAAGATCTGTGACCAAATCTCTGACACCATCCTTGATGCCATGTTGGCTCAGGATCCAACTGCTCGTGTTGCAGTTGAAACCCTTGTAACCACAGGACTAGTTCACATAGCTGGTGAAGTAACCACGTCTAGCTACGTTGAAATTCCACAGCTAGTGCGTGAAAGGCTCTTGGACATCGGTTACAACAGCTCCTCAATTGGATTTGATGGGACATCCTGCGGTGTGTCCGTTTCGATTGGCGCTCAGTCCCCAGACATCGCGGGCGGAGTCGACAGCGCGCTGGAAAAACGAGCAGGGGATGGCGATCACCTAAGTGAGCTTGGGGCAGGGGACCAGGGCATGATGTTTGGCTACGCCACCAATGAATCAGACACGCTGATGCCCATGCCAATTCTCCTGTCTCACAGAATTAGCGAGCGACTCTCTGTTGTTCGCAAGGAGCTGAATAACGGCATTCTTAGACCAGACGGCAAGACTCAAGTCTCGGTTGACTACGACGGAAACAAACCTGTCTCAATAAGCACAGTTGTTCTTTCGACGCAGCATCACCCTGACATCTCCCAGGAGGAACTGGCCAGCCTCGTACTAGAGCGAGTTATCAAGCCAGTGTTAGATCAGAGCAAATTGGACTTCTCAAACGTTCGCTACATCATCAATCCTTCGGGAAGGTTTGTGATCGGTGGGCCTCAAGGAGATGCTGGTTTGACCGGCAGAAAAATCATCGTAGACACCTACGGTGGAATGGCCAGACACGGCGGTGGAGCTTTCTCAGGTAAAGATCCCTCCAAGGTTGACCGCTCCGCAGCTTATGCGATGCGCTGGGTCGCCAAGAATGTCGTGGCTGCAGGGCTGGCCGACAAAGCTGAGATTCAAGTCGCTTATGCAATAGGTATGGCTAAACCGGTGGCAGTGTTTGTAGAAACATTTGGGACCGAGAAAGTAGATCACACGGACATCCAACGAGCAATATTGCAAGTGTTTGATCTAAGACCTGCTGCAATTATTCAAGATCTAGACCTTAGGCGACCGATTTACTCTAAGACTGCCGCCTACGGTCACTTTGGTCGTGAATTACCTGAGTTTACTTGGGAGAAAACCGACAGAGCCCAAGCACTTCGCGACGCCGCAGGGAAGTAATGACGAAGGCGGTCAGGGTCGCAGTGGAATCTCCACTGATGCAGCTTGATCGAGAGTTTGATTTTCTGGTTCCGAGAGAACTGGACTCCGCAATTAAGTTTGGCCAGCGCGTCAGCTTTCGATTTGGAAGAACTAAGGCCATACAAACTGGCTTTGTTACTGCGCTTCTTGAAAGTAGCAAGTTCGCAACCAATCCCATCGATGCTCTTGTTTCCACAGACCCAGTGCTGACAAGGGAGATTTTTGGTTTCGCAAGGCGCGTCGCGGATAGGCAGTGTGTTGCCTTGGGAGAGATTCTGAGCGCTGCCATTCCAGATCACATGCCCAGGGTTCAAATCGAAAGAGCGCTGCGCTCACCCACTAGAAAGCCTCAAGTTGCAACTAGGCAAGCCCTTCTTACTGGGAGACAGGTTGAAGTTGAAGGTGCCTACTATCCGCAGTGGATGCCTAACTTTCTAAACAGAGCTAGGGCTTTTCTGGAACAGGGCATGTCGTCGATTCTGCTCACGCCCGAGTCTGCGGACACAAGCTGGTTAGTGAGATGTGCTGGTGCCATGGGAATAGACGTACTTGAGTGGGAAGCTAGCGCTAAGTCGGAGAGATTCCGCAAGTTCAACCAGTCGTTCGAACAATCGGCGATTGTTGTTGGAACTAGATCGGCCATCTATGCTCCGGTTGCCAACTTGGCATTCATTGCCCAGGCGGATGATGCTGATGATAGCTACCACGAAGTGGGCTCACCGCACACTAACCTGCGTGACCTTGTTCTTATTCGAGCTGAAGTCTCTTCAGCTTCAGTCCTTTTCGCAGCACCCTACAGATCAATAGAAGTGCAGCGGTTGGTTGAAATCGGGTATCTCACTGAGCTCGAAGAACAAGGCAGCTTGCCGAGAATCTCGTACGCGCCATCATCCATCAGAGTTGATGATGCATCTCTAAAACTAGCGAAGGAGAGCCTCACTAGTGGGACCCTTCTTGTCCTGCTGCCGAGAAAGGGAAGTTCTTCTTCAGTTTTTTGCCAAGACTGCGGAGAGAGAGTCAAGTGTTCTTGTGGTGGGTATGTTTGGGAGCCTTCAGAACAGCTGTATACCTGTCGGATCTGCGCCAAAGTTGTCACTAGCTGTGCGATGTGCAAGGCCACATCATTTCGTCGAGGAAGATCCGGAAGCACTAGAACTACCGCAGAGATAGGGAAGATGTTTCCAGGTGCGGTCATCTTCGAGGCTGCTGGAAAGAAGAAGCCTGAGCTAACGGGAAAGAAAAACCAGATCTTGATTGCAACCCCGGGTAGTGCGCCAAGACTAGACAAGGGGTATTCAGGTCTCATAGTCCTCGACTCCGATGTCTGGCTGTCAGCTCAAGCTCTTAGGTCCGAACAAAAAGCTTTGCGAGATTGGTGTGAAGCATTTGAACTACTTGCTCCCCAGGCTCGGATTCACTTTTCGGGACTTAGCGAGGAACTTGGCAAGCCGATTGCGCTGGGGCAACACCGTGAAATGGCGAAACAGGCATATCTAGAAGCAAAGAAGCTCAAGCTCCCACCGGCAGTGCGATTCACGAAGGTTTCTGGCACTCGTGAGCAAATAACTAAAGTTGTTGCCACACTTGGACAGAACTTAGACGCCGTTCGCAACAGTGGGACCGAAATACTATTTAGATACTCTTACAAAGATGGTCCGAAGATAGCTAGGGAGCTTAGGGCTATTGCAACCACAGCAAAAGCTCTGAAGCGTGGGGATAAAAACGTTCGGGGTCTGAGCGTAATAGTCGATGATGGGAGTATCTAGCCGATGAAGATTGCATTTGCAGGCACCCCAGAAGTCGCCGCAAGCGTCCTTCGCTCGCTCGCCACAGAGTTTGAAGTCTGCTTAGTTATTACTCGTCCCGATGCTCCCAAGGGTAGAGACAAGACGCCCACTCCTTCAGCAGTGGCGGAAACAGCTTCCTCTCTAGGAATACCGCTGCTCAAGTCGAAAAGAGTTGATGATGAGGTAGTTGAAACGCTTAATCGATCGGGTGCCGAGTTAGTCGTTGTTGTTGCCTTCGGCGCTTTGATACCCGAGACTGCACTAGTTGGTAAGAGGTGGTTGAACCTTCACTTCAGTCTTCTTCCGCTCTGGAGAGGTGCAACACCACTTCAACATTCCATGATCTACGGAACTGGTCAGGGAATCACACTGTTCGCAATAGACGAAGGACTTGATACCGGAAAGATCGTTGCTCAATTGCCGCTTGCACTCACAAAAGGAAAAACAGCTGGTGAGCTTATGCAAGAGCTCGCCGATCACGGCTCTGATCTCATCATTCGCACACTAAATAAGCCTCTGAGTCTTTCTCCCCAGACGGGTGAGGGTACCCATGCCCCAAAGATCTCCAGGACAGAAGCCGAAGTTACTTTTGACATGACAGCGGCTGAGATTGAAGCCAGAGTCCTAGCTTTCAATCCTGAGCCGGTTGCTTGGTGCAAATTGAATGGTGGCGAACTCAGAATTTTGAGAGCTCGCGCAATTGGAACCATCGACTGGGATGCAGTAACTGAAACCGATTTGGAGAATGGAACTCTCGAAATTCGACGGGACTCAGTGCTTGTGGTCTGCGGTGAGGGCTCGCGACTTGAGCTCATCGAGGTTCAACCCGCGGGCAGAAAACCAATGTCTGCAGTTGATTGGTCAAGAGGGTTTAGCGGGTTAAAGATTGGCTAGTGCCAGACAAGTAGCGCTGCAACTATTGCAGAGAGTTCAGCGTGATGACTCTTATGTAAATCTGCTTCTACCCACACTGTTGCGTCAATCGAGTCTGGATGAAGCCGATCGTGGACTCGTGCAAGAACTGGCTTATGGAGCGCTGAGATGGCAGCTGCAGTATGACTCTTTCATCGACATCTTGGCTGGGGGTAAGGCCATTGAACCGGACATTCGCCTAATTCTTCGCCTTGGAATGCACCAGCTACTCAGGATGCGAATTCCTTCTCACGCGGCTATCAATGAGAGTGTTGAGCAGGTGAAGGAAATCCAGCCAAGAGCGGCAGGATTTGCCAATGCGATTCTTCGCAATGCTGATCGAAGGGGATACGACCAGCTTCTCAAAGATGCAACCGAGGGAAAAACACGCCTCGAATACTTATCGATCGTTTTTTCGCACCCGCAGTGGGTTATCAGTGTGCTATCTGATGCCCTAGAGCTTGACGGAAAATCTGACATAGAGGCTTTACTTAGCTCGAATAACGAGACCCCGCAGATAAACCTAGCTGCGCTGACTGAATCTGCTTCAAAGAAGCTAACTGATCTAGAACTGAAGAAATCGCCGGTCTCGCCAATTGGATTTATTGCAGCCGGTAACCCTGAGCCACTTCTGGACGCAGACATAAGGGTGCAGGACCAGGGATCTCAGCTGGTCGCTCTTGCCATGCTTGAGTTATCAGATCGCTCAGGTGTGTTCTTGGATATGTGCAGCGGTCCAGGCGGGAAATCGGCAGTGCTGCTCTCTGGACTCAGTCCGCAGGCCAAACTGGTCTGTTTTGAGCCGGCTCCCCACAGAGCAAAGCTTGTGGCACAGGCCGTTGGTGATGATGGGCGAGTAAGTATTGTCACCAAATTGGGGCAGGAGGCTGAAAGGAATTCCTACGATGCTGTCCTACTCGATGCGCCTTGCACGGGCCTTGGCTCACTTCGGAGGAAGCCGGAATCCCGCTGGCGCAAACAACCCAGTCAGCTTCGAGATCTAAACCGAATCCAAAACGAGCTTCTGCTTGCTGGCCTTGACGCTCTGAAGTCAGGAGGGGTTCTTCTTTATTCAACCTGCTCACCGGTGATTTCTGAAACCAATACCCAGATTTTTGATGCCCTTCAATCTCGTCCAGATTGTGAACTGGTTGACATCAAACCCATCCTTTCCAAGATCAGCCCAACTTTGAAGCTCAATGAAAGTCGAAAGACCATTCAGCTTTGGACAAACATCCACCAGACCGACTGCATGTTTCTGGCAGCCATTAGGAAGAATTAGGCTGTAGGCGTGAGAATCAATCCATCAATACTCTCCGCCGACTTTGGCAATCTCGAACAGGCGCTGAAAGACATAGCAACTGCTGACGCAGCTCACATAGATGTTATGGATAACCATTTCGTCCCTAATCTCACGATAGGCATGCCGGTAGTCAAGCGGCTTCAGCAGATCTCGCCAATTCCATTAGATGTGCACCTGATGATTGAAAATCCTGATACTGAGGCACTACGGTTTGCTGAATTCAAAGTAGCCTCTATCACCTTTCACCTTGAGGCAGCCAAAGACCCACTTGCACTTATAAAGAAATTACGGCAGGCCGGAGTCTCCCCGGCGGTGTCAGTTAAGCCAGCGACCGAAATTGAATCAACCTTTGAACTCCTGGATCACATTGACATGGTGCTGATTATGACGGTCGAGCCAGGGTTTGGTGGTCAACAGATGATCGAGGGCACACTGCCCAAGATTTCTAAGCTGAGAGGCGAAATCGCTTCCCGAAATCGAAGTGTTTCGGTTCAGGTCGATGGCGGTGTGACCAGGGAGAACATTGGAAGACTTGCTGCCCTTGGCGCTGACACTTTTGTGGCAGGGTCTGCAGTATTTGATAGTGGAAGACCTGTCGACAACATCGCTGCTCTGAAAGCCGCAGCCCAAACTCACTAGCTAATTGGCTAACCTATAGCCATGAAATCCTTCAATCAGCTCTATGAGCAGCTTTCGGACATTGCCTCTACTAGGCCAGCGGGGAGTAACTCCGCGCACCTTCTGGAGCAGGGGGTTCATGCCATAGGCAAGAAACTGATGGAGGAAGCCGGTGAGACCTGGATTGCGGCGGAGTATCAATCTGTCGAGCAGCTAGCGATGGAGGCCGCTCAGCTGATCTATCATCTGCAACTTCTACTGATAGCCAGGGGAGTAACGCTGGCAGCGCTCGAGGAGAACCTCTGATGCTGAAGATTGCCATCCCAAACAAGGGAATTCTTGCCGACAGCGCTTTTTCCATGCTGAAAGAAGCTGGATATGCCACTCGCAGAGACACAGCTGAGCTGCACGTAGTTGACGAGCCTAATCAGATTGAGTTTTTCTACCTCAGACCAAGAGACATTGCGACATATGTTGGAGAGGGTTCCCTGGACGCAGGGCTGACTGGCCTTGACCTACTAAAAGATGCCAGGTCGCAGGCGATTGAAATAGCTGACCTCGGATTCGGAGAGTCGCTTTTTAGATTCGCAACAACTGAGCGATCTTTAATCAAGTCGGTCAATGACCTCACAGGTAAGCGCATAGCCACAGCGTATGCAAACTTATTGTCAGACTACCTGGCTGAAAAATCGATCAAGGCTTCAGTTGTGAAGCTTGATGGTGCGGTTGAAAGCGCCATCAAATTGGGAGTTGCCGATGTGATTGCTGATGTGGTGTCAACTGGAAATACTTTGCGGAAAGCCGGACTTCAGGCATTCGGAGATCCAATTCTTCGCTCCACCGCCAGGTTAATTGCCGCCCCAGGTAAAGAGAAGCTAACCGAGAAGCTCCTCAGGAGACTTCAGGGAGTGATTGTTGCCAGGGAGTATGTGCTAATCGACTACGACTGCCCTAAGAATCTTGTAGACAAAGCCGTGGTTATAACTCCTGGAATTGAATCTCCCACAATCTCGCCACTTGCAGACCAGGACTGGGTAGCAGTAAGAGCCCTGGTGAAGGCCGCCAAAACTAACCAGATTATGGATGAGCTCTATGAGATTCGTGCACGCGCAATTCTTGTGACCGAGATCCACGCTGCTCGAATCTAATGACTGCACTTCGAATAATTCCCTGTCTAGACATCTTCGCGGGGAGGGTCGTTAAAGGAGTGAAGTTTCAGGAATTACGCGACAGTGGTGATCCCGTTGACCTGGCCACTCGCTACTACCAGGAGGGTGCGGATGAGCTCACGTTGCTGGACGTTTCGGCGACAGTAGAGGGCAGGGGAGTCATCATAGAGATTGTTGAAAGGTGCGCGGAGAACATCTTTATTCCACTTACTGTCGGCGGAGGAATCAAGACCGTTTCAGAGGTATCGCAATTACTGGCAGCAGGGGCTGACAAGGTATCCGTTGGTTCAGCAGGAGTAGAAAGACCAAGTTTGCTATCTGAAATAGCCTCGGCCCATGGATCTCAGGTACTCGTGGTCTCATGTGACATCAAAAGAGGGCCAAGCAGCAGTGGGTTTGTAATCACCACACACGGTGGAAGAGTTGCTACTGACATAGATGCCGTCTGGTGGGCAAAAGAAGCTGAGAAGCTTGGGGCTGGAGAACTCCTACTCAATTCAATTGACTTTGATGGGACTAAGGAAGGTTTCGACGTCGAGCTAATAAGCAAACTAAGAGAGGTCTCTAGCCTTCCCCTGATTGCCTCAGGCGGTGCGGGGAAGGTTTCGCACTTCCCAATTGCCGCAAAGGCCGGTGCTGATGCTCTCCTAGCTGCAAGTATTTTCCACAACCAGGAAGTTTCAATTGCTGAAGTGAAGTCGGCACTCAATGAGGCCGCTCTGGAGGTCCGGTTATGAAGATTGACCTCAAATCTCTTAGCTATGACGAAAACGGGTTGATTCCAGTAATTGCGCAGGATGCCAATACCAAGCAGGTACTGATGCTTGGCTATGCCAATCTCGAAACACTGAGCGAGTCAATCCAGTTAGGCAAACT
>JBDLRV010000016.1:0-3819 GCA_039799865.1 Actinomycetota bacterium | reverse complement strand
TGGAAGATGGTGATGTTGTAAGCGTCCTTGGCTAGCTCCGCCTCGATTGCAAGGCGAATGCGCAGCTGGTCTTCCTTCTTGATTGCAACGTTCAGCTCTTCAAGAAGTGACTTCACGGTTGAATTGCTGTAACCAGTCCAGTTCGATGGACCCTCGAGGACCAGGTACTGATCATCACCGGTAACAGCCAGTGAAGTTGCAGCCCAGGCGAAGATGGTGGCATCGTGCGGGTTGGTCTCAGGGTAAACGTTCTCGGTGAAGACCCAGTCTGGTTCTGATTCATCAACAAGTGTGAATCCAACCTGACCTGCCGACAGAGAAATCAGCTCAAACTGCTGACCGCGACGAACGTTACCTTCTGGATACCAGAAGCCAACCTCAATCGGACCGCTGACTCCGGCCTCTGCTAGCAGAGCCTTTGCCTTCTCGCGGTTTTCTTCATCCGTTCCTAGGTACATCTCGTAGTAGGACTCTGCGGTGTCATAGCCTTCGGCACCAGGAATAAACAGCACCGATGTTCTCAGCTTGGCATTGGCATTCAGTGGCTTGATCAGCTTCTCGATAATTTCGTTTCTAGGAATCGAAAGCAAGAAGGCCTGACGGACCTTTAGTGCCTTGTCAGCGTCTCCACCGTAGGAGGCAGGGTCGAAGGGGCCGCCGTTATTGACGCTTAGGTCAATGTGCTCGTAAGCGCCTTCTTCGGATGACTCATAGTTGGCATTCTGCAAAGCCTGAACCAGCTGCAACACGTCAGCGGTTGGCTGACCGGATGCAATCTGAACCTCGCCATTGTCAACTGCCTGAATGGCTGCGGTTGAGTCTGCAATTTGACGAATCGTAATGCGCTCGTACTTAGGCTTTGGACCCCAGTTGTAAAGCGGGTTGATTACGTGAGTTGCGTACTGCTCCTCGACTAGCTCTTCCAACACATATGGTCCAGAAGATAGATAAACCAGCGGGTTGTCAGGTGTGTTTGCAAACTGGTAGCCGTTGTTCCAGGTGTCTGCAACCTTGGCCATGAATGCATCGTCACCGTTATATACGGCGTTGATCAGTGCTTCCTTAGCAGCAGCTGGGTCAGTGATGTCTGGATGAGCCATCATCACGGTTCCGTGAGCCGAAACTCCAACACCAAACTGCAGCTCCCAGTCAACGTACTGGACGTCATACTCGAAAGTAATGGTCCTGCCATCAAGCACAGGTAGCTTGGAAGCTAGGTTGTCCCTTGGTGCGGCGTGAGCGAAGACATAGCTGCCATCGTCATTTTTGTAGTAGCCAAAGGTCGAGACCCAAGACAGCAGCATGTCTGCTGCATCAATCTGAGTTCCATCTGACCAAACAACACCCTCATTAATGGTGTACTGAACAGTCAGCGGATCTTCGTTCACAACCTCATAGCTGCCGAAATCAGTGTTCTTCACCAGAGCAGGAGTGTTGTCGTAGTAGTTGAACCCGGAACCGGTTAGGTAACCAGTTAGAGAGTTAGCGACATTGTTTCCAGCTGCTGATGCAGTATTAAAGTGATCAACGATGTCGTTCCAGCCGACTGTGATCTGGGGAGCAAGCTCTTGCTCGGGCGTCAGTTCCTCGGGCGCTGCACATCCAGAGATGGTTAGAGCCAAAGCAGCCGCACCCGCAACTAGTGCGGTTCCGCGGAATTTCTTCATGTTTCTCCTTCGAAGTACGGGCAAATCTCCAATGCTTTTGCCTGTTCCCTCAGACTACGCCTGAGGCTCAGACGTTTCTCAGGATTAGGTTGCTTTTCAGTAACAATTCTTGGACTGAGGGCCATAAATCTCTGAGTTTTCAGCCGAAATTGGCAATAGCCTTTGCAGGTGAATAGCAGACTGGCGGCCCTGGGAGCCATTGTTCTGTGGTCCTCCTTAGCCTCGTTGGCAACCCTGATTCCAAATGTTCCCGTCTTTTTAAAAACTGGAGTAGGCCTACTTATTGGGTCAGTCATCGCCCTACCACTGGCCCGCTTTCAAATAAAGCAGCTCGCTATTAAGCCAAAGATCCTTCTGCTGGGCGTTTATGGGCTATTCGGCTACCACGCGGCACTTTTTATTGCCCTGAGCACCTCTCCGAGCGTGCAGGCGAATCTCGTCAACTACCTTTGGCCGCTACTGATTGTTTTACTTGCTCCGCTATTTAGTAAAAAAATCAAATTAAACCTTCGAGTGGTTATCGGTGGGTTGATGGGTTTCATCGGTGCTTCGCTCGCCATTCTGTCTGGCTCTTCGTCAGATGGTCTTTTCTATTCGGGATATCTTTTTGCATTTATGGCAGCCATAGTTTGGTCAACCTATTCACTGGCAACCAATCGGATAGGTAGTTTTCCAACTCCTGCTGTTGGGCTCTTTGCACTAGTTTCTGGAATTCTGTCAATTGCGATGCATTTTGTTTTTGAAACGCAGGTTTCACTTTCCAGCTTCGATTGGATGATTTTGGTTTTGCTGGGACTCGGGCCACTGGGTGCTGCCTTCTATTTGTGGGATTATGCAATAAAGAGAAGTAACCCACAGGAGATTGGTCTGCTTTCTTTTCTCACGCCACTTCTTTCAACCGGACTCTTGTTAGTCATAACCGGGCAAGCACTCTCTTGGCTGCTGGCTATCGCCGCTGCTCTAATTGTTAGTGGATCGCTGATTGGCAGAGCGAGGCAGCAGTGAGCGGCGATTTCAAAAAACGAAGCCTTGCTGCTCCCATTTACCTGCCATCGTTCTTGATTACGGCAGCTGAGGGGGCACTTCTTCCAATTCTTCCCGTAACGGCCGTTGCCTATGGAAATTCTTTGGCAGAAGCCGGCCTCGTAGCAGCCGTACTGATGATTGGCACATTGATGTTTGAAGTTCCAGCGTCTTATGTGAGCAACAAAATTGGTGAGCGAAACACAATGCTGATGGGATCTGTTCTTGGAGTTATCGCCGGTGCTATTGCGTTTATGCACCTCGGCTACAGCTCGCTGCTATTAGCGGCACTTATTTTTGGAGCTGGTCACTCTATGTTTGGGCTTGCTCGACATTCTGTTCTAGCGGAGCTGGTTCCTCCAGAGCATAGGCCCAAATCTATGTCGCTTCTGGGAGGCATGTTCCGAGGCGGCATGGCAGTTGGACCAGTCATTGGGGCTGCCTTCATCGCCCTCTACGGAGTCGAGTCTGGCTATCTGGCAGTTTCGCTGATGTGCTTGGTTGCAGGAGCAGCAGTCTTTTCTGTTCCTGTTCACAGACTCAAAACCACCCCTTCGGGTCAACAGGGAAATGTTTGGCAGGTTGCAAAACGAGAATCCAAAAAACTTCTGACCTTAGGAGTGGCATCGGCAATCATCAGCTCCGGAAGAACAATCAGGTTGGTTGGCTTACCACTGCTTGCAGTTTCACTGTCGATTGATCCAGCGACTAGCTCTTTCATTTTTGGTGTGACTGGATTCATCGACTTTGCCCTTTTCTATCTTTCGGGAATTGTCATGGATAAGTTTGGAAAGTTTTGGTCTTCGGTCCCCACTCTCTTAGCTCTTGGCTTCACGTACCTGTTTGCGTTTATGGTTACGGACCTAACCAGTTTTTGGATTTTGGCAGCAGTAACATCACTGGCCAATGCTCTGTCGGCCGGCATCAATATGATTCTTGGTGCCGACTTAGCGCCCAGCGGATCAAGAAATGAGTTCCTCGCTTCTTTCCGCATGCTCACATCCGGAGGAGTTGCTGTAGCGCCTGCGATGATTGCCGGTCTAACCGCAGCCATCGGTTTAGCACCAGCGCTGGCAGCGACTGGTCTTCTGAACTTTGTCGGTGCATATCTGTTCTGGCGCTACCTGCC
>JBDLRV010000015.1:0-5111 GCA_039799865.1 Actinomycetota bacterium | reverse complement strand
AGGCGGTATCTTTGGCACTGTGAAGCCTCTGATTGGACTTAGCTGCTATCGACAGCGTGGCCAAACCGGTGTTTGGGACACCGAAATGGCGATGCTGCCTGCCTTCTATATAGAAGGAGTGACCAGAGCTGGGGGAATTGCAGTCATCATTCCTCCACAAGACATTGATTCGATCGGTGCCAAAAAAATTCTTTCCTCACTGGACGCTTTAGTTATCACTGGTGGCAGAGACGTTGAATCTTCGAGATATGGCAAGCCTCCTCACGAACAAGCAGAGAAACCTGATCGACTGAGAGATCTACTTGAGGACGAGCTAGTTTCAGCGGCGATTGATATGAAACTTCCATTCCTTGGTATTTGCCGAGGAGCACAGGTACTGAATGTCAATCGCGGGGGAACCCTTATCCAGCACCTGCCCGATGTGGTTGGAGATAATCGCTATCAACCGGGCGGGGGAAACTTCGCCAAGATGAACATGGACATAAAGTCAGGAAGCACGTTATCTGCGTTGCTTGGTCAATCGGCCATTGGTGCTCTATATCACCACCAGGCAATTGATCAGCCTGGTAAAGGACTTATGGTTACAGCCCACTCACCCGATGGCATCATCCAAGCGGTTGAGCTAGAAGATCATCCCTTTGGTCTTGCGGTTCAGTGGCATCCGGAGCAAACCCTTGAAGACCTCAGGTTGTTTGAGGCCTTGGTTTCAGCAGCAGGTGCATATAAGAGGTAGGTGGTGCGCGAGGGGGGACTTGAACCCCCACGTCCTTGCGAACACTGGCACCTGAAGCCAGCGCGTCTGCCATTTCGCCACTCGCGCGTGAGACCTATGCGAATACAGCAGGTTAGCAGAGTTTCAGGCTTCTAATAAGGCTGCGAATAGACTTAGCTAACCCAGGGCAACCCAGGAAAAGGTGGAGCGAGTGGGCTTTTTGGACAAGGCAGAAGAGAAGATTGAATCAGCCGTCAGCTCTCTGTTCGCAAAGTTCTCCAAAGCTCAACTTCAGCCGGTAGAGGTTAGCCAGGCCATCCGCTCGGCCATGGACCTTGCCGCCAAAACCGATCCGGTGGGGGCAACCCTGGTTCCTCACCGCTACCTCATCCTGATCAACTCAACCGATGCCGATAAGGTGACCCCGGCCATGCTCGGAGCCATCCGCTCGGAGCTACATAGATATGTATCGGAGCGCAGCTATCGCCTCCTGGGTGAGATAGAACTAAACGTTTCAATCGATGACCGCATAACCAGGGGCTCGGTCCGGGTTGGTTCCCAGCCAGTTGAGAAATCAGTCAGCTGGGTTCCGGTATTGGTAACAGGCGGTGTTGAATACAGGCTCAAGCGTGGGTCAAACACCGTTGGCAGGGATGAGAAAGCTGACATCACAGTCGATGACAGAGGACTCTCCCGCTTTCACTTCGAGATTGCCTGGAATGGAGAAACTGGAGCAGTTCGGGACCTGCAGTCAACCAACGGAACATTTGTTGATGGAACCAGGGTTAATGAGGTTGTGCTTCAGTCGGGTAGCAAGATAACCGCTGGCCGAAGTGAATTTGAATTTCAACTGCAGGCTGGTGAAGTAAGTGAGTGAACTGGCGCTGTTTCTAGTTCGCATTGGCTTTGTGGCAGTGCTGTGGATATTCGTTCTCAGTCTGCTATCTGTGATCAGGGCGGATCTTTATGGCCGCAGAGTCATAAGTAGGCTCACCAGAACAAAAGCTCCGCAGCTTGCCCAAGCTGCACCGGTTGCCGAGCTGGAAGTCGAAGACAGCGACAGCTTTGAACCCACCTTCATTCAGATGCTTACCGGCAGAAACGCAGGACTCAGGGTCGATCTAGATGGTCGCAAAGAAATAGTTATTGGCCGCTCTCCTAGCGCTGATCTAGTTATCTCTGACGAATTTGCTTCCAACATGCACGCCAAGTTGGTGGGCGTTGGTGATGAGTGGATCTTGCAGGATTTAAATTCAACTAACGGTACTTTCCTGGATGGCAAGCGGGTTACCACCCCGATGACAATGCGAGCTGGCGCAACGGTGAGAATCGGCACCACCACCTTTGATCTGAGGTGAGCTAGATGTCAATCAAGGCGCTCAGCTATGCAGCCAGCGATATAGGTAAGCACCGCTCTTCCAATCAAGACTCGGGTTATGCCGGCTACCAGCTCTACTTCGTTGCAGATGGAATGGGCGGTCACGCCGGTGGTGATATCGCATCTGCGATTACATCGCAAAGAGTTGCACTAACGGATGCTCGCTACGACAGCATCGATGAGGCAATAGAGACCCTGCGCAAGGGAATCCTGGAAGCCAACGGCATGCTCTCGGCAACAGTGAGCGAACATCCAGAGCTTGAGGGCATGGGCACAACCTTCTCAGGAATGCTCGTGCAGGGCAATCAAATCATCACCGCCCACATCGGTGACTCACGCATCTATTTAGTTCGAGATGGTGAAGTTAGACAGATCACCACCGATCACACCTTTGTTCAGCGTCTTGTCGAGATGGGAAGAATTTCTGCCGAGGAAGCGCTAGTTCACCCAAGACGCAGCGTGCTGATGCGGGTGCTGGGTGATGTTGTCGGAGAACCTGAGGTAGACATCGCTCTGTTCGATGCGGTGGCTGGGGATCGCTGGATGATTTGCAGCGATGGTTTATCGGGTGTGGTTCCTGATGAAGTAATGGAGCGAATCCTCACCAGCAACATATCTCCCGATGAGGCCGCTGAGCTCTTGGTTGGCGAAGCGCTGGAGTTTGGAGCTCCTGACAACGTAACTGTCGTGATCACTGATGTGGTTCGCGCATCTGTGCAAACGGACTATGAACCCTACGCTCACTTTGTCGGCTCCGCCGCTAGTGAAGTAGTCATCGAGGAGCGCCGTGGCAGCAAGATTCTCAAGCTTCTAAACCCACTGAGCCTGCTAGAGCTTCTGCAAACACCAGAGGATCCAACCGAATACCAGCCAGAGTCTGAAGAGGCACTGGAAAAGATTTTGGCGGAGACCAAGCGAAAGATTCGCTGGCGCACAGCTAGAACAATCACCGCCTGGGTGCTTATTGGTCTGGCAGCAGCCGGTGTTGGATATCTCGCCTACGCCTACACCCAGACCCGCTACTACGTGGCGGAGTTTGAGGGACAGGTGACTATCTTCCAAGGAATTCGCGAGCAGCTTGGGCCATTCAAGTTCTCCTCTCCTTATCAGGTGAGTGAAATATCAACCGATGACCTATCACCATTCCAGCAGGAGCTAATCTCCAGATCCATATCTGCAGAATCGCTTGAGGATGCTGAGCGAATTCTTTCTCAGTTGGAGGCGAGCCTCGGTGAGTAATCTCAGCCTGACCGGAGCAATCCCTGCGCTACTGAAAACAGTTCCCAGATCAAGAAACTTTGAAGCGGTTTTGCTCTTTTGGGTTTCGGGTATTCATGCTTACGCTCTTGCGCAGATTCAACTTTCGATTCTTCAGGTCATGACGTTTGATCTGCTTTTGTACTGGGCTCCGCCAACCCTTACTGCACTTCTGCTGCACTGGGTTCTAAGACGAAGAGCGCTAAAGGCAGACGGGCTAATGCTGCCCCTAGCTTTTCTTCTGAATGGCCTTGGGATTGCAATGATCTATCGACTGGATCTTGCGGAGCTGGCAAGTGGTGGGACTGACACCTATGCACTTAGGCAGGTGTGGCTGAGCTGCTTTGCAATGCTGATTGCAGCTGCGGTAATCAGATGGGTGCCTGACCACCTGACGCTTAGAAGATGGCCCTTTATCTCAGGGCTTGCAGCAATTGTCCTACTGATGCTGCCAGCTGCACCCTTTATTGGTAGGACGGTGAACGGTGCCACGCTGTGGGTTGGAACCAATGAGATTAGCTTCCAGCCGGGAGAGATTGCGAAGATTCTGCTAGCCATCTTCTTTGCCGGATATCTAGTTTCTAGACAGAGCTCGCTAGCGGAAATTGGATCACGGGTTCTGGGTGTAAGGATTCCAAGGGCTAAGGATTTGGGACCGATTCTGCTGTTCTGGTTTGCTTCTCTTGCGGTACTGGTAATTCAGCGAGATCTGGGAACTTCAATTCTCTACTTCAGTCTGTTCCTGGTGATGATCTACGCGGCTACCGGCAGAGGTTTCTATGTCGCAGCAGGGCTAGTGATGATGATCTCGGGAAGCCTGGTTGCCTCCAGGCTCTTTGACTACGTCGGCGGCAGATTCGATGCGTGGCTCAATCCTTTTGCCCCGGATAACTACAACGCGGTTGGTGGTAGCTATCAGCTGGTTCAGGCACTATTTGGAATCGCCCACGGAGATGTCATTGGAACGGGTCTCGGCGGAGGTTTTCCTCAGCTGATTCCTCTTGCGGAAAGCGATTTTATTTTCGCTGCTCTCGGAGAAGAGCTGGGACTGGCGGGAATCTTCGTCATGCTGGCCGTCTATCTGCTCCTGGTATATCGAGGACTTAGAGTTGCAAACTCGCACCCGGATGACTTTTCCAAACTGTTGGCTTTGGGTCTTTCCTTCGTGATTGGCCTGCAGGTGTTTGTTGTGGCGGGTGGAGTGATGGGTCTTTTGCCACTAACTGGATTGACAACTCCTTTCTTGGCTGCCGGTGGTTCTTCACTACTGGCGAACTGGTCAATCATTGCTCTGCTTTTGATCATTAGTGACTCCTCCCTGAGGAGCGCTAAGTGAACAAGCAGGTGAGAAGAGTTGGACTGGTGCTGACGCTGATGTTCATAGCGCTCTTTGCTACGGCCACCTCCATTCAGGTTTTGAGATCAGGTGAGCTATACCAAGACTCAAGAAACGTCAGAGCCTCCTACGAGACCTATAAGACACTGAGAGGCGCAATCATTGTCGGTGGTGTGCCGGTGGTGACATCGATCCCAGTAAACGATGAGTACCGGTATCTCAGGGCATATGAGAACGTGATCTACAACTCCGTCACCGGTTACTTCAGTATCTTTGCCGGTTCCAGTGGTATCGAGCGAGCCATGAATAGCTACATCTCTGGTCAGAGCTCGGCCCAGTTCTTTGAGCAGATTAATGCGCTGCTCGATGGAACTCCAGTAACCGGAGCTGCTGTTGAGCTAACCATTGATCCGGTTGCCCAAAGAGCT
>JBDLRV010000014.1:0-6526 GCA_039799865.1 Actinomycetota bacterium | reverse complement strand
AAGACCGAAGAGCAGGTCCTGGGTGAGCTGGCAGGAAGCAGCGCTTTCAATCGACTAATTGATCCAAGAGAAGTCGCTAGAACTTGTGCATGGCTGCTTTCGTCAAACTCCAGTGGAATTAGCGGGCAGACAATTGTTGTTGATGGTCCTGTCGCATGAAATTCTCTGGGCCAGGCACAAACTTTGATTTCTTGTTTGAAGATTCTTCGAATAAAGAAAATGGATTGCCAACCGAGCTTCGTTCCATCTACGGCGGCGACTGGTGTCTACCCGATACCTCTTCCAAGGTTTACAGCTATTCAAACTTTGTGATCTCTCACGATGGCAAAGTCTCCTTCAACATCCCAGGGCATGAAGGCGGGGGAGATGTAAGTGGCTTTAACCGTCACGACCAGTGGGTTATGGCTCTTGCTCGCTCCCGCGCAGACGCGGTGGTGGTGGGTGCTAACACACTGCGTGTAGAACCTGAGCACGAGTGGACAGCCGAGTTCATTTTTCCAGCTGATGCCGAAGGTTTCTCAAAACTTCGAGAGCTGGAGGGCAGAGCAGCAACTCCGCTACAAGTCATGGTTACTAGATCAGGGGACATCGCGACAGACGCAGCCATCTTTCGGGCGAATCTAAAGGTGTTGGTTGCGACAACCGAATCTGGCGCAGAAAGAGTGCGCAAGCTAAATCTTCCAAATACCGAGGTAAGAGCTTACGGAGAAACCGAAGTTAATCTCGCGCAACTTTATAAGTCGCTTCATTCAGACTTTGGTTGCAGAACGGTACTTTGCGAGGGTGGACCAAGGCTCTATGCTTCCTTGATATCTCAAGGACAGCTTGATGAAGAATTTCTCACCATAAGTCCTGTAGTGATTGGCTCTGCGAGTGACACATATCGACCTGGTCTCTTCGAGGGAATTCCACTTGAACCAGGAAACAAATATCAAGCCAGACTGCAGAGCATTCGCAAAGCTGGCAACCACATGTTTGTTAGAACCAGCTGGAGCTAGCGCTTAATCATGTAGCCGCCGTCTACCAGCATCGAGGTGCCCGTGACGAAAGCAGCCTGATCGGAAAGTAACCAAACAGCCGCATTTGCAACATCTTTTGGTGTGGCCATTCTTCCTAAGTAGTGCATTCGCTTGGCGGTATCGAAGAGCTCCTGCGGATTCTCCAGTTGGCTCATCGCCTGATGGGTAAATCCGCCATCAACCCAGCCGGGAGACACGGCATTGACCCGAATTCCCCTTGGTGCCAAATCACCAGCTACTGCGTAGGTGAAGCTGAGTACCGCACCCTTTGTGGTTGTGTAGGCGGCACCTTCCTCGGAGCCAATGAATGCTGAAACGCTTCCGAGGGTCACTACCGCACCTTTTGTTTTTTCGAGATACGGCACAGCCGACTGGACAGCCAGGAAGGTTCCATCGACGTTGACAGACATGATTTCGTGCCAGCCCTGTTCAGTTTGTGTTGCAACAGGACCGGTCCTGAGAATTGCAGCAGCCGTAACAAGTCCAATCATCGGACCTAGGTCAGCCGTTGCCCTTTGCATAACCTCTTCAATCGAAGCCTTTTTGGTGACATCGATTTGGTAAGCGATAGCTTGTGGCCCGATGGCACCGGCCACTTTTTCGGCAGCAGCGAGATTAAAGTCGCAGACGGCGACCTTAGCGCCGGCATTCGCAGCTTCCTTAGCGATTGCTCCACCAATGGAGCCGCCGCCTCCGGTTACAAAAACCATGCCTCTTGATAGATCGATTGTCTTCATTTCTCCCTACCTAATCTGTCCGAGTGTGCAGCCACCATCAATGGTCATTACTGAACCCGTCATTGTTGAAGCTGCCGGAGACGCCATGAACGCAACAGCCTGCGCGATGTCAGTTGCCTCTTGCAGCTCGCCTAGTGGAATTGCTGTTGCAACTCGAGCCGCATAGGCAGGTTCGGTTTCTAGTTGGTTCTTTGCCAGTCCCGCTTTGACAATTCCGGGAGCTATTGCATTTGCTCTAATTCCAAGTGGTGCAAGTTCTAGTGCGAGCTGGCGCATCAGCTGATTCACTCCAGCTTTAGAAGATGTGTAGGCAGTGATTTCAGGCCATGGTCGTTCTGCGACCCATGAGCTAATGAAGATTATGTGACCTTTAGTTTTTTCTTTTGCCATCTTTTTTGCTGCCAGCTGGGAAGCAATAAAGGAACCGGTCAGGTTAAGATCAATTTGTTTTTTCCATGCATCAAGTTCTATTTCTAGAAATGGCTGAGCCTTTACGGTCGCAGCAGTGATTACCATCAGCGATAAACCATCGACTGCGTCGACTGCAGCCTGCATAGCTTGGGCATCACACTGGTCAACTTTGAAGTAGCGAACACTTGCCCCAGAGAATGCTGAAATTTCTTGGGCTTTTTTATTTCCAAAGTCTTCGTCTCGAATATCTAGAATCCAAAGATCCCAGCCGCTAAGTCCCAGGGAACGAGCTATCGCTGAACCAATATCGCCAGCACCACCTGTCACAATCGCGGTGGGCCTTTTAGCTGTGTCCATGACTCCTCCTTGAGCAGCACACATAAATAGGTATCCCAATTCTTGGGGAAGTGGCTAAATACTACTGGTATGACCACTTAGACCAATTCCCCTATACTTAGCCGAAGGTTTGCAACAGGAGAGCGCCGGTGCCTTCATGATTGATGTGGTCACAGTTGGTGAGACCATGGCGCTGGTTCGCACAAACACTTCAGAAAAGCCCAGGAATCACATGCCCTGCACCTTGGCCATCGGTGGCACCGAGTCGAACGTGGCGATTGGTCTAGCCCGACTTGGTCATAAGGTGCGATGGGTGAGTGCTCTTGGGGCAGATCCGTTTGGCAACCTAGTTGCAGACATTGTCGGGGGCGAGGGAGTAGAAGTCGCTGCCCGAAGGGATATGGAACGTCAGACAGGCCTAATGGTCAAGACTCCAAGTGCTGGCACTGAGCGTTTTGTCAGCTACTACCGAGCGGGTTCCGCTGCCTCGCAGCTTTCGCCAGAGGATGTACCGGATGCTCTGATCGCAGATTCCAAAATTGTGCACCTAACCGGTGTGATGCCTGCACTATCTGAGAGTACAAGAAGACTTGCTCTGGATGTTCTCGACAGAAGCAAGAATCTCAATAAGACAATTAGCTTCGATGTCAATTTCAGGCCGGCCCTGTGGAGTGAAGCACGTGCAAGTTTGATTGTTAGAGAAATGGCCGCTAAGGCTGACATAGTTTTTGGAGACAGAAAAGAACTTGAACTTTTAGTCGACAAGCCGGAAACTGACAACCACGAACTTTTGCAGCAGGTTGCAAGCCTGGGCCCATCGCAAGTAATGATGAAACTTGCCGACGAGGGAGCCGTAGCCCTTATAGATGGTGGATACTTTGAGCAAGCTGCAGTCAAGGTTGATGTTGTCGACACTGTTGGTGCGGGAGATGCCTTTGTCGCTGGATATCTAAGTGCACTGCTTGACCACGAGAAAGAAAAAGAAAGACTGTTCCGTGCGGCTTTCTGTGGTGCAATGGCCTGCACCAGTTCTGGCGACTGGGAAGGCGCAGCATTCAGAGTTGATCTCGCAAGCGCAAGAAGGGAGCTGGTCTGATGAATCCTGTCGATAAATCAGCTCTTCAAGCCTCCCTCAGAAGCATTGAAGATTTGCAGCAGTCAATAAGCACATCCGCCAAGATTGCCAAGATTGAGAGTGTCCGCTCATCAATCCAGCCCAACGTCACCCACGTTTTGGTTACCGATACCGATGGCGTTACTGGTCTGGGCGAAACTTTTTACGGTGCAAGCTCAGTCGAAGCCCACCTTCATGACGTAATCGTCCCCACCCTAATTGCCGAAAAACCTTCTGCAACTCCGGCTGCGGTAGCGGCAGTTATCCAGGGTTATGTTGGCTACTCGGGATCGGGAGCCGAGGTCAGAGCACGCTCAGCACTTGATATAGCGCTTTGGGACATCGCGGCTAAACGCGCTTCCCTTCCGCTTAGAAAACTTCTTAGGCCTGATGCACCGAGCAGCATGCCCACCTACAACACCTGTTCCGGAAACAAGTATGTAAATGCCGAATCCCGTCAATCATCAAGTAACTGGGGCTTTTCTGGCAATGCTCGTCCAGAGGGCAATCACGAAGATCTCTGGGCTTTCCTAAACGAACCAGGTCGTTTAGCTAGAGAACTTTTGGATGCTGGTTACCGCGGAATGAAGGTTTGGCCATTTGACCTAGCAGCCGAGGCAAGTAATGGAAGTGAGAGTTCGGACCTTAGGTTTGGCCTTTCTGTTCTCGATGCAATCCGAGAAGAAGTCGGTATGGAGATGGATTTATACCTGGAGCTGCACTCGCTCTGGCAGCCCGAGGCAGCCCAAAAACTTGCCAAGGAACTGGAGCGCTATTCACTTGCATGGATCGAGGATCCCATAAGAGCTGACCACACCGAGGAGCTAGCAGCGCTTCGCAAGGTGGCTTCAATGCCTGTGGCATGCGGTGAAAACCTTGGCTCTGGAGTTAACGGCTACAGCCAGATGATTAAGCACCAGGCCGTCGACGTGATGATTATGGATCTGGGCTGGTGTGGAGGAATCACTGACGCATTGCCACTTATGTCCCAGTCGAAGGATGCAGACATCCTGACTGCGTTCCACGACTGCACCGGACCTGTCTCGCTGGCGGTTGCCACTCAGGTGTCCTTGGCGAGCGAAAACACCAAGGTTCAGGAAGTGGCAAGAGCCTTCTGGCACAGCTGGTATGGCCAAATGGCCGGCGGATATCCGCAGCTTGTGGGCGGTCACATTCATGTCAGCGATGCTGCTGGTCACGGAGCCGAGCTACTGCCAGAATTCATGAAGTCTCAAACAACTGCAGTCAGAAAAAGCTCATTGAGGTAAAAACTGGTGAACTCGGAAACAATGCCCTGGGTTGGTTTTCGGGTTATCCCGCTGGTTGTTATTGATAAAGCCGATGACATCAAATTCGTGATGGATGCCCTGCTCGCAGGGGGCATTGGTGTGATTGAAATCGGTCTTCGCACAGACAGTGCGCTTGACGCAATCAAGAAAGCTGTAGCTGAGCAAAAGATGGTGGTTGCTGCAGGAACAGTTAGAACCAGCGATCAGGTTCACCAGGTCCTAGATGCCGGTGTTGCCTTTGGCATTTCTCCCTCATCCAGTGAGTCGATGATGGATACAGTTTTGAATGTTGGACTTCCCTTCATTCCCGCAATTGCCACCCTTACTGAGGCGCAAGTGGCTTCGGATAGGGGATTTACCGATTTAAAGACTTACCCGACTGATTTATTGGGCGGCGAGAAATTTCTCAGATCCGTTGGCGCTGTCATGTCTGAGGTTCGCCTAATTCCAGCCGGAGGCGTGAGCGAGCAGAATTTGTCCAGTTACCTAAGTGAAAAGAATGTCCTTGCCGTATCGGGCAGCTGGATTGCCAGCCGAGAGCTGATTGCGGCAAGAAACTTTGATGAAATCACCCTCAGGGCAAAACGGGCTCAAGAAATCGCAAAGACTCATGGCTAACTACGTTTCAACTCCCACCGGAGAGTTTTCTTTTGGCCTAGGGGAGGGTCCTAGCTGGAACCCGCAGACCAAAAAGGTTTCGATGGTGAACATATTCGAAAAGGAAGTTCACCTGTTTAGCCTTGACGGCATTACTTTGAAAAAGACCCAGACTTTCCAAACTGAAGGCGATGTCGGTGCTGCCCTTCCGCTCGCAGACGGATACTTCCTGCTTTGCGAAAGCCACGGAGTATTCATCCGCCAAGTTTCAGGTGCGCGTGAAAAAGTTGCAGACATGCCAGTGAGCGGAGAGCAGTTCCGCTGCAATGACGCCAAGGTTGGTCCCGATGGCAAGCTTTGGGTTGGCATCATGGACTACGACGCAACCGAGGGCAATGGAAGTCTTTGGCGAATCGGAAGAGATGGAAAATCCGAACTACTACTTCCAAACCTAACTATTCCAAATGGACTTGATTGGTATGGGGATGAGTTTTGGTTTGTAGACGGCCCAACCGAAGAAATTCGCTGCTACAACTGGGATCAAAAGGGACTGGAAAAGACCGATAAGCGTTTTCTTACTAACGGCACTCCAGATGGTCTAGCCATTGATTCAAATGGGGAAATCTGGCTCTCTCTTTGGGGCCAGGCGCGCGTAGATCACTTCAACAAGTATGGTGAAGTTATTGATTCTGTCTCAGTTCCTTCTTCGCACTCAACCAGCCTGTGCTTTGCCGGGGAGAATCTAGACACATTAGTTATGACATCGGCGCTTATGTATACCGCGGATGATGAACTGACCAAATTCCCAAGAGCCGGGGACGTATTCACCTGCCAGGTTCCTGCTACTGGTCGTCAGGCAAATCTGATCCTTAGCTAGACGCGCAGATTACCGCTGCGCTTTCTGGAGACAGCGTCAATAGTTGCCGCAAGAGCAAGAACAGACCCGGTGACAACGAAGCTGATTCCAGCGGAGAGCCCCAATAGTCCCAGTCCATTGTCGATAATTGCGATTACCAGCGCACC
>JBDLRV010000013.1:0-7521 GCA_039799865.1 Actinomycetota bacterium | reverse complement strand
GATGAAGGCGGAGCACCGGAAAAAGTTGCTGGCATCAAGCTCTGGAATGTTCCCAACAAAAATGGCGATGGAAAACTAACCCCAGATATGGTTAGTCCAGAGCTAAGGGATTTTGGTTTTGTTCACAGGGCACAGCAGGGTGCCATTTCAATTACGAATTCCACTGAGTATGGAACTGTCTACACCCCGCAGGAAGTCTCGGCCCTATCGCACCTGGCAAAAGAAAACGGACTGATCATGCATCTGGACGGAGCTCGAATTTCTAATGCCGCAGCGGCTCTGGGTGAAAGCTTTGCCTCCTTCACCACCGATGCCGGTGTGGATTTGGTTTCCCTCGGTGGTACCAAAATCGGAGGGCTGCTAGCCGAAGCAGTAGTTGTGACAAATGCCACATCAGAGCGTGGAAAAGTCCTTGCCGAAGCTCTTCCCTTTCTTAGAAAATCCGGCATGCAGCTTGGATCCAAGATGCGCTATCTCGCAGCTCAGCTAAATGCTCTATACGCAGATGGACTGGCACTGGAGCTTGCAAAGAATGCTAATCAAATGGCTCAAAAACTGCAGGCGGGCCTGACTGCAATTGCTGATCAGGACCGACTGGTAATTGACCTTAGATGTCAGGCCAACGCCGTGTTCCCGGTGATGGAGCCAAAGCTTGCCCAAAAGCTAAGGGCCAAGTGGTCCTTCTATGACTGGGACACAAATGGCCGTGTTCGCCTGATGTGCTCTTGGAACACAAGTGAGTCCGAGGTTGAGGAATTTATCTCGGATGCCCGGGAAGCAATGCGCTAAGAGAAAAGTTGTAGTGAGTAATGACAAGTCCAAATAAACCCGCAGTTACTGACGCCCACCTAGCCGAACTTATTGGCAATCGCTGGAGCCCTAGGGTCTATGACTCCTCCCATGAGCTCTCAGGCGCTGAGATTGCCTCTCTCGGTGAGGCTGTTCGCTGGGCACCAAGCTCAAATAACCAGCAGCCCTGGCACGCAGTCTTCCTAACAAGGGATAATCCCCTGTTCCAGCAGGTAAGCGAAAAAGGTCTAACTGGCTTCAACCAAAGCTGGGCCCCGGCAGCTTCGGCCTATGTCGTAATGCTCGCTAGGAAATACCAGGAGGACAAAGAGCGCAATCAGGCTGCCACCTACTACGACCTGGGTCTTGCCTCCATGCAGCTAGTGATTCAAGCCGAATCCATGGGACTGAAGTCACACTTCATGGGCGGAATTATTCACGATGAAATTTCACAGATCCTGAACATTACTGACCACTGGGTGGTCTGCGTGATTACCGTTGGCAAGCAGGGCTCGATTGATCAGGTGAGCGACGAGCTCAAAACTAGGGAAACCGCAAGCCGCTCCCGAGTGGATTCAGCCGGTGCGTGGAGTGTAAACCAGAGGCTGAAATAGCAATTGGAGCTTGACTACCAAAGCGGTATTGAGTTCACGCTCAATCGAATCCTTAGTTTGCAGGAAAGCGGAAAACTTCCAATAGTGCTCATTGACGGGCGGGCAGCTTCGGGTAAGAGTCAATTTGCCAAAGATTTAGCTGAGGCCTTTTTCCAGGTGGATCGCCAAGCAGCCCGCACAATTCACATGGACGATCTCTATCCCGGTTGGAATGGTTTAGCTGAGGGTTCCGTTTATCTCCTCACCAACATCCTGCTCCCTCTCGCAAACTCTCGAAGCGCAAACTGGCAGGTTTGGAATTGGCGAAAGAGTCACCGCGGCGCGGAAGAGCCGGGTAATGGCAGAAGAGAATTCTCTGGCGGAACTCTGTTGATTGTTGAAGGATGCGGATCAATCAGCAGACTGTCCTATGAGCACTCCGATTTCCAAGTTTGGATTGATGCGGATGATAAGGAAAGGAAAGAAAGGTTTTCTCTTCGCGATCAAGGAAAGTTTGACGAATTTTTTGGAATTTGGTCGGCTCAAGAGGACGAGTACTACGAGAAAGAAAAATCAAAGCAGCTGGCGCAGCTTATTGTTCAGAACTGACCTTACGGTTTTCTCGCCAAGTCCTGATTCCTGCAATCACGCTCAGCGCAATCACAATCACAGCGATTACATAGACCGTGCTGCGTACCCAGGGAATCGAATAGGTGAAATAGCCGGCGAGTGTCAGACCACATCCCCAAAGCATTGCACCAACTAAATTCGCACTAAAGAACTTGTAGTAGTTCATCTTGCTGATTCCCGCGAGCGCCGGAATTATGACTCTGGCCCAAGGAATGAATCTGGCAACGACTATCGACCACCAGCCATAGCGCTGATAGAAAATCTCTGACTTATCAATAGCGTTTCTAAGCCACTTACCTTTTCGCTTATCTAGATAAGGTCTTCCGAAATGCCTGCCCAGGGTGTAGCCGACCTGGTCCCCCAGCCACGCGGCAATCCCGACCCCAACCACCATCACCACGATGTTGATCGAGTCGGAGTTGGCCGCAGCCACCAGTCCCGCTGCAAAAACTAGGGAGTCGCCAGTTATAAAGGGTATGAAGGCTCCGACAAATAGGCCCGTCCCAGCAAAAACCAGCCCAAAGACGACTGTGTAGAAAAGCAATGGTCCAATCTGGTCGAACCACCCAACTATGTCGTTTGAGATGGAGAGGCGAATGGCGGTTTGCAGCACCGCCCTAGTCTAATCGCTAGGTTAGGTAAGCCTTACCACTTCAGACATTGAAGCGGAACTCGACCACATCCCCATCCTGCATCACGTAATCCTTGCCCTCCATGCGGACTTTGCCCTGGGCCTTGGCCTCCGCCATGCTGCCCGCTCGGTCCAGATCCGCAAACGAGACAATCTCGGCCTTGATAAATCCCTTTTCAAAATCGGTGTGTATCACTCCGGCTGCCTGGGGGGCTTTCCAGCCCTTTCGTATGGTCCAAGCCCTAGATTCCTTAGGACCTGCTGTGAGATAGGTCTGAAGTCCCAAGGTCTCAAATCCAATTCTGGCCAGCTGATCTAGGCCGCTCTCGCTCTGACCAAGTGAGGCAAGTAGCTCGAGCGCCTCATCGGCGCTGAGATCAATTAGCTCGCTCTCCACCTTGGCATCCAAAAAGACTGCCTCGGCGGGTGCAACAAGCATTGAGAGCTGTTTTTTCTTTTCATCACTTCTAAGGATTTCCTCATCGACATTGAATACAAACAGCATGGGTTTTGCGGTTAGAAGTCCTAGGTCTTTGATTGGTGCAATGTCTAGCTTCGAAAGTGATAGCGGTGTTCCACTGTTTAGAAGCTTTGCTGCCTCATCGATTGTTTCCAGCACTATTGGATCTGTCTTTTTACCTTTGACTTCTTTTTCGACTCTGGGTCTTGCTTTTTCAAGAGTCTGCAAATCAGCCAGAATCAGCTCGGTGTTGATGGTCTCAATATCGGACTTCGCATCTACTTTTCCCTCGACGTGTACTACGTCAGAATCGCTAAATCCTCTAACCACCTGGGCTATGGCATCAGCCTCACGAATATTCGCAAGGAACTGATTACCCAGTCCCTCTCCCTCAGAGGCTCCTTTGACGATGCCTGCAATGTCAACAAAGGAAACGGGAGCGGCAATGATTTTTTCAGAAGAGAAGATTTCCGAAAGACGATTCAATCTCGCATCCGGAAGATTTACCACTCCGACGTTTGGTTCGATGGTGGCGAAGGGATAGTTGGCGGCCAGTACAGAGTTTTTGGTCAGAGCATTAAACAAGGTTGACTTACCGACGTTTGGTAATCCGACAATTCCGATGGTTAGTGCCACCGCGAAAGTCTATTGCCCCCATAATTGCCGTGTGGGACTTGAATTCGTGGCGATTGACTTTGAGACAGCTAACTCATCCGCTGCTTCGCCATGCGCCGTTGGACTCGTGAGGGTCAGAGACGGACAAATTCAGGAAAGTCTCTCTATGCTGTTTAGACCTCCCTACCCGCACGGCTTCTTTGACCCTGGCAACATCGCCATCCACGGCATCAAAGAGGAAGATGTTGCCGATGCGCCCGACTTTGTCGATGCCCTGCCAGAGCTTCTGCTATTCACCGAAGGTATGCCCCTGATTGCCCACAACGCCAGCTTTGACATGGGGGTCTTGGCCAAGGCCAGCGAGGCAGTTGGCTTTGACCTTCCCCCGCTTAGCTTCGCCTGCAGCCTGAAGATGGCTCGAAAGACCTACCACGACCTCGAGAGCTACAGGCTAAACGCTGTGGCCTACTCCATCGGGCACGAGGAGTTTCAGCACCACGATGCCCTGGCGGATGCCGATGCCTGCGCCAGGATTGTCATTCACATGGCCGCAAGGCACGAGGTTGAGAGCCTGGAGGATCTGCTTCTGAAGACCTCCCAGCGTTTAGCTACCGTTGTTGTCTGAGCCCACTGCCATACTTTCGATCATGGAAACTGCAATCTGGTTCGCACTCAATGCCCTGCTGCTTGGAGCGGTGGTGGGGGCTGTCGTCGGCTACACACTGGGCAAGAGAAAATCAAGCGACAGCCCAAGGGTGGCAGCACTTGAAGCCACCGAGGCAGAGCTTAGAAACCAGCTGAGGGCAGCGGAGCAGAAGAGCCAGGAGCAATCGCTCATCCAGGAAAAAGAGAACAGGGTGCTTCTTGAACTGGCTCCTGTAAAGCAGCAACTCGAGCAAATGCAGACGACAGTTCAAAGACTTGAGCGGGAAAGACTGGAGCAGTTCAGCACCATATCTGAGCAGCTAAAAAATTCAATCGAAATAGATGAGAACCTTCGCAAACAAACTCAGGCCCTCTCCCAGGCTCTCACCTCAAACTCGCTTCGTGGAGTGTGGGGCGAGGCGCAGCTGAGAAAACTGGTTGAGCTAGCAGGGCTTATAAAGCACGCCGACTTTTCAGAACAGGCAACAATCACCTCGACCGACAAGGTCGGTCGTGCGGACATGATTATTAACCTTCCTGGCAAAAAGACTCTTGCAATTGATTCAAAGGTTCCATTCGATAAATACCAGGAAGCAAGTGCGATTAGCGAACTGGCACTTGGCGAAGAGCTTGAGCGAAGAAAGCGGCTATTGGCTGAGCACGTCAAAGCAATGAAGTCGCACATCGATGAGCTTGCCTCGCGCGCCTACTGGGAGGGACTCGATAGCTCGCCTGACTTTGTGATTTGTTTTGTGCCGACAGAGTCGCTACTTTCAGCGGCACTGGAATTGGATCCAGCGCTGATGGAATATGCCTTCAAGAAAAACGTGGCACTGGCTTCTCCAGTCTCTTTGTTTTCGGTATTGAAAACGATCAACTACATCTGGCGACAAAACGCCGATGAAAACCAGGTGCGGGCCATGATTCGACTCGGCCGAGAACTCTACGAGCGAGTTGGCAAGGTTGCCGAGTTAGCCAGTGACCTTGGAAGCAAGCTGACCTCAGCCGTGAAGAGCTATAACAGCTTCGTATCGTCTTTGGAATCGAGGATGCTGGTTACAGCCAGAAAGCTAAATGACCTGGATGAGAATGAGCTCGGGGTCGAATCGATTGAAGCCCCTAGGCAAATCGAGCAATCCCCCAGCGCAATTACCGCGAAAGAGTTGCCCGAGGAGAAATAGTTCGCAGGCTTTAGCTATATTGGGCCTAGCGCTTACGACGGTGTGAGAGCGCCCAAATAGCCCCTCCAAGGAGTTCCTTCCATGGCTGATCGCCACTCACCCGTAGTCACCCTGACCCCATCCCCGACGCTAGATCGCACCTACTTTGTGAAGGACCTGGTTGAAGGTGGAGTCAATCGTGCCTATCGAGTTGGTGAAGAGCTAGCGGGCAAGGGCATCAATGTATCAAGAGGTTTGCAGCTGGTTCAAATGGCAGCTCCGGGTGTTATCCCAATCGGTAACGCAGACCCAGGGGTGCTAAAGCGCACCGGATCAAGTTTTCTTATTCCTCTTTGGGTCGAGGGTACTCTGCGAGTTTCCACAACGGTCGTTGAGTACGAGGGCCCAACGACGAAAATTAACGAGCACCCTCGGCCACTATTAGAAAAAGACTGGCAGTCAGTGATTGATCTCACTGAGAGAACCGTCCGGGACTTTCAGGCGAGCTGGCTAGTAATCGCCGGTGCTCACCCGGAGATTGTTGAAACCGGACAGGTAATTGATCTTCAGCCGCTCTTTGATCGCATGGAAAAGATGGGTGTTCGAGTAATCCTGGACACCTCAGGTCCCGCTCTTCGCTACTGGGCTCAAAAAGGTTCAGCGACAATCATGAAGCCAAACTCTTACGAGTTATCTGAGTGTGTAGGGAAAGACTTGAACACGATTGGCGATGTCATTGATGCCGCTAGGCAGCTCAATGACTGGGGCATTAACTGCGTGATGGCATCGCTGGGCGTTGATGGCATCGTTGCCGTTACCAAGACCCACGCTATCCACGCATTCACCAAGCCGGTCAAGGTAATCAACACAGTTGGTGCTGGAGATTCAACCATTGCGGGATTCCTTTCAGCTGTGACCAAAGAGAAAACCGAAGAAGGCGCTTACGGTGTTGGCTTCGATGTCGCCAAAGGAATCGCTGCAGCTGTGCAGTGGGGAGCGGCGAAGGTGCAGCAGCCAACCAGTGGTCTGCAATCAATTGACAACTTGGTCGAGGCTACAGTTGAACTAATTCCAGATCGTAATCGAGTGCTGGGAGAACCGGCGAAGGCTAAGGGGTAGAAATGGCAGTTGTCTCACACAGTGAATACCAGGAGATGCTCAATCGAGCAAAGAAGAATGGGTTCGCCTATCCCGCGATAAACGTCTCTTCATCACAAACTCTCAACGCTGCCTTAGCCGGACTGCAAGCTGCTGGTAGCGACGGGATTCTGCAGGTTTCGACCGGTGGAGCCGACTACCTAAGCGGGCCAACAATAAAGAATCGAGTTAGTGGTGCATTGGCTTTTGCCGCATTTGCTCGCGAGGTTGCCAAGAACTACTCAATCAAGGTCGCCCTGCACACCGATCACTGCGCAGAAGATCAACTGGATGGATTTGTAAGGCCCCTGGTTGCACTATCTGAGCAGAGTGTTAGAGGTGGCGCAGAGCCAATCTTCAACTCCCACATGTGGGATGGCTCAGCGGTGCCACTGGGTCGAAACCTAGAAATCGCCAAGGAACTACTGGCCAGCTGCAGCAAGGCAAACATCATTTTGGAAATTGAAGTTGGCGTGGTTGGCGGCGAAGAAGACGGCGTTGAGGGTGGCATGGGAGAGCACCTCTACACAACGGTCGAAGACGGCATGAAGACGGCCGAGGCTCTCGGTCTTGGTGAAAACGGCCGCTACCTAACGGCACTTACTTTTGGAAATGTTCACGGTGTCTACAAGCCAGGAAACGTGAAGCTAAGGCCTGAGCTATTGGCTGAGATTCAGTCAGCGGTGGGCGCCAAGCACGGAAAAGAGATGCCTTTTGACCTGGTCTTCCACGGCGGATCCGGGTCGACCCCCGAGGAGATTGCAACTGCAGTTCGAAATGGTGTCGTAAAAATGAATATCGACACTGATACTCAGTACGCCTTCACCAGACCTGTTGTTGATCACATGCTCAAGAACTATG
>JBDLRV010000012.1:0-4148 GCA_039799865.1 Actinomycetota bacterium | reverse complement strand
GCAATCGGTTCAGGCTTTAGTAGCTATGGCCAACAACGGTTGCAACATTTTAGAAATAGGCGTTCCCTACTCCGATCCGGTTATGGATGGTCCTGTAATTCAGCGCGCTACTGAAACTGCGCTATCAGCAGGATTTAAGCTGAAGAATCTCTTTGAGGTGATTGAAAAGGTCAGAGAGCAAACGGATGTTCCAATCTTGGTTATGTCCTATTGGAACCCAATCATCCGATATGGCCTAGAGCAATTCGCCAATCGCCTTCAAGAATCAGGAGCACAAGGATTGATTACGCCCGATCTAATTCCTGATGAAGCTGAAGCCTGGATAGAGATTTCTGAGCGGCTTTCTCTGGAGAGAGTGTTCCTGGCAGCGCCAAGTAGCTCGGGAGCACGAGTTGAAAGAGTTGTTGGATCCTCGAAAGGGTTCGTTTATGCGGTTTCAACCATGGGAATTACTGGCGAAAGAGCAAAACTAGACCAGCTTGCGCGGTCAGTGGTTAGTCGGGTTAGGAGCTCAGGCTCTATACCAACCTGTGTTGGGGTTGGAGTCTCAACCGCGGATCAGGTAAGGGAAGTAAACACCTACGCAGATGGTGCGATTGTTGGAACGGCATTCATCAAGGCGTATGAAGATGGGGGACAAGAGGCCTTGATAAGGAAGGTAACGGAACTAGCCAAGGGCTTAGGATAATCAGATGCTGCTCTCAGTCGGAATTCCATCACCTGAAATCTCTTACATTGATCTTGGAATGTTTCGCATTCATTTCTATGCGCTTTTCATTCTTACCGGAATAGTCATTGCAACAGCGCTGGCAGATTGGAAGCTCTCTCGACGCGGAGCGCCAAAAGGAGCAATGCTTGACATTGCACTCTGGGCTGTGCCATTTGGCATAGTTGGCGGCAGAATCTTTCATGTCATCACGCATCCAAATGACTACTTCTATGAAGGCGCGGATCTGCTTGCTGTTTTCAGAATCTGGGAGGGTGGCCTAGCGATCTACGGGGCAGTTTCCTTAGGTGCCATAGGTGTTTATCTTGGAAGTAGGCAGCTAGGCATTAGGTTCTGGTCAGTGGCGGATGCCATCGCACCAGGACTGCTAATCGCTCAGGGCATTGGAAGGATTGGAAACTATTTCAATCAGGAGCTCTTCGGTCTTCCGACAACTCTTCCCTGGGGACTGCAGATACCAAGCAGCAACCCCGCATACCCGGCAGGCCTTCCGGATGGCCTTCTTTTCCACCCCACCTTTGCATACGAGATGCTCTGGAACTTAGCGGGAGCCGCAGTCTTACTGATTTTGGCTAGCAGGCTCAAGCTTCAGTGGGGCAGGGTATTTGGCCTTTATCTAGTGATTTATTCACTTGGCCGAATCTGGATCGAAGCTATCCGAATTGACCCAAGTGAGATTATTCTTGGACTAAGAATCAACATCTGGTCAGCGCTGATCGGGTTGAGTATAGGAATCATAATTTTCCTGGTTCAAAAGCGCCGCCACCCTGGCCTAGAACCTACAATCTGGCTTCCTGGCAGAGAACCTGCCGAAAAGTCCGAGGATGATAAAGCAGAAAATCAATCTGCATCAAACTAATTCATTTCGGGCCAACGATGTCCCAGGCAACTGAGTAATCGATTGGAGTCTGGAATGAGCGTCTCGCCCTTTGTTCGCTTTTCCGAACTTCCGCACGCTCAGGGACTTTACGATCCGTCAAATGAAAAGGACGCCTGCGGCCTAGCTATGGTCGCAACCCTGCGCGGAACCCCTGGACACGACATCGTTGAGATGGCACTTTCTGCACTTCGAAACCTTGAGCACAGAGGTGCCGTAGGTTCCGACGCTGGCACCGGAGACGGCGCAGGAATCTTGACTCAAATGCCAGACAAGTTCTTGCAAAAGGTAGTTCCTTTTGACCTACCACCGGCCGGAGACTATGGAGCAGGTCTTGTCTTTCTCAAGGACTCGGAGCGAGAGAAGAAACTCTTCGAGGCAATAGCCAAAGAAGAGGGACTAAACGTAATTGGGTGGAGAACTCCATCAACAAGACCTGAGGTTCTCGGTGAATTAGCTAGAGGCGCGATGCCAATCATTGAGCAGGTCTTCGTTGGCGGAGAGGCGCGCGGTCTAGAGCTTGAGCGTTCCTTGTTTAGGCTGAGAAAACGTAGTGAGCGTGAAATCGGCATCTACCATCCATCGCTGTCGATGCGAACCATCGTTTACAAGGGAATGGTTACTACACTCCAGCTAGAGCCGTTTTATCCTGACCTTTCAGATTCAGACTTTGAATCCAAATTAGCGCTGGTTCACTCACGTTTTTCAACGAACACTTTTCCATCCTGGCCTCTCGCACACCCATTCAGGTACATCGCTCACAATGGCGAGATCAACACCGTTAAGGGAAACACAAACTGGATGGCTGCTAGAGAGTCTCAGCTACAAAGTGACCTGCTTGGCGATATGAGCCAGCTCAAACCAATCATCCTTCCTGGTTCATCCGATAGTGCAACTTTCGATGAGGTATTAGAGCTCCTAGTAATGGGTGGAAGATCCCTTCCGCACGCCATGATGATGATGATTCCGGGAGCCTGGGAAAAGCAGATTGATCTAGACCCTCAACTCAGGGACTTTTATGAGTATCACTCGATGCTGATGGAGCCTTGGGATGGTCCAGCAGCCGTTATCTTTACCGATGGCAATCTTGTCGGCGCGACTTTGGACCGAAACGGACTCAGGCCCGGAAGGTTCATTGTCACCGAGGACGGCTTTGTGCTTCTCGCCTCCGAAATTGGTGTTTCAGATATCTCCCCTGATCGCATCGTGAGGAAGGGACGACTGCAGCCCGGAAAGATGTTCCTGATCGACACCGAGCAGGGAAGCATCATCGAGGATGAGCAAATCAAGGCCGAGGTGGCGGGCCTAGAGCCTTGGGGCGAGTGGCTTGAGCAGTCGAGAATTAATCTCAAAGATCTTCCTGAGCGAGAGCACGTTCGCTACTCGTCTACATCAGTGAACCGCAGACAGAGAGTCTTTGGCTACACAGAAGAAGATCTAAAAGAGTTCATCGCACCTATGGCCAAATCCGGGCAAGAGCCAATTGGCGCAATGGGAACCGACACCCCGATCGCTGCCATCTCAGACAGACCAAGACTTCTATTCGATTACTTTGTGCAGCAGTTCGCGCAGGTGACAAACCCTCCACTTGACGCCATTCGCGAAGAGGTAGTGACCTCGATGACTGCGGCAATAGGTCCAGTTAGAAACCTACTCACCGCCACACCCGACCACGCAAAACAGATGGTCTTGGACTATCCGATTCTCAGTAACGACGAGCTCGCCAGAATCAAGCACATCGATAAGGCAAACAACATTGGAAAGAGTGTCCTCGTAAGCTGCCTTTATCGCGTGGACGAAGGTGCAGAGGCACTGGAGTCAAGGCTTTCGCAGATGTGTCAAGAGGTCGACGAGGCCTTGGCCTCTGGGGCTACTTTTATTGTTTTATCTGACCGCGACTCAAATCGTGAGCTAGCGCCTATTCCCTCGCTGCTATCGCTTTCGGCCATTCACCATCACTTGATCAGACAAGGAACCCGCATGATGGCGGGTCTAGTTGTCGAATGTGGCGATGCACGGGATGTCCATCACGTTGCGACACTTATTGGCTATGGAGCATCGGCAATCAATCCCTACCTTGCACTTGAATCAGCCGAAGATATGGTCGTTCGAGGAATCATTAGCGAAATCTCCATCGAAAGATCAAGCAAGAACATGATCAAAGCACTTGGCAAAGGTGTTCTGAAGATCATGAGCAAAATGGGAATTTCAACAGTCGGCTCCTATGCTGGAGCTCAGTGTTTTGAAGCAATTGGGTTGTCTCAGCCGTTTATTGATCGCTACTTCACAGGTACCACCTCGAAGCTCGGGGGAGTCGGCCTGGAAATTATCGCCAAGGAAATTGAGCAAAGACACCAAGCTGCCTACCCAATCGAAGGCGCTACCAGAGCACACCTACCGCTTGAGGTTGGCGGTGAGATGAAGTGGCGCAGGGAAGGCCCGCCACATCTGTTTAATCCTGAAACTGTGTTCAAGCTGCAGCACTCTACGCGCTCGAAGAAGTACGAGATCTTTAAGCAATATTCGAAGGCTGTCGATGATCAA
>JBDLRV010000011.1:0-24951 GCA_039799865.1 Actinomycetota bacterium | reverse complement strand
AGAGCTCTTTCACTATCAACCCGAGAATGAGGATGACTTTTTTATTGAGCAGGATCGAGTAGACCTTGAACAACCACTGATTGACTCAGTTGTCCCGAATCTGCCAATTCAGCCCCTTTGCTCAGAGGACTGCCCTGGTCTCTGCGTTGACTGCGGAGAAAAGCTTGATATAGGAAACCACAATCATGAAAAACCAATCGACCCGCGGTTTGATGCTCTAAAGGACTTTGGTAGCTAGCTGCAGGACGTTGCTAAGCAACATGGCCCTGGTCATTGGGCCAACTCCACCTGGATTCGGCGAAAAGTAGCCAGCCACTTCCTGAACCGAAGTCTGAACATCACCAACTAATCTGCCCGAGACCCTAGATATTCCAACATCCAAAACAGCGGCTCCAGGCTTAATCCAATCTTTCTTCACAAATTCCGGTTGGCCAATAGCGGCGACCACGATGTCGGCTTCTCTGATGACCTCTTCGATCTTTCTACTTTGACTGTGAAGAATCGTTGGCGTTGCATTCACAGCTTTGCTGGAAAGCAAAAGAGAGAGCGGTCGTCCCACCGTTAGTCCACGTCCCAAAACCGCAACCTTAGCGCCCACTAGCTTGACCTGATAGCGCCTTAGGAGCTCAATGATTCCGTTGGGTGTACAGGGTAGCGGAGAAGAAAATTCTCCAGAAACATTCATGACCAGTTTCCCCAGATTTATCGGATGCAAGCCATCTGCATCCTTAGCTGGCTCAATTAGTTCAAGCATTTGGTTGGCATTCATGCTCTTAGGTAGTGGCAACTGAACGATGTAGCCAGTAACTTCCTTAGCCTGATTGAGATCTTTGATTGCCGATCGGATGTCCGATTCGGTCGCGCTCCCTGGAAGATCAATCCTGATAGAACTGATTCCAACCTCAGCGCAGTCAGCGTGCTTTCCGGCAACGTAGGCAACAGAGCCAGGATCATCACCGACTAGCAATGTTCCAAGCCCTGGGGTTACACCAGTTTTTGTTAGCGCACTAACTCTGCTGGCTAGCTCCCGCTTTATCTCAGCAGCGGTTTTCTTGCCATCCAGAATTATTGCGGTCAAAGAACTACCAGTTCTCTAGTCCCTGATAGAGCGGGAATGCCTCGGTGAGAGCAACGACTCTCTTTCGAAGGGCAGGCAGATCTGCGCCGGGTAGCAGTGCGAGTGCGATGATGTCTGCAACCTCTTTGAATTCAGTTTCACCAAATCCGCGCGTAGCGAGCGCCGCAGTTCCAATACGAATTCCTGATGTCACCATCGGTGGTCTTGGATCATTTGGCACGGAATTCTTATTTACGGTCACTCCCGCTTCGTGCAAAATGTTTTCTGCAGTTTGGCCATCAATCTCTGCGTTTCTCAAATCAACCAAAACCAGGTGCACATCGGTTCCACCGGTCAAGACCGTTATTCCCGCACCCGCAACGTCCGACTGAATCAGTCTGTCGGCGAGAATTCTTGCTCCATCAATGGTTCGCTGCTGCTGATCTTTGAATTCCTTAGTCATGGCGGCCTTGAACGCCACTGCCTTAGCTGCAATGACATGCATCAGCGGTCCACCTTGCTGACCTGGGAAGACTGCGGTGTCAATCTTCTTGCCCCACTGCTCTTTACACAGAATCATTCCCGAGCGTGGACCGGCGAGGGTTTTATGGACCGTGGAGGAAACAACATCTGCATATGGAACAGGTGATGGATGAACCCCTGCAGCAACTAGTCCCGAGAAGTGGGCCATATCAACCCAAAGCTTTGCCCCGACCTCGTCGGCAATAGATCTGAATGCTGCGAAGTCAAGGTGTCTTGAATAGGCCGACCATCCAGCGATTAGCACTGCGGGTTTGGTCTGAAGCGCCCTCTCGCGAACAATGTCCATGTCAATCAGGTAGGTCTCTGGGTGGAGCTCGTAGGCGTGTGCCTCATACATGCGACCGGAGAAATTCAGCTTCATTCCGTGGGTGAGGTGCCCTCCGTGTGCCAAGCTCAATCCCAAAATTCTGTCTCCGGGATTAGCAAGAGCCATCATTACCGCTGCGTTAGCAGTCGCCCCAGAGTGCGGTTGAACATTGACATACTCAGCGCCGTACAGCTCTTTGGCCCGGTCCCTGGCAAGGTTCTCAGCAATGTCAACCACCTCGCAGCCGCCGTAGTAGCGCTTGCCCGGATAGCCCTCCGCATACTTGTTGGTTAGCACGGAACCCTGGGCTTCAAGAATTGCCCTGGAGACAAAGTTCTCACTGGCAATCATCTCTAGTGTGCCTCGTTGGCGGTCTAGCTCTTGCTCGAGGACGGCTGCAATCTCAGGATCAACCTGTTTTAGAGGTGCTGAATGAAGGGGGTTTATCGGCATGCGCGTAAGTTTACTATCCGCCGTGGCCCAACCAGACTGGCTCGCTGAATAGGATTGTGCGGGTGAGTACCAAGGAGCACTGGGTTCTAACCTTTGTCTGTCCAGACAGGCCGGGAATCGTGCACGCCATTTCTGGTGCGGTCGTTGAAGCTGGCGGAAACATTACTGAGAGCCAGCAGTACACATCACTTGACACCGGTCGATTCTTCATGCGCCTGCAAATCGAAGCCGATATTTCTAAGTCAGACTTTGAAAGACAGATTGAGACCATAGTTGGCCAGTACAAGCTCGAATACGTTTTGGATTATGTCGAAAGACTGATGAAGGCCGTAGTTTTGGTCTCTAAGGCAGGGCACTGCCTAAACGACATCCTCTACCGGCAAAGAGCAGGCCAACTACCGATATCTATAAGCAAGGTTTTCTCTAACCACCCGGATCTAGCCGAAATGGCAGGGTTTTACGGAATTGAGTTTGATTCGAAGGCAATAAATACTTCGGAAGACAAGGCGAAATTCGAAAGTGGCCTTAGGCAATACGTTGCTCAAAATGAGATTGAACTGATTGTTCTTGCCAGATACATGCAGATTCTCTCCCCCGAATTCTGCAATGAGTTTGCTGGCCGAATAATCAATATCCACCACTCATTCCTACCAGGCTTCAAAGGTGCAAATCCCTATGCCCAAGCTCACGCGCGCGGCGTGAAGTTGATTGGTGCAACCGCCCACTTTGTAACCTCAGACCTTGACGAGGGACCAATCATCGAACAAAACGTAACCCGCGTTGATCACGCAGCTTCCAAAGAAGCCCTAGTTCAAATAGGCCAGGACGCGGAGTCGAAAACACTCACTCAAGCAATCAAGTGGTTTGCCGAACACCGCGTCCTACTGGATGGTCAGAGAACCATCATCTTCCGCTGATTCTTATAACAACTAATCCGAGTAGCAATAGCAGCCCAAGTGCGGCAAGCGCAACTGGAAGAATCGGAAATTCATCCTCTTGCTTGAATGTGAATTCATTTGCAGTCAGCTGAAGCGGCTCCTCTACCGGTAAATCATCCAGGACTGGACTTTCGGAGATAGCAGCAGGATCTGAAAGCTGGGGACCAGAAATCTTGGGAGATATTGGTCTTTCCTGAGTGAGAACCTCTTCGGGGCTGTCTTGAGTAACAAAGGTAGGTACATCATCGAAGCCAACAGGTGCCATTTCTACTTCCTCTGATCCAGTTATAACTTCTTCGACAACGGGTGATTCAGTTCTAGGAGTTTCAATGACCGCTTCGACTGGTTGCGGATCTGCAGCGACAGGCGGCTGTGGCTGCGCAGTGGGTTCAGGGCCTGGGGCCTGAGTGACAGGCTCGGTGGCGGGTGGCTGAGTTGGTTGCGGATTTTGCTGCTCCTGAGGTGGAGTGGTTACCACTGGGGACTGAGTTTGTGTTGGTGTTGTTACCACTTGCGATTCGGTTTGAGGAGCAGACACTGGCACCGGTGGCGGAGCTAAGTTTTCAAAGCTGACCGAGATCGGCTCTACGGGGCCAAAATTTCCAAGAGCATCCCTGAGTGAAAGTGCCGGTAGGAGCCAAGATCCCGATCCAAAACCACACTCCGCCCAGAAAAACCAACCCGCGCTTGTCGATGAATCTCCCCTTATGCACTCCATTGAAGACGTGAAGACAACACTTGAAACAGAAAAGCTAACGCTCTCAGAAAAGTTAATGACTGCCGAATAACTAAAGGTCGATGTGCCAGAGACCTGAACATTAGACCAGGTCGCGACAGGTGCAGTTTGATCAAAGATGACCTGGTAAGAAACAGCACTCGCAGGTCCAGAATTACCCCAGCTGTCAGTCAGTTGATTTGGACCAAAAGATATAGTTCTAGTTCCATCGGGACATCCAAATATGCGCAGCGCCATGTTCAGAAGCTCTCCCTGGCATCCGCCTAGATCAAACTGAGCAATGCTGCTGATAGTTGCTTCCTGCACATTGAATCCAAGCACAACGCTTGACTCTGAAAAAGCATTTCCACTTGCACTCCAAGTGAAGCTGGGTGCCTGACCATCAAACTGAATAGCTGCGACTACTGGCTGTGGTGGTCCATTCTGCAAAGCACCAAGCGAACTTGCCTTGAGTGTAAGGCTGACGTTCCCATGCGAACACGAAGCTAAGGTAATTAGGGCTGAATTTCCTGAAATAGATAGCTGCTTCCAGCTGCAACCAGAAACGACAAAGTCGCTCTGATCAAGATTGGTGATTGCTTCACTTACCACCATGGTGAAAGTCGCTGAAACTGAGGAAGCCTGGGCTCCGCTGAATGAAGTGACAATAGGGATAAGCGTGTAGTGAATCTCGATACGGCCATGGCCCGAGTTGACTCCAGCCGCATGGGAAACGTTCTGCGTAAAAGAAGAGTTCGCATAGGAAGATCCGCCTCCACCGCCACCTCCATCTGCACAGCAGTCATTGTCATCGGCACCACCACCGCCGCCGCCGTACCAACCGCCTCCTCCTCCGCCTCCGCCGGCATTCCAACTCGTTCCGCCAGTACCACCCTGGCCGAATGTTCCAGAAGTGCCTGAACTGCCACCATTAGAAAAACCAGCGCCACCTCCAGAAACCTGAGTGCCACCGCCTCCGCCACCGCCTTGTCCTGAACCACCAGCAGCAGCTTCAAGCCCACCACCTGCAGCACCCGCAGCGCCGGAGTAACCACCTCCGCCACCGCCGCCACCAGCAACAACTATTCGGCTCGATAGTGCTTGCGAGGATCGGATGTCACTGGCTCCTCCACCGGAACCTTCGTTTCCTCGATTACCACCGGCGCTTCCTCCGCCGTTGAAACCGCCGGACGCGTTACGACCCTGACTTCCCTGGCCTCCGACATATAAATAGAGAACTGATGGCAGATTGTTTAGAACCCCGGTTACTGATCCGCCCCCACCACCTCTTGCGCCGGATGCTCCGTAGACGAAGAAACGGATGTTGGTAGCACCTGCTGGAACACTCCACTGCTGCTCGGTGCCGGTGTATTGAAAGGAAACAACACACTCACTTCCGGTGCAGGCAGCATTGGCAGAAGAAGGGATGGGGATTAGGAAAGTAAATGAGATGAAGGCAGCTAGGCCAAGGGCGAATTTTTTCATGCAGGAAAAATAAAACTCCCAGCAGTTTCCTGCAGGGAGTTTTCCACAGCCTCTTAGAGGCCGGACTTATTGGGCCATTCTGGCTTTCATGTTGCTGGCAAGGGTTGCCATGAACTCTTCTGTGGTCTGCCACTTCTGGCTAGGGCCAACCAGTGCCGCAAGGTCCTTAGTCATGTTTCCAGCCTCAACTGTTTGAATAACAACTTCTTCAAGAGTGTGAGCAAACTTGTCCACCTCTGGGGTGCCATCAAGTTTTGCTCTGTGCATCAGACCTCTGGTCCACGCAAAAATTGAAGCAATTGGATTGGTCGAGGTTTTTTCACCCTTTTGCCACTGGCGATAGTGTCTAGTCACTGTTCCGTGCGCTGCTTCAGCCAGTGCTGTCTTACCATCTGGAGTTGAGAGGACGGAAGTCATTAGACCCAACGATCCGAATCCCTGGGCAACAGTGTCTGACTGCACATCACCGTCGTAGTTCTTGCAAGCCCAGACATACCCGCCCTCCCACTTGAGTGCGGAAGCAACCATGTCATCAATCAGACGATGCTCGTAGGTGAGTCCTGCTTTTTCAAATCTGTCTTTGTACTCTGCGTCAAAAATTTCCTGGAAGGTGTCTTTGAATGCTCCGTCATACGCCTTAAGAATTGTGTTCTTAGTTGACATGTAGACAGGGAATCCACGTGAGAGTCCGTAGTTGAAAGAAGATCTGGCGAAGTCGCGAATGGAATCTATGTAGTTGTACATACCCATCGCTACACCACCCGTCGCAGGATATTCGGCAACCTGCATGGTCTGCGGAGCAGAGCCGTCGGCAGGAGTGTAGGTCATAGTGACGATGCCTGCGCCGGGAACCTTGAAATCAGTTGCCTTGTACTGGTCTCCGTGAGCGTGACGACCAATCACGATTGGTTTTGTCCAACCAGGTACCAGTCTTGGGATGTTGGAAATAATGATTGGCTCTCGGAAAACTACTCCGCCGAGAATGTTTCTAATGGTTCCGTTTGGACTCTTCCACATCTTCTTGAGTCCAAATTCCTCAACTCTGGCCTCATCAGGAGTAATGGTCGCGCATTTCACACCAACACCGTGCTGCTTAATAGCTTTGGCAGCATCTATGGTCACCTGATCATCGGTGGCATCACGGTTCTGAATCGAAAGATCGTAGTAGTCAATCTCGATGTCTAGGAATGGAAGTATCAGATTGTCTTTGATGTCCTGCCAAATGATTCTGGTCATTTCGTCGCCGTCTAAGTCAACGACTTTTCCGACCACTTTGATTTTGCTCATGTTGCTCCTGAGATTATGCGCGAAGCGCTAAAGGCAGGCTCTAGCCTATCGGTTAGCATGGTGGGATGCGCTCAGTCAGATTTCTAGCAGGCCTAATCATCACCTCTCTCACCCTCGTTGGCTGCACAGCCGAGGAGGAACCATTTGATTCAGAGGTTGGACTTCAACTCTTCATGTGGCCGTGGGATTCGGTAGCCAATGAGTGCGAATTTATTGGTAGCAGTGGAGTGGACTGGGTCTTGGTGTCACCAGCTCAGGAACACATTGAAGGCGGCGCCTGGTGGACGAGCTACCAACCAGTTAGCTATCAGATTCAATCAAGACTTGGAAATCGCGAGCAATTTCAAAACATGGTTTCAACATGCGCTGAGTTTGGTGTGGATGTAATTGTTGACGTTGTGATCAACCACATGAGCGCTAGCTACTCAGGAGTTGGGGTAGGGGGAACCAGCTACAACAAATACGAATACCCCGGCCTCTACACTCAGGAGGACTTCCACGACTGTCAACTAACTTTCGATAACAGCATTCAAAGCTATGCCGACCAGGCTCAGGTTCAAACCTGTGAACTACTTGGCCTAAGCGATTTGAACACTTCTTTACCATCGGTCCAGGAAAAGATACTTGGACTACTCAACGACCTACTTTCTCTCGGGGCAAAAGGTTTTCGTATCGATGCTGCAAAGCACATGTCGCCTGATGATTTAAAGCCAATAGTCGCTGCACTCCCCGAGGGCACGGTAGTACTGCTGGAGGTTATAAGGGGTCCTGGTGAGCCAATTCAGCCAGAGCAGTATCTGGACCTTGGTTCGGTCTGGGAATTCGACTACGTCAAAAACATGAAGGCTTTCTTCGTTGATCAGGTAATTGGCTACGTAGACAGCGAAGCTCGCTTCATCTCTCACGCCCCAAGTGAAAAAGCCATTTCTTTCGTCTCAAACCACGACACCGAAAGAAATGGACAGGCAATAAACTTCGGTCAATCCCGCTACTTCGAGCTAGCCACAGCAATGATGCTGGCCGAAGACTATGGAACTCCGATGCTTTACTCCTCCTACGCCTTTGTTGATTATGACGGAGCTCCTAGAGAGACAGATGGCCTGGTAGATGCAATTGACTGCTCTAGCGTTAGTGCACCCAAGGAGTTCTACGAGGAGCGTGAATGGATTTGTCAGCACCGCTGGGCAACGACTCTAAAGATGATTGACTTCCGCAATCGCGTGCACGGAGCACCTGTCGCAGAGATCTACCAGAGTGAAACCGTCTACGGCTTTGCCAGAGAGGGCAAGGGTTACTTCATCACCAATGTTTCGCTCGATGCAGCAGCAGATGTTGATGTGGTCACCACTCTCAGTGATGGCACTTATGAAGATCTATTTTCAGGCGAAGCCTTTGAGATCAAGGATGGGAAACTGACAGCTTCCATTGATCCAAGCAGTGCAATTGTCCTACTAGCCAAGAACTAGACGAGCGAGTCTCTCCAGGCTTTATAAAGCTTGGCGAACTTTCCAGTCCCAGCCGATAGCGCGGCCGGAGAGCCATCTTCGATAATCTCCCCGTGCTCCATAACCAAGACGCGATCGGCAATAGCGACAGTTGAGAGCCTGTGAGCGATGATGATTGCAGTTCTGCCGGCTAGCAATGTCTTTAGCCCTTTCTGCACCATTCGCTCAGAGGGTATGTCTAATGAAGACGTTGCCTCATCCAAAATCAGCACAGCGGGGTTGGCAAGAAATGCTCTGGCAAAGGAAATGAGCTGCCGCTGTCCAGCGGAGACTCTTCCTCCTCTTTTGTTGACGTCAGTGTCATAGCCTTCAGGAAGTGCCTCGATGAAATCATGTGCGCCAACAGCTTTGGCAGCAGATATGACTTCCTCAATGGAAGCCCCGGGCCTGCCCAGCTGAATGTTTTCAGCGACAGTGCCCGAGAAAAGGTATGCCTCCTGGGTGACCATGACTACCTCACGTCTTAAATCTTTATTTGCAATGTCCCGCAGATTTAGTTCGTCGATGGTTACCCTTCCATCGCTTGGGTCATAGAAGCGAGCAATTAGCTTGGCCAAAGTGGACTTCCCGGCACCGGTTGTTCCAACTAGCGCTATTGTTTGCCCCGCGGGAATATTCAAATCAAACTTCTTGAGCACTACTGGTCCAGTCGAATACTTAAATTCAACGCCTTCGAACTTGATTTCGCCCTTGGCATTACTGAGTGCAACGGGATTGGTTGACTCGGGAACAGAGGGCTCCTCTTCGAGAACACCGGAGATTTTCTCCAGGGCTGATGCCGCTGATTGATAGGAGTTATAGAAGATCGCAATTTCTTCCATTGGATCAAAGAATCTTCTTGCGTAAAGAATGGCAGCGGTGAGAACTCCTATGCCGAGCGAGCCATCAAGTACGCGATAGCCACCAAATAGCAAGATTGCACCGACAGTCAAATTGCCAATCATGATTAGCCCCGGATCATAGATTCCGAAGAGCTGAATCAGGTGCGCATTGTGCTTTCGGTAATTCTCAACCAGTCCACCAAAGTGTTCCTCGTTGCGCTTTTCCTTTCGGAAAGCCTTTACCGCGCGAATACCGGTCATCGTTTCTACGAAGTACTGAATCATCCGCGAGGATGCGACCTTCTGCTGACGGTAGCCTCGGTTGGTCTTCACCTGGAACCAGCGGGTGAGAATGCCAAGTGGCAATAGGGCTCCGAACAGAATGAAGAACGACATCGGGTCCAGTATGAATAGGGCAATGGCGGTGAAGGTCATGAACAGACCGCCGATGACTAGTTCGTTCAGACCTCCGGAGAGTAGCTCAGCTATTGATTCAAGATCCGATGTCTGCCTTGCAATCACTCTTCCCGCGGTATAGCGCTCATGAAACTCGACGGAGAGTTTCTGCGTGTGAACAAACATGCGATTTCGCAGGTCAAAAAGCATCGCTTGAGACAGGCGAGCTGAGAGCATCAGGAAGAGATAGGTAAGTATGGAGGTAGAAATTGCTGCCGAAAGATAGCAAATAACCACAATCCACAGCTCGTCATAATCGCGCAAGATTGCCCTGGGAAGTGCCCAGTCAATACCAAGTGCAATCAGAGCGGGACCAGCTACACGAATAGCCGTAGAAATGATTCCTAGAACAACTGCAATCAGGATTCTTGCGCGCATTGGCAGGATAAGTGACCCAAGCAACTTTCTTGATCGCTGGCGAACATAGCGCGACTCTTCTTTGGTTAGCTCTGTGCGCTCTTCATCGTTGGTACCAAACATGCTCATAGGTTCACCTCCCGCTCTTTTTGTTCAATGTCTAGCGAGGTGATTACGTATCGGTAGTGCTCGGAGGATTTCAACAGTTCCTGATGGGTGCCAAATGCGGTGATTCGCCCATCTTCCAAAAGAGCAACTCGATCGGCCAGCATGACTGTAGAAGGTCGATGAGCAACAATCAGAGCCGTCGTTTCCTTGAGCACGTGTCGAAGAGCGTCCTCCACCATAGCTTCGGTGTCGACATCCAGCGCGGAAAGTGGATCGTCAAGAACCAGGATTCGAGGCTTCGCTGCCACCGCCCTGGCTAGAGCGATTCGCTGTCTTTGTCCTCCAGAGAGCGATAGACCCTCTTCGCCGATAGTTGTGTCGAGTCCATTTGGTAGGTCATAGGCAAACTGGGCCTGTGCTATTTCAATGGCCTGCTTCAGATCTTCCTCAGTCGCACCAGGGTTTCCGAGCAAAACGTTGTCTTTGACAGAGGAAGAAAAGAGCGTTGCATCTTCAAAAGCCATGGCAATCAAACTTCTAAGTTCTTGCCTGGTCAATTCTCGAACGTCCACCCCATCGATTGTTATTGATCCCCCGGTGACGTCATAGAGTCTTGTGGTAAGTGCAGTCAGGGTAGTTTTGCCGCAACCAGTTAGGCCAATAAGCGCTACCGACTCACCCGGTTCAATTCTTAGATTTACGCCCTTGAGAAGATCTCCTACCTCAGCTGGGGTGTCTGGGTAACGGAAATGAACATCGTGAAACTCCAGCAGTCCCTTGGGATTTTGGATTTTCTTCGACTGCGCTGGATCGACAATTTTGTTTTCACTATCCATAACCTCGAAGAATCTCTCCGCTGCCGTCTTTGCTTCGAGGGTGAAGCCAAGCAAAAAGCCAAGTGACTCGGTTGGCCAACGAAGCACCATTGCGGTTGCGAAGAATGCAACCAAACTGCCCACTGATAGCTGATCTTCTGCGACCAGCCAAATACCGGCGAGCATGGAAAAACCAATAGCAATTTCTGGAATCAAAATTAGGTAAAGCCAAATGTTTGCAACCGCCCTGGCTTTTCGCAGTTCTGTTGAGCGCAGCTCAGTAGCTTGAGAGGCGAACTGCCCAGCGGCGAAGGCTCCTCGACCAAAAGATTTGAGAACTCTTACGCCGTGAACAGCCTCTTCGACTCTGGTTGCCAAATCTCCAGACTGGTCCTGGCTGAGCCTTGCGACCACCTTGTATTTTTCTTCAAACATGAAACCGGCAATCCAGATTGGAATCGTGGTGATGAAGAAAATCAGTCCAAGCCAGAAACTAAAGGTGAAGAGAATGACGAGACCCACGATGATGGTGATTAGGTTTGCGGTGAAAAGAACAAATCCAAAACTAAGCCAGCGCCTAATCAAATTCAGATCTGAAATGGCTCTTGAAAGAAGCTGGCCTGAAGGCCAGCGATCATGAAAAGAAACCGGTAGGTCCTGGAGCTTCTCATAGAGCGTGTTGCGCATCCCGGCTTCCATGTGGGTGCCAGGAGTCAAAACCAGCCAGCGCCGAAGAAGAACAAAAATGGCCTCGGCCAAACCAAGCAGAACGATCAGACCAACTGCAGGTAGAAGTGCTTCCAATCCGCCATCGACCAGCGAGTTAACAAGGCCCTGAAGAAACTGCGGGATGGCGAGGGCGAACATGTGTGCGGCAACGGCGGCAACCACTCCCAGCAATATTCTGGGTAGCGCTTTCTTTGCATACGGGACTAGCCGCAGTAAAACCTTGAAGGTACCTTTTTCGGAATTAGACATTCACCACTCCGCTGGCTCAGTCCAGCCCTACAGACTAACAGCTTCCGAACTGAACAGATTCCTAGTGAAAGAAATGTCTTTCACCCGTGAAATACATGGTGACCCCCGCAGCCTTGGCAGCTGCGATAACTTCTTCGTCCCTAACGCTCCCACCCGGCTGAACGAAGGCTCTGACGCCCGCTGAAATTAGCACTTCCAAACCATCGGCAAAAGGAAAGAATGCATCGGATGCGGCAACTGATGATTTTGCTCTCTCACCCGCTCGACTTACTGCCAACCGACATGAATCTAAACGATTCACTTGGCCCATGCCGATACCAACGGCAGCAAGATCATTGGCTAAAACAATCGCGTTTGATTTCACGGACCTAACTGCTCGCCAAGCGAATTCAAGATCAGCCATTGTTTTTTCATCGGCCGGTTGCCCACTAACCAGTTGCCATTTTTTGACATCCAGCTGTGCAAATGAGTCAGGAGTCTGAACCAGAACGCCTCCGGATATCTGACGCAGCTCTATCTGGGGAAGTTTGTAGTCGCTTGAAAGTTTTAGAATCCTCAGGTTCTTCTTGGTCTTCAGAATCTCTAAGGCAGCGGGCTCGAAATCAACACTCACTATTGCCTCGGTGAAAACCTCTGATACAGCCTTTGCCATTTCTGCGGTTACCTTGCGATTGGCAGCAATCACTCCCCCGTAGGCGGATATTGGATCGGTGGCGTGGGCCTTTTGATAGGCCGAGAGAATTGGGTCGGCTGCCCCAGGATCCGCGACAGCAATTCCGCATGGGTTTGCGTGCTTGATAATTGCAACGGCCGGCTCCAGAAAGTCATATGCTGCCCTGAGGGCCGCTTCAACATCGACGTAGTTATTGAATGACATATCTTTGCCACCGAGTTGTTCGGCACCAGCAATCCCCGCACCAGAATTTTCAACAAACAAACTTGCTAGTTGGTGAGCATTTTCTCCGTAGCGAAGATCTGCTTTCTTTGTGAAACTCAGATTCAGCTGTTCCTGACCACCTAGCCAACTGGCAATAGCTGAGTCATAGGCGGCAGTATGGCTAAATGCCTCAAGAGCCAGAATCTTTCTAAAGTCAGCACTGATACCGCCGCTGCTGATTTGTTTGATTACTTCTGAGTACCGAGCGGGGTCAACCACTATCGCAACATTCGCATGATTCTTTGCAGCCGCTCGCACCATGGCGGGACCACCAACATCAATCTGCTCGATAACTTCATCGACGGAAGCACCGGATTTCACTGTCTCCATGAACGGATATAGATTTACAACTACCAGCTCAAAGGGAGCAATTCCTAATTCATTGAGCTGGTGTTTGTGGGAATCTTTTCTGATATCGGCCAGGATTCCACCATGAATGTTTGGGTGCAGGGTCTTCACCCTGCCATCTAAAGATTCTGGAAATCCAGTAACACTACTAACCTGTGTGACTGCAATTCCGGCTGCAGCGATTTCCTTTGCAGTTGAACCTGTTGAAACAATTTCGACTCCGAGAATCGACAGCTCTTTGGCAAAGTCAACCAAACCTGATTTATTCGAAACTGAGATCAGGGCACGTTTTACCTTTGTCATTTGATCTCACCTAGCCTTACGCTTCCCTCTGCAATGTCTCTAACAACCTCAATCAATTGTTTCTTTTCGACTTCTCGAATGAGATCATGTAGTGCTGACTCGCTAATCCCATCCGGAATCGGCACCTCTGTTTGCCTAATTACTGGCCCAGTGTCAACCCCGTTATCCACGATGTGCACAGTTGCGCCAGTCACTTTTGCGCCAGCTGCTAACGCATCAGCTACAGCGTGTGCACCAGGAAATGCAGGCAGCAGCGAAGGATGGATGTTTATTATCTTTGGCGAGAGCGCATCCACGACCGCCTTTGGCAGAATGCGCATAAATCCCGCGAGCACGACTAGGTCTGGTTTATGGAACTCAATTGATCGAAGCAGCAAATCCGCCCACTGATCGCGACTGCTGAATTTTTCAGGCTCTAGTACGAAGGTTGGAACAGAAAACTGCTCTGCATGCTCAAGCGCTGGTGCTGGTCTGTCCGAACCAACCGCTCGAACTCGCGCCGGGAAAAGAGGGTTATCGCAAGCTTCTAAAAGTGCCCGCAGATTTGACCCACCGCCAGAGACCAGAGCAACAATTGTCAGCACGGGCAAAGTCTACTTTCGAGAAGCTTCGCTTCGAGGCCGGGCAACCACCAGGGAAACTAAGAACACTGGGATTAGCACCTCCAAAAAGATAACCAAAGAAAACATCCAGGGGTTTACTCCAACTTCGCTAAACCTTCCCGGTCCTAGAGCACCACTGGCCAAACTGGAGAGAAAAAACGCTATTGCGCCTGCAACCAGCGCCGAAAGAAGCGAAAGAACACCTGCTGCCGAGAACGCGGTTGCAAACTCCCAGCGCATTTGATCAAGATACTTTTTTGCCGCAAGTGTGACAACCAAAGCGCTAATAATTGGAATGAGCGCAAAGATAATTCCCCGATCGAAACCGCCAGTGGGAAGAGCCGCGAACAAGGGCAAGGCCGGTAGGGGTCCCAGCTGCGAGGCAAGTGGTGACACATATGAACCAGCACCAATTGAGAAACCGGCTCCACTTATCCAAGCCGCTCCATAAACAATTAGGTTTGGAAGCAGTGCCAATTGACCGAGGGTAAGAACCAATCCACCCAGCAAACTTAGGCTCAGCGCTTGATAGAGCCGAAGAACCTCAACCCAACCCGCTGCGAGCGCTACACCAATTAGCAAAGAAGAGAACAAAACTAGAATAACCATTACCGCGGTACCGATTCTCAGTGCAGGAATCGCAGCGGTAGAAATGCTCCAGTGAATATTTGCGAGAAACCTTTTGAATCTCTCGCGCACCCAAATGCGTTCTGGTGCCTCAGGGGGATTTGAGCCACTGACTAATTCAAATCTCTTGCCAGTCACCGAAGATATGAAAAGCAGCCCTCCAAAGAAAAAAGCTGGTCTGAATAGAGCATCCCATTCAGAAACCACTGCTGCCTCGCTACCAGCTAGAAGAGAAAGCACGTAGGAGGTTCCACCAAACGCAACAGCACCGGAGAGCCATGCGGGCCAGAGCGATGAGGCTGCCGAGAGTCTGTGACCAATACGAATAATCATCAAAGCCATCATCAGCGTTAGGCCCAGTGGTAAGAAGGCAATCTGGAAGCTGTCGAATTCAATTCCAACAATCTCACCAGCGGAGATCTGAACTGGGACTGAGGTCGCCAGCAGGAAAGCAAAGATTGCAACCTGCAAAGTTGCAGACCACTGAACCGAACCATCGCCCTCGATAAACCATGCCAGGGTGAGCGGCGCTATGACTAGCCCCACGGCAGAAGCAATCACTATGAGCGCTTGGAGCGCCGCTATGGCAAAGCTAAAAGCCCGATTCACGTATTACAGCTTGCTAATAATTTCTCGCATAAGCTGTGCAGTCTCGCTGGGTGTCTTACCAACCTTCACCCCGACCGCCTCAAAGGCCTCTTTTTTAGCTTGCGCAGTGCCAGCCGAACCAGAAACAATTGCACCCGCGTGACCCATGGTCTTTCCCTCTGGAGCAGTGAAACCGGCAACGTAGGCTACGACTGGCTTCGTGACGTGCTTGGCGATGTAGGCAGCGGCTTTTTCCTCAGAGTCTCCACCAATTTCGCCAATCAGAACAATTGCCTTGGTCTCAGGATCATTCTGGAATGCTTCCAAGGCATCGATGTGGGTGGTTCCAATAACAGGATCTCCACCAATTCCAATTGCGGTTGAGAATCCGATGTCGCGAAGTTCGAACATCATTTGATAGGTCAGAGTTCCAGATTTGGAAACCAATCCGATTGGGCCTCGGCCTGTGATGTTTGAAGGAGTAATACCAGCATTGGATTGTCCCGGAGAGATGATACCCGGGCAGTTTGGTCCAATCAGTCTGGTCTTTTTTCCTTTTTCAACGTTATACGCCCATGCGGTTGCTGAATCATGAACAGGGATTCCCTCGGTAATGGCAACTGCCAGTGGAATCTCGGCATCGATTGCTTCAATGATTGCTGACTTGGCGAATGCTGGTGGAACGAAGATGACACTGACATTTGCCCCGGTCTTCTCCATCGCTTCTTTTACTGAGCCAAAAACAGGAAGTGACTTTCCGCCAACCTCCACGCTCTCGCCGGCCTTCTTCGGGTTGACTCCCCCAACGATGTTGCTTCCACCTTCCAGCATGCGGCGCGTGTGCTTCATGCCCTCAGCACCGGTCATTCCCTGAACGATAATTTTGGAGTTTGCGTCTAAGTAAATTGCCATATCTGTCTCCTAGCTCGCCAACTTTGCGGCCTGATCAGCGCCGTCATCCATGGTTTCAGCCAAGCTCACCAGCGGGTGATTGAAATCTTTGAGGATGCGTCTTCCCTCATCTACGTTGTTGCCATCAAGTCTGACAACCAGAGGCTTCGTGGCTTTTGCGCCAAGAGTATTCAGTGCTCCGACAATGCCATTTGCAACTGCATCACAAGCGGTAATGCCGCCAAAAACATTCACAAAAACACTCTTTACCTGCGGGTCATTCAGGATCACATCGAGACCAGCGGCCATAACTTCGGCAGATGCACCACCACCGATGTCTAGGAAATTTGCTGGCTTTACTCCGCCGTGCCTCGCACCGGCGTAGGCAACAACATCCAGGGTTGACATCACCAGTCCCGCACCGTTGCCAATAATTCCAACCTCACCATCGAGCTTCACGTAGTTCAAATCCATGGCCTTGGCCTTGGCCTCTAGCGGATCCAGCTGATCGCGTTCCATTTGCTCACGCTCGTGTCTGAACTCAGCATTGTCGTCGAGGGTTACCTTGCCATCGAGGGCAACTATCTTGCCGTCCTTGGTTCTGACGAGTGGATTCACCTCAACCAAAGTCGCATCTTCTTTTCTGAAGACCTCGTAGAGCTTGACGAAAACGTCTGAGACCTGGTCGACCAAGTCGTCTGAAAACTTAGCTGCCTTGGCAATCTCAATGGCTTTTGCCTTGTCGATTCCCTTCACGGCAGAAACTTCGATGCGAGCAAGAGCATCTGGTCTTTCGTGAGCTAGCTGCTCAATCTCCATGCCACCTTCGACGCTGCATAGTGAAAGGAAGGTTCTGTTAGATCTATCCAGCAGAATCGAAAAGTAGTACTCCTTGTCAATATCTGCTCCCTGCGCAATCATGACTCTCTTGACGATGTGGCCCTTGATATCAAGTCCAAGTATTTGGGCAGCCTTCTCTTTGGCTTCCTGCGGCGAGTGAGCGACCTTAACTCCACCAGCTTTGCCTCGTCCGCCGATCTTTACCTGAGCCTTGACAACGACTGTTCCACCGATTTCTTGAGCGGCAGCCTCTGCCTGCTCGGGGGTGTCAGCGATTTTGCCAGCTAAAACTGGAACACCGTACTTTTCAAAAATGTCGCGCGCTTGATATTCAAATAAATCCACAGTGAGTTTTCTTTTCCTAAAGGGGGAAGAACGGGGTAAGTCTAGCGAAAGGCTGGGTCCTGTTTTGCGCCTAGAGCTTGGTTATTGGGGCCATTTTTGTTAGAAGACGCTTGGTGGTTCCGCTTTCGAATCGAACCTCCGCCACCTGCTTCGGCCCCTCGCCGGAAACCGATATCACCTGGCCCTCGCCGAAGCTTTCGTGCCTTACCCGATCGCCAACGGCCAGCTGCAAGTCCTTGTTATCACGAATGGTCGTTGCGGTAACAGCACCCTGCCACTTTCTGGTTGGGGTGGGGATTGATTCGCGCTGCTGGCCAACAGCCTCTAGCAAATCAAGAGGTATGTCGGAAAGGAAAGATGAAGGCAGGAAGCTTGAGGTGTTGCCGAATAGAGTGCGCTGCAGCGCGTGAGAAAGCGTTAGTTTCTTCTTTGCTCTGGTCATACCCACATACATAAGCCGACGCTCCTCCTGCAGCCCGCCAGGTTCGTCAAAAGCCCTTATGTGAGGAAGGGTCCCCTGCTCGCAGCCGATAATGAAGATGGAGTCAAACTCCAACCCCTTGGCGGTGTGCAAGGTCATGAGCGAAAGATTTCCAGACTCATCATCAAGCTGATCCTGATCTGAGGCTAGGGTGACCTCTGCCAGGTAGTCGGCTACCGTGCCACTGGGGAACTCACGCTGCCAGTCGTATAGCTGCCCGAGAAGAGCATCTAGGTTTTCTAGTCGGGCTTCATCCTGAGGGTCCCGGCTAATTTCAAGTTCTGTTCGGTATCCACTTCGAATCAGTGCCTGCTTTAAAACATCAGCTGGACCTTCGGTGGCACTCATTGCGTCCAGCTCATTCAGTAGTCTGCCGAACTCTTCAATTGCAGCAGTTATCTTGGGGCCCAGTCCCAACTCACTCGATCTGAGCATCGCCTGTCGCAAACTCAGCTCGTGCTTTCTCGCGAACTGGGCAATCTTGATTTCTGTCTTCTCGCCTATTCCTCGAGCTGGAGAATTGATGATTCTCCTGATGGCCTCGTCGTCGCTGACATTGGCAATTGCAGCGAGGTAAGAAAGGGCATCTTTGATTTCTTTTCTCTCAAAGAACTTCAGACCTCCAACCACGATGTAAGGAACGCGCTGGGCTTTCAGTTCGTTTTCTAATGAGAGCGTCAAGGCGTTGGTGCGATAGAGGACTGCCATGTCGCGGTAGTTACTGCCCTGCTCGTGCATGGTGCGAATGGAATCAACTACGAAGGCCGCTTCATTTCTTTCGTCAAAGGCCGTGAACACAGTTATCTTGTCTCCACTACCACTATCGGTCCAGAGGTTCTTGGGCGGCCGGTAGGGATTCTGAGCGATGACAGCGTTGGCCGAGGAGAGAATATTTTGGGTTGAGCGATAGTTCTGCTCGAGCAGAATGGTTTCCGCTCCGACAAAATCTCTTTCAAATTCAGTGATGTTTCTGATGTCTGCACCGCGAAAGGCGTAGATGGATTGATCTGAATCTCCCACAACCGTAAGGTCTGCAGGTCCTAGCTGCTCGCCGGTCTTCTCGTCAAAGTTTGCATACTCCGCAGGCAGTGATTTAGTCAGCTCACGGATCAGGGCATATTGAGCGTGGTTGGTGTCCTGATACTCGTCGATGAGAACATGGCGAAAGCGTTTTTGATAACGGGCTCGCACCTCTGGAAAGTTTCGAAACAGGTTTACTGTTTCAACAATTAGATCGTCGAAGTCAAAAGCGTTATTGCGCATCAGCTCTGCCTGGTAGGCGCTGTAAACCTCAGCAATGATTCGCTCTCTTGGATTCGAGCGATCAGCGTTTCTAGCAAAGTCCTCTGCATCTTTTAGTTCGTTCTTGGCATTTGAAATGACGGATGCCGCCACCTGCGGCTTCACATCGGCATCGTCCGCTCCAGCCTCTCTCAGTAGCCGCTTGAGAAGTGCTCTGGTATCTCCTGTGTCATAAACAGTGAAACTAGAGCTGTGGCCAAGTCGCTCGGCTTCTCTACGAAGAATTTGCAAGCAGGCAGAGTGGAAGGTTCGTATCCACATTCCCTCACTAGCCTGACCGAGAAGCTCCTCCACCCGCTCACGCATTTCATTAGCTGCTTTGTTGGTGAAGGTAATTGCAAGGATTTGAGATGGATAGAGCTCACCCGTGGCAAGAAGATGGGCTATTCGATGAGTGAGGACCCTCGTCTTTCCAGATCCAGCCCCGGCAACAATTAGAAGAGCACTACCTCTATATAGAACCGCGCTTCGCTGCTGGGGATTGAGCTGAACCAGCAGATCATCTGGGTTACCGAGGGTGGTTGGCATTTGAGTGAGCCTAGTTGCTGCCTCGGACTAGTTTGATCATCAAATCCGGCTGATCACAGAAAATGCCATCGACTCCAGTATCGGCAAGCCTTCTAAACCAATCGCTAACCTGGCCCTCCGCAGTCTCGAGGCGCGCGGTGTAGGTATACATCAGAAGCTGCTTCGCCTTGGTTCTTACTACCAGATCGCTTCCGAGCACCATGGAGTAGTGAACTGAAAGCCCGTCAAAGTTTTCGGCTATTTCGGAAAGTAGCTCATCGTCTAGAAAGCTGCGGCCGGCAGGGAGCATGTCTGGTGCCGAAAGAAAGACATAGGTGGCGCTATCTCCAATGCGCTGCTTTGCCTCTCTCAGGACTGCAAATTCAAAGCACTCAATAGTCACCTTGATTCCACGAGTCTGAAAATCACTCTGATCGAAAACCTTCTTCACCTGACCAATTAGGTCAAAGCCCTTGTCCCTAAAGTGCTTTCCGTACTTGAGCTCAACAATTAAGTGTTTTCCGTCAAACTTAGGATTAGCAAAAACTTCTGCCAAAGATGGAATCCTGAATTCGCCATTTCTACTTGCCGACTGATTTCTTGTCTCGGGGTAACGCTCGATGGCTCTCACAGATTCAAGTTCAGGGAAGTTAAGTTCATCGACGTTATTTGAGCTTAGGTTTCGAGTTGCAATGTCGGTGGTGATAGAAAAATCAAGATCGTGACGAATGACCGGAACCGAATCCTTAGTCAGAACAACATCAAACTCAATCGCCTCACAACCCAGCTCAAAGGCCAGCTCAAAGGATTCCATTGTATTTTCAGGCAAATAGCCGCAGGCCCCCCTGTGTCCAAATACCTGCACCACTACTCCCACTCGATGGTGCCGGGAGGCTTAGAGGTGATATCGAGCACCACTCGATTCACGCCCTCCACCTCATTGGTTATGCGATTTGAAATTCTTGCCAACAGCTCATGGTCAAGCCTTGACCAATCAGCAGTCATCGCATCTTCCGAAGAAACTGGTCGAAGAACAATTGGGTGGCCGTAGGTTCTGCCATCACCTTGAACGCCGACAGAGCGAACATCCGCGAGCAGTACCACGGGACACTGCCAAATGTTTCTATCTTCGCCCGCTTCGCTGAGCTCTTGACGAACAATGGCATCTGCCTTGCGCAAAAGATCAAGTCTTTCTTTTGTTACCTCGCCAACAATTCGAATCCCGAGTCCCGGTCCTGGAAATGGCTGACGATTAACAATCTCTTTTGGAAGGCCAAGCTCAGCGCCAATTGCTCGAACCTCGTCCTTGAACAGGGTTCTCAGTGGCTCTACTAATTCAAACTGCAGATCATCGGGAAGTCCCCCGACATTGTGGTGGCTCTTGATTCCAGCCGTTACTCCCCCGCCAGACTCAACCACATCCGGATACAAGGTTCCCTGAACCAAAAATCTAATCGGCTCATTGTCCTTGGCTGCCTCGGCGACCAGTTTGCGCTCGGCTTCTTCGAAGCTTCTGATGAACTCTCGGCCAATAATCTTTCGTTTTTGCTCTGGGTCACTTACTCCAGCGAGCGCCGACAGGAACTTCTCCTGGGCATTGACAACAACTAGACGGATCCCAGTTGCGGCAACATAGTCTCGCTCGACCTGTTCCGCCTCACCCTGTCTGAGCAGCCCGTGATCGACAAACACCGCAGTGAGCTGATCGCCCACTGCTTTGTGGACAAGCGCTGCGGCAACGGCCGAGTCAACACCTCCGGAAAGACCGCAGATAACTCGTGCCGATCCGACCTGCGCTTTTATCTTGGCAACCTGCTCGGCGATAACGTTTCCAGAGTTCCAGCTTGGAGCAATGCCTGCTCCTTTGTATAGGAAGTTCTCGAGAACCTTTTGCCCCTGCTCTGAGTGCTTGACTTCCGGGTGCCACTGGACTCCAAAGATTTTCTTTTGCTTTGATTCAAATGCTGCAACTGGAGTGGTCTTGGTTGAGGCTAAGACTTCAAACCCTTGCGGAGCCTGCATCACCTGATCGCCATGGCTCATCCAGCACACCTGCAGATTGGGTTGGTTATCGAGTAGAACACCGCCGTCTTTTATCTCGAGTGAGGTTGCCCCATACTCACGAAGACCTGTCCTATCGACTCTTCCACCAAGAGACTGCGCCAGAATCTGAAAGCCATAGCAAATACCAAGTATCGGAATTCCTAGCTCCAGAATCTTGGCATCTAGCTTTGGTGAGTCTTTTTCATAAACGCTCGCAGGTCCCCCGGAGAGAATGATGGCGGCTGGATTTAGCGCACTGACTTCAGATGCTGTGATGGTGTGGGGCACAATCTCCGAGTAGACACTTGCTTCTCTAACTCGCCGAGCAATCAGCTGCGCATACTGCGCACCAAAGTCGACAACCAGTACTGTCTTCACTTTTCAAGCTCCGCTAGTTCTTCGTTGGCGAGCCTCGCAAACTTAGCCTCGGTGTAGAAACTCAGAAACGGAACAATTCCGCCAAGGGCAATGAACAAAAATCTTGTGACGGGCCAGCGCATCAGTGTCCAGACCCTAAAGTCTGCAATCAGATAAACCACATACAGCCAGCCGTGGATAATCAAGATCCAAACCGTCAGGTTGAGCCCCGTGGTCGGGAGCCCCTCTCCTTCAACCCCGTAGCTCTCAAGCGTAAGAAAGCCGTTAGGGCCTAAGAGCCAGAGGTCAAATCCAAGAAAAGGCAGTCTTCTGATGCCCCAGGTAATCATCAGTAGCAGCAGAAAGACACCAGTTATATAAGAAGAAACCCGGTAAAACTTCAGCACCTTGCGAATCTGGGGAATTTGTGAGGGAAGAGGTGCCGACATACAGCAAAGTCTAGCTAGCCGTAAGGCTCAGCTTTGCCAGCGCTATTGCCTTCGCCTCGTCAGCAGTCTTGGCCGATAGCACCGCCTGGAAGATTTCTTCAGCCTGCTCGCGCGTAATAGAAGACAGGGCAGTTCTAACAGCACCTACCTGAGAGCGAGAGGAAGAAACAGAATCAAATCCCATTCCAGCAAGCACAACCGCAAAGGCAGGATCTGATGCACTCTCTCCACAGACACCGGAGTAGATGCCAACTTTCTTTGCTTCGCTAGCAATCTCGGCCAATGCCCGAATCAGCGGAGGCTGCCATGGATTCAGCAGCGTTCCCAGGCTGGGGTGTAGTCGGTCTGAGGCAAACAAATACTGAGAGAGGTCATTGGTACCAACGGAGATAAAGTCAACTACGCCCTTGAGGTTTCTGATTTCATAAACTATGGAAGGCGTCTCCACCATAATTCCAACTTTGAAATCACCCGCTGCTTTCGCAAGCTCAGCGAATTGCTCAGCCTCGCTTGCTAAGGAAATCATCGGGGCCATTACCCAAACCTCACGCCCCGAGGTCTTTCGAGCCTCTTCCAAAGCGCTCAACTGATCAATGATGAATTGGCGGTGAGGAACGACCAGACGGAAACCCCGGACACCAAGTGCCGGGTTTTCCTCTTTAGGCATATCCAAAAACGGAACAGGCTTGTCGCTGCCAGCATCAATTGTTCTGACAACTATTGGTCCCTCTGGAGCTGCTGCGAGAATCGCCGAATATGAGGCCGCCTGCTTTTCTGGTGTTGGTTTAGTTGTGCTTTCAAGATAAAGAAGTTCAGTTCTGAATAGTCCCACTCCCTCGGCAGCGGTTGCGGCGGCGGCCACTGCATCATCGAGCGAGCCGATGTTTGCTCTGACTGGAATTATTGGTGAGTCCGACTTGGCGATAAAAGCGATTGCCTGGGTCGCATCTGAATCTGCTCCTCCCACCACAACTCGATCGCCCACCGGATCCACCAGCACCATCTGACCATCAACCAGTTCCTTTGCTCCAGAGCAGGAAACCACGGCGGGAATGGATTTTGAACGACAGATGATTGCAGTGTGGGAAGTTGGCCCTCCCTGAATAGTGACTACTCCAACTACGGCGCTTGTGAACTGCGCGGTGTCGGCCGGAGAGAAATCTTCACCAACAATCACAAACCTTCCGCTCTCGGGAAGATTTAGTCCCAGTGAGATGCCATGAATATGAGCGGCAACTCGCTTTGCCAAATCCCTGATGTCAGCAAGTCTTTCCTCAAATGTGGGATCACCACTTAGCAGTTCAGCAAAGGTCTCGACCGCATTCACGAAAGCGGTGGCTGCCTCCCAGCCCTCAGCAACCTGTCCGACTGCTGTTTCAAAGAGGCTCTCGTCCTGCAGAATCATTTCCAAAGCTTCAAAGATTTCAGCTGAAGTCTCACCCGCCTTGGCTGAAAGTCTCTTCAGATCTTCCGAGACATGCTCAATACCATTTTTAATCTTGGAAACTTCCGCTGACTGATCACCTGCGTGCCTGGCTGGAATTGGCAGAGCCTGGTGTGGTTTGACACGAAAAACTTCAGCGGAGACGCCACTCAGGCCAACGCCGAGGCCGGTGAGATTAGTTCCGTTTTGGAGCACGCGCTAGCCCTTGAGGAAACCCTGGATTGCGCCGATTAGCTCCTGCGCTTTGCCCTGATCATCTGTGTCCACCTCAACACTCAGAACCTCGCCCTGTTTTCCCTTGAGCGACATCAGACTCAGTGGCGAGCTGGCTTTCACCAAAGTCTCCCCCTGACGACCCATACGAATTTCTAGACCGGAGTCTTTTACCAGCTTGACAATCTGACCAGCAGGTCGAGCGTGAAAACCAATCGGGTCTTCAATAGTTACCTGTCCTGAAACCGTGGCCATGAGTTCTCCTAGTTCTCTACGGATGATAGCAATGGAGGGGATGGTGAGAGTTTAGTGTTTGCGACTAAGCGCACTTTTGTGCAGGTCGAATACTGTGATTAGCCCCTCGGCCAAAGGGTGCGAGTGGTCAATGCCACACACCGCCTTTGCAAGCTCAGCCGGGCTGTGCTGTGCCAAAAGCTGCGTAAGCTCCAGCACCTGAGTGTCATCGGCTGATCGGAATGATAGCGCCGCATCGACCAGCCCTATTAGAGCTGATGGTTCTCCGAGATTCTCGGCGAAGTAGGCAGCTGGGCCTATGACCCGCTCGTGCCGAGATAGCTTTCGAATCGGGTGTCTACCTACTCTTGTTACAAAATCATCAATTGCTGGATTTGTGAGCCTAGCGAAGGTGTCCTCAACATACTCATCCTGTTCTGCAAGAGAAAGCGAGTGCTTGGCCTTGAGGACCGAGGATGTCTCCAGAAGAACTTTTCTTGTCTGCTCTGCAACATCAGAATCGGAAAGCGAAGCGACGATAGTTTCGTGACCTCCGCGCTGACCGAAGTAAGCCGCTGCTAAGTGCGCTGTGTTGACCGTGAATAGTTTGCGCTC
>JBDLRV010000010.1:0-5262 GCA_039799865.1 Actinomycetota bacterium | reverse complement strand
CTCATCAGCCGGGATCTTCTTGACCAAGATTGAAAGAATTCTTCCCCTACGAGCATCTACTCTCTCCGCAGTCAGCTGCAGCCCATATGCTGTCGCGATCTCTCCACCCTTTGGCAGATGTCCAAGGGCCTTGGTCATTAGCCCGCCGACCGTGTCGACATCCTCGTCATCGAGTTCAATCTCGCAGTGCTCAGCTAACTCATCGAGTGTTATGCGGGGACTAACTCGATAGGAATCCTCAGCTAGCTGCTCTATCTCCTGTGCCTCGCGGTCGTATTCATCTGAGATGTCACCCACCAGCTCCTCGATCAAATCTTCGATGGTTACGATTCCTGCAACACCGCCGTATTCGTCAGAGATAACCGCAATCTGGGTTCTGCCTAACTGCATCTCTTGTAGGAGCTCTGAAACAACCTTGGTCTCTGGGACAAAGAATGCCGGTCGACAAGCTTCTTTGGCGACCTTGCTGGATAGAAGCCTTGGATCTTGATGAACCAACCTGGCGATGTCCTTCAGATACAGCACGCCTTGAATGTCGTCCACATCCTCGCCCACCACAGGCAACCTGGAATAGCCGGATGAGACAAACACTGAAAGCGCTTTTTCAAGTGAAACTTCTCCATCGACAACTTCTATGTCGACTCGAGGAATCATGATTTCTCGAACTAAAGTTTCTGAGAACTCCTCCACCGATTCAATTAACTCCTGCTCGTACTCTTCTACTTTCTCTGGTGCCCTAAGTCTCAGTGGCTCAAACAGTCTGGAAAGAACTGTGACAAAAGCATCAAAACGTGCCGCAAGTTTTTCCGCCACTGAGAGCCTGCCGAGCTTGCGTCCCACTGCCTGCTGAAACAGCCAAGTGAGCGGAAGTAGCAAGGCCAGAATTGCGGCAACTACTTGATCCTTGGGCGTGAATACAAGGAATCCCGCAGCCAGAGAAAATATAAGGAACCTGGCAATGGAAAGAGTGCCTGCCCTCAGATCCTCGGCAATTTCTAGATGAGTTTGGATGGTGGCCAAAAGCGTCATTAGAACAAGTACGAGCAGCAGCACTGCAAATTCAAGAGTTCCGGCCACTACCAAATCCTTCTAGCAAGCTTTTTTGAAGCTTAAACATTTCGCGTTCCTCATCTGGCTCCGCATGGTCAAAGCCAACCAGATGCAAAATTCCATGAGTCAAAAGAAGGTGAACTTCATCCATCATTGAGTGCCCGGCTGCCTCAGCCTGAAGTCTTGCAACCTGCGGACAAATCACGACATCTCCGAGAACTCCCTCGACAAGCGGCCCATCATCAGCACCTGGTCTTAGTTCATCCATGGGAAAACTGAGCACGTCAGTCGGACCAGGCTCGTCCATCCACTGAATATGCAGATCCGTCATCGGTTTTTCGTTTACAAATATGATTCCTAAATCAACCATTGGGTGAAGTTTGAGTTGCTCTATGACATAGCTGGCGAGCTCTCGGGTCGACTTGAGATCGACTTCAATTTCGCTCTCATTATTTATCTCAATGGTCACTTCTGCCCGGCTCTTTCATAGGCATCGACGATTCTGGTCACAAGCTCATGACGGACAACGTCCTGACTCGAAAGACGAGCTATATGCAGATCCTTTACTTCCTTTAGTACCTTTGCCGCTACATCTAGCCCGGACTTGCCCGTTGGAAGGTCTATCTGAGTGGCATCGCCGGTGACAACCATCTTGGAACCAAAGCCAAGTCTTGTTAGGAACATCTTCATCTGCTCCGCAGTGGTGTTCTGTGCCTCGTCTAAAATGATGAAGCTGTCATTCAGTGTTCGACCGCGCATATAGGCAAGCGGAGCAACTTCAATCACTCCCGATTCCATGAGTTTTTGGGTGGCCTCTGGTTCCAGCATTTCTTGAAGTGCATCGAACAGTGGCCTCAGGTACGGGTCAATCTTTTCGCTAAGGGTTCCAGGCAAAAATCCAAGGCGCTCTCCGGCCTCTACCGCAGGTCTTGTAAGAATGATGCGACTTACCTTCTTGGCGTAGAGAGCCGAAACTGCCTTAGCTACTGCGAGATAAGTCTTTCCCGTTCCTGCCGGCCCAATTCCAAAAGTTATGGTGTGAGCGTCGATTGCATCCAGATAGTTCTTCTGGCCCAGAGTTTTTGCTCTAACCACCTTGTTCGGTGTCTTGATTGCGCCTTCGGCCAAGACTCGAGTAGCGTCATCGCTGCCTCTGACGATTTTGGCCGTCTCGGATATCATGCGCTCGTCCAATCGAATCCCCTGTTTTACTAATTCTGAGAGCTGCAAAAGCGTCTGCTTGATGGAATCAATCGATTCCTGATTTCCCTCTAGTGTGAATAGCTGGCCTCGATTGTGAATTAGGCAGTTTGGAAATTCGGCTTCCAACTTGCGAAGAAGACGATCCTCGCTTCCCAAAACTTCAACCAGTGGTACCGCAGGAATCTCAAAAGTGAGTTTCGGCACTAAACCGCCCGACCAGAAAGAATGTGTGCGTGTGTGTGGAAGACCGTTTGTCCTTCTTTTTCACCTGAATTAAACTGCAGCCTGAATTGACCGTCAGTGAACTTAGCGCTCACCTGTCTAATCAAATCGAATAGGCCTATCAGCTCCTCTGGATCAGTCAGCTCAGACACGTATTTTGTGTGCTTTCGAGGCACGACCAGAATGTGAACTTTGGCTAAGGGATTTATGTCCTTGAAGGCAATCGCTGTGTCATTCTCAGCTAACAACTCTGTGCCAAACTTCCCGGCCACTATGTTGCAGAAAATACAGTCCAAAATTCCTCCGCTCCCATACTACGCAAACTACCAGCGACCAGTCAGGGCCAATATTGCAGCCATCGCTGCCGGTCCGGCCGTCGAGGTTCGCAGAACCGATGGGCCAAGGCGATAACTTTCAAAGCCCTGCTCGTTCAACTGCTTTAGTTCTGCTTCCCCAAATCCGCCCTCCGGCCCTACCACCAGTGTCAGCTCTTGAGTGTCTTTTTGGACAGCACTGATTGGCTTTTGCGCTTTTGGGTCGAGCAGAATGCCTGTGCCTTTGGGTCTTAGGTCCTTGGTTTTCGCAAGGCTCTCGACAAGAGTCTGATGCGCCTGATGGCTTTGCTTCATTGCAGCATTGGCAATTTCCTGCCAGCGCTGCCTATTTTTTTCAGCCTTCTCTGCCCAAATAACTATCGAGTGCTCAGCCTGCCAAGGCGTTACGCTCGCAACCCCAAGCTCAACGGCCATTTGCAGTGCTTGCTCATCCCGATCGCCCTTAGCAAGCGCTTGAACCAAATGCATTCGAGGAGAAAGACTTGGGCGAACTTCACTCTTGAGAATCTCAACTTCACCGGTCTCAGGATTTACTGCTTTGCAATAAAACACTGCACCCCGGCCATCGGTTATGGCAATCTCTTCATTTTGCTTGATTCTCAAGCTTCGAAAATGACGCAATTCATCGGTTGAAATCGATGAAGATGCTTGAGAAAAACTCTCATCGTAGAACCAATGCATCAGAACCTTCCTCGAGGCTTTCTAGTTGCCAGTCGAGGTCCATCGTCCTGAGTTACCTCGCGAAGTTTTTTGAAAATGTCTTTTTGTTTCGAGTCAAGCTTTGATGGTGTTAGAACTCGGACAACAATCTTTAGGTCTCCTCGACCCCTGCCCCTGAGCTTGTTTGCTCCTAAGCCTTTGACTGTTATGACATCGCCGTGCTGAGCTCCAGCGTCAACCTTGACTGACTTCTTTCCATCCAGAGTCTCCAGTTCAATATCGCAACCCAGTGCGGCATCAGAAACTGGCAGTTCCAATATTCCAACCAGGTCATCGCCTTCGCGAGAATAAATCGGATGTGGTGAGACAGAAATCTCTAGATAGATATCCCCCGATGGACCACCGGCAAAACCAACTTCGCCCTGTCCTGGCAGGTGCAGGCGGAGTCCATCGCTAACACCAGCTGGAATCTCTAGATCCAGATCCCTCTTTGCTCTAACTCTTCCCTGACCTCGGCAATCTGGACAGGGGTTAGGAACTGTCTGACCACTCCCCCTGCAAACGCTGCATGTGGTGGTCGTAACCATGACGCCCATAAAAGACTGAACTTGTCTCTGAATCTGCCCAGAGCCTCTACATACATCACAGGTCTTAACTGAAGTTCCGGCCTTGATGCCTGATCGACTACAGCTATCGCAGCCAATTGCGGTATCAATGGTGAGAGTTTTGGTGACTCCGAAGACGGCTTCCGATAAGTCGAGCTGAACGTGTAAGAGAGCATCTTCCCCACGTTGAGCTCTAGACCTTGGTCCCCTTGGTGCAGCTCCAAAAAAGCTTTCGAATATATCTCCGAAACCAAAACCGGCATCTCCCCGGTCGTATTGAGCTCTAGATTGGTGGTCGGAGAGCACTTCGTAGGCATGGGTTACTAACTTGAATCTTTCCTCTGCCTCGGGTGATGGATTCACATCCGGATGCAGCTCTCGGGCTAGTTTTCGATATGCCTTCTTTATTTCATCCTGCGATGCATCTGGTGATACCCCTAGGACCTCGTAGTGATTACTCAAGAATTTGTCTCCAAGATTCTTGTTAGGTATCTGGCTACAGCTCTTACCGAGGCAATGTTGGCTGAGTAATCCATGCGTGTTGGACCCAAAACTCCGAGCTTCGCTACCTCAGTTCCACGGCTTTCGTATCCTGTGACGACAATGCTTGCTCTGGAAAGTCCCTGAACACCTAGCTCTGAACCGATGCGCAATCCAACACCGTGCTGATCTGCGTGAAGCTCATCCAGCAGTTTGAGGAGTACAACTTGCTCCTCGATTGCCTCGAGGACTCTGGAGAGCTCGCCTGAAAAATCATCATCGTGCTTTGCCAAGTTTGCCGCACCACTAACTACCAGCTTCTCCTGGCGATTGGCATCAACCAGTGAGATCAAAGCTTCCAAGACTCTCTCCACAAAAACTCTCCTCTGCGGAGAAAACTCGCCCGCCATTTGTGAAAGTTTGGACTTTACGGTTGAGAGCTGAGCTCCAGCCAACATTCCATTTAGTCGACCCCTAATTTCTTGTATCAGCTCATCATCGATTGCATTTTCGCTCTCCACCTGTAGCTGCTGCACTCGGCCGGAATCAGCAATCAGCATAAGCAGTGCCCTATTTTCGCTCAGTGGAATAAGTTCGATGTGCCGGACAGACGATTTTCCAAGGGATGGATATTGCACCAGCGCTAGAGCATTGGTCAGCGAGGAAAGAGTTCTAGCTGTTCTTTCAACAACATCGTCTAAATCATT
>JBDLRV010000009.1:0-22901 GCA_039799865.1 Actinomycetota bacterium | reverse complement strand
GGACCTGCTCAATCGCCGCATTGATCGCCGTGTAAGCAGCATTCGACTTGGGAGCCAGCGCAAGGTAGACGGTTGCCTCAGCAAGTGGAATTCGCCCCTCGGGCATACCGATCTTTTCAACGACCGATGCGGCTGCCTCCGCCAGCACAAGTGCTTGGGGGTCTGCCAAGCCAATGTCCTCTGCGGCCAGAATCATCAATCTGCGAGAAATGAACTTTGGATCTTCGCCCCCTTCTATCATTCTGGCCAGGTAGTGCAGGGCGGAATCGGCATCTGACCCTCGAACACTCTTTATGAAGGCTGAAATGGTGTCATAGTGGACATCACCATCCGCATCGTAGGCAATTGCGTTTTGACTAACCTGTTTGATTAATTCAGCGTCGACAATTTTGCTTGCCGCTGCTCCGGCCTCCAGGAGGGAAAGTGCTCGGCGAGCATCACCACCTGAAATCTTCGCAATATAATCCAGTGCCTCAGTGCTGAACTGAGTTTCCTTCAATAATCGGTCTTCGGAGATTGCCCTATTTAGCAAGCTGAGAATTTCTTCTACAGACAGCGGGTCGAGCTTCATCACAAGCGATCTGGAAATTAGAGGTTTGATGACCGAAAAAGAAGGGTTCTCAGTGGTTGCTGCTACTAGCGTTATGACCCCAGATTCAACGGCACCGAGTAAAGCGTCCTGTTGAGACTTAGAAAAGCGGTGAATTTCGTCAAGGAACATGACTGTGTGCTTTTCAAAAGCTTGCTGGTCTAGCTTTGCCTTTTCGATAACGTCCCGAACCTGAGAGACAGAGCTGGAGATAGCGCTGATTTCAACGAAAACTGCCTGTCTTGTGCTTCCGATTAATCGTGCGATAGTCGTTTTTCCGCTGCCCGGTGGCCCCCAAAGGATTACCGAATTCAATCCCTTGGCGGAATCGCCCGTGACCAGGCGGTAAAGGGGGCTGCCTGGCTTTAGGGCTAGCTGATGCCCAACGACCTCATTCAGGGTCTTGGGCCTAAGTCTTTCCGCCAACGGAGTCACACTTGGATTGTAAGCGTTCTAGAATTGCTGGTCGGAAGGCGAACCGAATGAAAAAAGATGACAAATTATCGAGCTACCAGGCCAAGCAAGACCTCATACACTCACGCAGCGAAATAGCAAAGCGGGACAACAAGAATGTCCTCATAGCTTCTGTGGCTGCTGTGGTGCTTGCAGCTGGTGGTCAGTTCGTCTATTTCAACTTTGGCCCAGGTTTTGTCCCCACCGTCGAAGACCTTTTGACCGAAGAGGGCATCGACCCAGAGAATCCGCCTGCCTACGTTCTGCCCTCCCCGGATCTGGCCGAGGGCCGCACCTGGGAGACAACTCTTTCAATCGGTGGAAGTGACGTGACGTTGGAGTTGGATGGTGAAAAGGCTCCGCAGGCAGTTGCCAACTTCATCTCTCTAGCTCAGCAGGGCTTTTATGAAGACGTCAGGTGCCATCGCCTGGTGACCGCTGGAATCTATGTGCTGCAGTGCGGAGATCCAAATGGTGATGGAACCGGAGGGCCTGGCTATTCTTTCGGGCCTATCGAAAATGCCCCAGCTGACGACACCTACCTAGAGGGTTACTTAGCCATGGCAAGACGTGGTGGGGACGGCAGCTCAATGGGATCTCAGTTCTTCATTGTTTATAAGGACTCGGTAATCCCATCTGACGCCGCAGGCGGCTATACCGTTTTTGGACGCGTTACCGGCGGGCTTGAGGCCATCAAGGCTATTGCTGCTGGCGGGACCGCCGATGGTTCTACCGATGGTTCTCCGGCAACGGATGTGCTGCTAACCAATGTTTCGGTAAAGTAAAAAGTCGCTAACTGGGAGAGAACTTGAGCGCTAACGAATTTGGTCGGGTCGATGACAAGAATTCCGTCTACCTTATTGACCAGGGAACCGAGCGTCTAGTAGGCCAGTATCCAAACGTTAGCTCAGACGAGGCAATGGCCTTCTTTGTTCGCAAGTTTGAAGATCTGGAAGCCCAGGTCAGAATTCTTGAGCAGAGAATTGCAAACGGTGTAACCGATGCCAAGAGCCTGAAGGCCACACACGCAACTCTGACTAAGGAGATTAGCGAGCCGAAGGGCGTAGGAAACTACGATTCGCTCCGCTACAGACTCTCAAGAATCTTTCCAGCTATCGAAGAGGCAATTGTCAAGGCCAATGCCGCCAAAGAAGAGGCAATTGCTTTTGCTATGGCCGAGAAGGAAAAGATTGCACAAAGGGCCGAGGAGCTGGTTAGTAATTTAGGTGCGATCAACTGGAAGAAAAGTGGCGAGGAGATGGCTGAGCTTTTCGCGAAGTGGCAGCAGCTCCAAAAGGACAGCCCAAAAATTGCCAAGTCACTAACCGACCCTGTGTGGAAGCGCTTCTCACAGGCTAGAGCCAAATTCGAAGCTGGCAAGCGAAAATACTTCGCTGTGCAAGACGCGAAATTTAAGGAAGCCAAAAAGATCAAGACTGAGCTAACCGAGAAAGCGAAGGCGCTGGTCGATAAGGGAGCTCAGGCAGCCGCTGAGTACAAAAAACTGCAGGCCGAATGGAAGAAGGCCGGCAAAGCAGGAAAGTTGGAAGAGGCGCTCTGGGAGAGTTTCCGTGCCGCGGGAGATGCAATCTTTTTAAAGAAGAAAGAGCAAGACGATCAACTTGCTACCTCTCACGCTGAGAACCTAAAGGGCAAGCTTGCCCTGCTCGAGGAAGCAGAAGCTATCGACACCGCAGATCTAAAGACAGCCAGATCGAAAATTGGCTCGATTCAGGCTCGTTGGTCAAAATTTGGACACGTGCCAAAGGATCAGGTGAAGAGTATTGAGGGTCGCCTAAGGGCCGTTGAAAGCAAAATTGCATCGGCTGAAAAAGAAGCGTGGCAAAGGTCTGATCCTGCCGCCAAAGCCCGCAGCAGCTCACTGGTTTCTCAGCTGGAAGCTGTGATAGCTAACCTCGAGACGGAAATGGTTGCTGCCCCAGAACCTAAGAAGAAGGAGATTCAGTCTCAGATTGAGTCCCGTAAAGCTCTTCTAGTAGCCGCTCAGAACGCAGTCGACTAAGCACCCTTTACTCGGTAAACGTCGTAGACGTTATCTATTCGCCTGACCTGATTAAGTAAATGATCAAGATGCGATGGGTCAGCCATCTCAAAGACGAATCTGCTCAGAGCTACACGGTCCCTGCCTGTCGACACTGTCGCACTGAGAATGTTTACGTGGTTTTCGGTTAGCACTCTTGTCACATCAGAAAGTAATCCGCTGCGATCCAGAGCTTCCACCTGAATCTGGACCATGAACACTCCCCTTGAATCCTCTGACCAAGACACATCCACGATTCGTTCAGGCTTTAGGCCCTTGACGTTCTTGCAGTCGGCACGATGAACCGACACTCCATCACCTCTGGTTATAAATCCGAGAATCTCGTCCCCTGGTACGGGTGTGCAGCAGCGTGCCATTTTCGTCATAACATCCGCCGAGCCCTTGACCAGGACTCCCTGACTGCCCGTCCTTGGTCCTCGCAGGGACCTAGGCACCTGTATGGGTATTTCTTCTGTGTCTGGGCCACTTATCCCCTGCAACAGTTTCAATCGCTCTATGACAGAGATTGCTGAAATTTGGCCCTGTCCGATCATCGAGAACAGTGCTGAGACATCACTTAGCTTGTACTCCTCGGCTATTTCCATAAGCAGCTCGGAATTCACCATTGATTGAACGGGTAAACCTTGCCGACGCAGCGCTCGTGCTAGTGCGTCCTTACCTTCCTCAGAAAACAACTCCTTGCGCTCTTGAGTGAACCAGTGCTTAATCTTCGCTCTTGCTCTTGGACTTGCTATGAAGCTAAGCCAATCCTTGCTAGGAGCAGCTGATTCAGACTTTGACGTCAGAATCTCTACAACATCACCAGCCTGGAGCTTGGTCTCTAGCGGCACCAATCGCCCGTTTACCTTCGCACCGATTGTCTTATGACCGACTTCAGTGTGGACTGCGTAGGCGAAATCGATGGGCGTTGAGCCAGCTGACAGACCAATGACACGACCCTTTGGCGTAAACACATAGAGCTCCTTGGCTCCAATTTCAAACCGCAGGTTATCGAGAAACTCTCCAGGGTCAGCTGTTTCTTCTTGCCAGTCACTCAGCTGCTTTAGCCAGGCTAGATCAACCTCCCGACCGGCTTCTTTTCCGCTTCCCTGCTTGTATTTCCAGTGTGCAGCAACACCGTATTCGGCGCGCTGGTGCATTTCGTTAGTTCTAATTTGAATCTCAACCGATCTTCCTTCGGGTCCAAGGACTGTTGTGTGAAGAGACTGGTAGAGATTGAACTTAGGCATCGCCACGTAATCTTTGAAGCGTCCCGGCAGTGGTGACCAGCGAGCGTGGATAGCACCCAGAGCTGCGTAGCAATCTCGAACGGAAGGAACGATTACGCGGATGCCAACCAGGTCATATATGTCTTCGAACTCTCTGCCTTTAAGGACCATCTTCTGGTAGATCGAGTAGTACTGCTTGGGCCTTCCCTCAATCTGTGCTTTTACCTTTGCCGAACGAAGATCTTCTTCAATCTCCGATATCACATTGCTCGTGTATTCGCTTCGCAGAGGATTGCGCTGCTTCACTAGGGAGACGATCTCTTCATAGACCTTGGGATAGAGAACAGAAAAACTAATGTCCTCGAGCTCAACCTTCATTGTTGAGATTCCTAGTCGATGTGCTAGAGGAGCGTAAATCTCGAGTGTTTCCTGCGCTTTTCGACGAGCTGAATCAGGATCAACAAAGCCCCAGGTTCGGGCATTATGCAAACGATCCGCAAGCTTGATAACCAATACCCGGACATCCTTGCTCATGGCCACAACCATTTTTCGCATGGTTTCAGCCTGAGCTGTGTCACCGAATTTCATTCGGTCGAGCTTGGTAACACCATCGACGAGAAGTGCAACTTCATCACCAAAATCTGCTCTTAGCTGCTCAATCGAATAGTCCGTGTCTTCAACAGTGTCGTGCAGAAGGGCTGCGGCAATGGTTGCTGGGCCAGAGCCTAGGTCAGCCAATATCCTCGCTACAGCAAGGGGGTGGGTTATGTAGTCTTCTCCAGACTTGCGCTTTTGACCCTCGTGATACTTCTCCGCAGCTCGATAGGCGCGATCGATAAGCGCATAGTCACTCTTGGGATGATTCTGCTTTACAGTCTTTACGAGATTGGCTAACTCTTCCCCAACTGCTCCTGTTGCTCTTTGAAAGATCCAAGGCAGGCGCGATCGAAGCGAGTTGGCAATACTGTCAGTCATCTCACTCCCTTCAAAGAGGTAGTGAGAATTCTATTGGCGAGCGGCCATTACCCTCTCGGCTGCGGCCTTGAGGGCTGGCTCCCTTTCCCTCAGGTGCACATAGACAGGGGCCGCAAGGAAGATTGACGAATAGGTTCCGACGATCGTTCCTACAAACAAAGCCAGTGAGATGTCCCTGAGTGTTCCAGCGCCGAGCAGAACCGAACCTATAAACAAGATTGCTGCCACGGGTAGAACCGATACCACCGAGGTGTTGATTGAGCGAACGAGGGTCTGGTTGACTGCGAGATTGACAGCCTCACCGAATGTTCGGGTCTCAGAAAGCTCTATGTCGAGAGTGTTTTCCCTCACCTTGTCAAAAACAACCACGGTGTCGTAAAGCGAGTAGGCAAGAATTGTCAAAAATCCGATAACTGCCGCTGGCGTTACCTCAAAACCAACTGCAGCGTAGACACCAAGAGTAAAGACAAGGTCGTGGGCAAGAGCGACCAGGGCCGCCGCAGACATTTTCCATGATCTGAAATAGAACGCCATGAGTATTGAGACGATCAACAGGAAGACTGCCAAACCTATGAGTGCCTGCCTTGTGATTTCAGCTCCCCAGTTTGGACCTATAAAGCTTGAGGCAACTAGCGAGGAATCGATGCCGAATGCTTCGGCGAGTGCCAATCTGACCGCTTCCGATTCAACATCTTCGAGCTGCTGCGTTTGAATTCTCAAATCGCTAACACCAACGTTTGTAACCGACACCTGGGCCAGCGGCACAACAGACTGAACAGCATCGACAGCAACGTTCTGGGAAAGCCCCTGCGAATTGGTGAGCCTGAATTCGCTACCACCGCGGAATTCGATACCGAAGTTAAATCCGCCTCGCAGAATTGGAAGAACGATGGCCAAGATCACTGCAAAAGCTGCGACGATGTACCAAATCTTGCGTCTACCGATGAAGTCGAAGGATTTCTCACCTGAATAGAGCTGATTTCCAAACTCACGCATTTTACTCATGAGGCTCCTGACCCTGCATTGCCTTGCGCTCAGCAATTGTCTGACGCTTCTGCGCTTCCTTTGAGCTCTTCAATACTTTGCTCTCAGGGAGCTCTCTCGAGATTCTGAACTCTCCCCTGCCCTTGTAGGAAGCCTCTCTTGCCGAAAGGTCAAATCCTGAGAACCTATGACCTGAAGCGAAGAACTTGTTTCTTGAAAGTAGCTGTACAAGTGGATGTGTAAACAGTGCAACCAGTAGCACGTTGATCAAAGTAGTAAGACCAAGCGTAAAGGCAAATCCACGAACTGCCGCACTGGTAAGAACGTAGAGAATTGCGGCGGCACTGAAGGAGACGGCATTTGAAGCCAGGATGGTGCGGAAAGCTCTCTTCCAACCAGCCTCGACTGCTACCTCTAGGCTCTTTCCTTCTCGAAGTTCATCCCTGATTCTCTCGAAGTAGACGATGAACGAGTCGGCTGTAATACCCACCGAGATGATAAGACCGGCAACACCGGCGAGGGACAGGCGGTACCCCTGGCGCCAAGACAGAAACGCAACGGCTAGATACACGAGCAGAGCTGCGATTACCAAAGAACCAAGAACAACCGTTGCTAGACCTCGATACTGAACGGTCATGTAGACCATAACCAAGGCAAATCCAATCAAACCGGCAATTACACCAGAGTTGAGTGAGTCCTCACCCAGAGTTGCGGAAATGTTCTCCTGGCTTTGAACTTCAAAACCTATTGGCAGAGCACCGTACTTAAGCTGATCGGCAAGGATTGTGGCCGTTTCCTGAGTGAAGTTACCCGTAATCTGCGCCTGCCCATTTGGAATAACAGCATTAGTTGCCGGAGCTGTGATGATGTAGCCATCTAGAACAATCGCAAATTGATTCTGTGGCGATGGAAGACTGAACAGCCTCTGAGTAACAGCACCGAACGACTGTGTTCCCTCTGCATCGAATTCTAGATTGACAGCCCAGGTGTTGGTGCTGGCACCCGTTTGAGTCGTAATGGTTCCGGCAAAGGCATCCGAGATGTTTTCTCCCCGAACCTCAACAGGTCCGAGAATGTACTTGTAGAGCAAAAACTCGTCGCAAGTCACTAGCGGTTTGGCTGGATCGTCCACTTGTCCCGCAGTTCTAAAGGGTTGTGCACAGTCCAACTGGTTGAAGTCCGCTTCTACCTTCTGTGTTACCCAGGCAGCGTCCGAGGCGTTTACAGGAGGAGTAGCAGGCGTGTCATTAAGGCCAGAGGTATCAACCGGAGCCGTCCCCTCTGGAAGCGGGGTCGACTCTGCGAAAGTAATTACAGGCCTGAATTCCAGAAGTGCCGAAGCTTTAATTAGCTGAAGTGTGTTCTCGTCTGGAACCCCAGGGATAGAAACGACAATGTTTTCATTGCCTTGAACTGTCACAGTTGCTTCACCAACACCAGAACCGTCAATTCTCTGGCGGATGATTTCAACAGCTTGATTAAGCTGCTCTAAAGAAGCGGCTTGGCCATCGGCTACAGATGGAGTCAAGATCAGCTGGGTTCCACCCTGCAAATCAAGCGCTAGTTCAGGAGTGAAGCTTGCACCCGGTTGAGCAGTGACCGTTCCCCAGGTAATTAGTGCGGTAAAGAACACCGCAATGCCTCCGACCCAAGTTAGTTTTCGGCGAGCCGATCTAGTAGTAGTGCTTTCAGCCAAGACTTACTTCTCTCCCGCCGGCAGAACCTTGCCTACCGCTCCCCTGAGAACCACAAGCTTGCTGCCCGCTGAATCAATCTCGACCTCGTCGTTATTGATGGCCGTAACTTTGCCCTTTATGCCTGCGTGAAGGATGACCTCAGCACCAACTGCCAAGCTTCCCTGCATTGCCTCTATTTCCCTGCGACGCCTTCTGTTCTGAAGGATCAACAAAATCAGTAGCAAGGCCAGAGCGCCAAAGAGCAGCACATCAATAGTCAAAGGTTTTCCTTACCGAATGGTCCCTCGAAATTATAGGCGGAAAAGGCCGATTTCTAGCCCGCTAGGTGGTCAATACCCGCCTGGGTAATCTCCCTACCCCGCTGAGTTCTGGCCAACAGGCCTGAGCGAATCAGGAAGGGTTCAATGACAGCCTCGATAGTTTCGGGCTCCTCACCAAGAGCCACGGCCAGTGTGGATAATCCCACTGGCCTGGTGTTGAATTTCTCGGCTAGCAGGGTCAGCAGGTCCCGATCAACCCGATCGAGCCCAAGAGTGTCAACGCCAAAAAGGTCCATTGCAGCTTGAACGGTTTCACTCGTCACTGCAGGACGTCGATTCACTGCTGCAAAGTCTCTAACCCTCTTGAGTAGTCGATTGGCGATTCTGGGTGTTCCACGGGATCGCTTTGCAAGTTCTGTAACAGCTTGATCATCTATTGCAACCCCGAGCTTGCTCGCAGATTTACCGATCACTTCTGCCAACTCTGAATTTCCATAAAACTCCAAAAAGGCAGTGAAGCCAAATCTGTCCCTAAGTGGAGTTGGCAGCATGCCGCTGCGGGTTGTGGCTCCAACCAAAGTAAATGGGGCAATTTCAAGTGAGATGGAACTTGCACCAGGCCCTTTTCCAACCATCACGTCTACTCGAAAATCTTCCATTGCTAGGTAAAGCATCTCCTCCGCAGGACGCGACAGTCGATGTATCTCGTCAATGAAAAGAACATCGCCGGTCTCTAAGGAAGAAAGTACGGCTGCTAGATCACCTGCACTTTGAATTGCTGGTCCAGAAGAAAGACGCAGTGCCCGATCAGATTCCTTTGCAACGATCATTGCCAGAGTGGTCTTACCTAAGCCTGGCGGTCCGGCGAGCAAGATGTGGTCGGGAGTTCGCTTATCTAGTTTTGCCGCTTGAATAATTAGTGAGACCTGAGAGACAACCTTGCTCTGTCCAACGAACTCCCCCAAGGAAGTGGGTCGAAGTCTTGCATCTAGTTCCTTGTCTTCGTCAATCACTTTGCCTCACCAATTAGCTTGAGGGCCTGCTTTAGCATCTGAGATTCCGAAAGGTTGCCATCCAGCTGAGCCAAGACTGACCTTGCTACAACTTCATCTGTTCCAAGTTGCTTTAGTGCGGCCAATACCTTCGTGGCGCTCGCTGGAATCGAGGCCTGAATCTTTCCGCTGAGAGTCAAAAGGATTAGCTTCGCGGTTTTTTGACCAATGCCAGGGATGTTTCTGAAAGCTTGTTCGTCTTGATCAGCTATCGCCTTGGAGAATGTCCCGGAATCCATCCCAGATAACACAGTCATTGCAAGCTTTGGGCCAATCCCAGATACAGAGCAGAGAAGGTCAAACTGATCCCTTTCTTGCCTATCAGAGAATCCAAATAGGGAGACATCGTCCTCTCGCACCACCATTCGGGTATGCAGAGTCGCTTCGGCTGAGACTTTCAGATTCAAAAGGTGCCGAGGGGTAACTCGTACCTCGTATCCAACACCAGAAACCGAGATCACCACAGAATCAGTGCTGAGCTCGAGAATTGCTCCGGTTAGAGTCGATATCACAGGGCTAACCTAGCTTTCGTTTCGCTGCTTTCTCAGCTGCCACCCACTTCTTTCTTGCGGGTGTGGAGGCTATCTGCGACTTATTCTGCGCACAAAGAGCAACTGCGAGGGCATCGGCGACATCTGCAGGTTTAGGCACTTCCTTCAGTCCAAGGAGTCTGGTAACCATTTGGGCGACCTGATCTTTACTTGCCCGACCGTGCCCGGCCACGGATGCTTTCACCTCGCTAGGGGTAAAAAACTCAATAGGAATCGATCGTTCATGGGCGATAGCCATAAGTGCTCCTGAAATTTGGGCTACACCCATTACTGAGCGGAGATTGGCCTGGGCAAAAACTCTTTCAAGCGCAATGAGCGCGGGATTGTGTTTTGAAATCAACTGCTCAAGTTCTAAGGCAATCTTTCCAACCCTCTTGGTTGGGTCATCTGATTTATCGGATTGAAACATTCCATAGCCAATGGCCTTGGACCCAGACACCAAACCGAAACCGCAGCGAGTAAGACCAGGGTCGACTCCGAGTACGAGTGTCATCGCTAGCTCAATTGCGCTAGAACTTCTGAGGACAAATCCATGTTTGTGTAGACGTCCTGAACATCATCTAAGTCTTCGAGAGCTTCAACAAGTTTGATGATTTTCTCGGCTGTGTCCTTATCCGCATTTATCTTGAGCGAAGATACGAACTCAACATCAGCAGACTCATAATCGACAGCTGCCTTTTGGAGTGATTCTCTGACCTCTGTCAGTGAACTGGCCTCGCAGGTTAGGACGAATCCATCGGGCGTAGGCGCAATGTCCTCTAAACCATGCTCAATCGTTGCCTCAAGCACCTGGTCCTCGGCCACACCCTCGGAGACAACTATCACGCCTTTACGACTGAACTGGTAGGCAACCGAACCTGGATCAGCCAAGTTGCCGCTATTTTTCGTGAAAACTAATCTCACTTCCGCAGCTGCACGGTTTTTATTGTCAGTAAGGCATTCGACCAAAATCGCAACTCCGCCTGGTCCGTAACCTTCATAAAGGATGTTCTGATAGTCAACCCCGTCGCCACCTGCTCCGGACCCTCTTTTTATTGCTCTGTCGATGTTGTCGTTTGGTACAGAGTTCTTTCTTGCTTTGTAGACGGCATCGTAAAGTGTTGGATTGCCCTCAATGTCCGGTCCACCGCTTCGCGCTGCAACTTCAATGTTGCGAATTAGCTTCGCCCAGAGCTTCGCCCTACGCGCATCGTTGGCGGCTTTCTTGTGCTTAGTGGTTGCCCACTTGGAATGACCTGACATAGTGAACCTAAACTACCCTTTTCCTACCCGTAGGTTGCGTTCAGAAGAAGACTGTGGAGAAATGTTGCTCCCGTGAGCTCGGGGTGAAAACTCGCCCCGAAAAGATTTCCTTGACGGACGGCAACTGGCTCCTGCCCTAACTTGGCAATGACCTCAACCCTGCTAGCGTCCAGAATTCTCGGAGCTCGGATGAATGCAACTCTTTCGCTCTGAGACCCGAAATCCACTTCTGCCTCGAAGCTGTGCGTCTGGCCGCCATAGGCATTCCGAGAGACTTTTACCGCCAGACCGCCAATCATCTCTTGATCTGCCAGCGCTCCCGCAACCTCATCACTTAAGAGAATTAATCCTGCACAAGTTCCAAGGGTTGGCTTCTGCTTCGTAAACGCTCGGACCGCTTCCATCAGATTGAATGCAACGAGTAGTTTGGAGATGGTTGTCGATTCACCGCCTGGAATAATTAGTGCGGCAACATCGAGTAGCTCTTCTTTAGTCTTTACTGGAACAGCTTCGCGACCTAGCTTCTGGATAAGAGCAACGTGCTCTCTGACATCACCTTGAAGGGCGAGTACCCCAACTGTCAATTACCAGCCACGCTCCGCTAGACGATGTGGAGCGGGTAGGTCATTCACATTGATGCCCACCATCGCTTCGCCCAGTCCCCTGGAAGCTTCCGCAATTACTTTCGCGTCCTTGAAATAGGTCGTAGCCTTCACAATGGCCGCTGCTCGCTTGGCAGGATCGCCGGATTTAAAGATTCCAGAGCCAACAAACACCCCGTCGGCACCCAGCTGCATCATCATTGCTGCATCTGCTGGTGTAGCGATTCCCCCGGCAACGAACATAACCACGGGAAGCTTGCCCGTCTGGGCCACTTCACGAACTAATTGATACGGAGCTTGCAGTTCCTTTGCGGCAACATAGAGTTCGTCTTCGCTCTTGGACTTCAAATTTGCTATCTCTGATTTGATTGTCCTGATGTGCTTCATCGCCTCGGAGACATCTCCCGTGCCAGCTTCACCCTTAGAGCGAATCATTGCCGCTCCCTCAGTGATTCTGCGCAGGGCCTCACCCAGATTGGTTGCACCACACACAAAGGGAACATTGAACTTCCACTTATCGATGTGATTTACATAGTCAGCAGGCGAAAGCACCTCTGACTCGTCTATGTAGTCAACCTCTAGGGCCTCTAGAATCTGCGCCTCAACAAAGTGACCAATTCGTGCCTTAGCCATGACTGGAATTGATACCGAGTTGATTATCTGTTGGATTAGGTCCGGATCGCTCATGCGAGCCACGCCACCCTGCGCCCTGATGTCTGCAGGAACTCGTTCCAACGCCATCACAGCCACGGCACCGGCATCCTCGGCAATCTTTGCTTGCTCTGCGGTAACAACGTCCATAATGACGCCGCCTTTAAGCATCTCTGCTAGGCCGCGCTTAACGAGGTCAGTTCCTTCATATTTTTCTTGGGGCATATCTCAATCCTAAACTTATTCGACCCAGCTTTTAGCTATCGTCTGTTGCATCTGGCCCAGCAGCACTGGCATTGCCTTGGTTTGGGCAATAATCGGGAAGAAATTAGCATCGTTTCTCCACCTGGGAACGATGTGCTGGTGAAGGTGTGAGGCAATTCCTGCTCCAGCGACCTCTCCCTGATTCATACCTATGTTGAACCCCTCAACCTTGGAAACCTTCCCGAGAGTCAGCATTGCCTGCTGCGTGAGCAGAGCCATTTCAGCAACTTCCTCGTTCGTAGCCTTGTCGTAAGTGTCAACATGGCGATAAGGACAGACCAGCATGTGGCCGGGGTTGTAGGGGAAGAGATTTAACAAGACAAAGCAGGTCTTTCCCCGTTTTACCACTAAGCCATCTTCTGCGCTTTTATCAGGTGCGGCACAAAACGGGCAGTCCTCATCCGCAGGCTGTTGGAGCTCCTGCAGATAAACCAGTCTGTGTGGAGTCCAAAGTCGCTCGAATCCGTCTTTCATGGGAGAAAAGTCGGATAAAAAGTCACCCATCAGACCTGCTTCTTATCGCGGATAGCTGAAGTGATCATTTCAACAGCCTTAGCTAATGGGATGTCGTTCTCTTGCTCACCACTTCTGTAGCGGAAGCTAACGGTGTTCTGCGCAACATCGCGCTCACCAGCCAGGAGAATAAATGGAACTTTTGCGAGTGTGTGATCTCTAATCTTCTTCTGCATTCGGTTATCGCTTCGATCAATCTCAATGCGCACACCCTTATCGCGCAAGTCGCCTGCCAACTTTTCTAAATACGGCGCGAAGTCGTCGGCGATCGGAATGCCCACTACCTGGATCGGCGCAAGCCATGGCGGGAAGTGACCGGCGTAGTGCTCGGTGAGCACTCCAAAGAATCGCTCTATGGAACCAAACAGTGCTCGGTGAATCATGATGGGACGATGTCTCTCGCCATCGCTACCAACGTATTCGAGCTCAAATCTCTCTGGCAGATTGAAATCAAGTTGGATGGTGCTCATTTGCCAAGTGCGGCCAATTGCGTCCTTTGCCTGAACAGAAATCTTTGGTCCGTAGAACGCAGCTCCTCCTGGATCTGGAACTAGCTTCAAACCACTGCGCTCTGCAACGCTCTTTAGTGTGTTGGTTGCGCTTTCCCAAATTTCATCGCTACCGACAAATTTTTCATTTTCAGGATCTCTGGTCGAGAGTTCAAGATAGAAATCGTTAAGTCCATAATCCCTAAGAAGATCAAGAACAAACTTCAGTACGCTCTCCAGCTCTACCTCTAGCTGATCTGGCGTAACGAAAAGGTGCGCATCGTCCTGTGTCATGCCTCTTACGCGCGTAAGACCGTGCAGAACGCCGGACTTCTCATAACGATAGACGCTGCCAAACTCAAACATTCGAAGCGGAAGCTCCCTATAGCTTCTCGCTCTAGACCTAAAGATCAGTATGTGAAACGGACAGTTCATCGGCTTTAGGTAGTAATCCTGGCCCTGTTTCCTGATCGCACCTGCCTCGTCCACCTCAGCATCCAGCTTCATAGCCGGAAACATTCCATCTGCGTACCATTGCAGGTGGCCTGAGGTCTCAAACAAATTCGATTTGGTGATGTGAGGCGAGTAAACGAATTCATAGCCAGCGGCTTCATGTCGCTGACGTGAATAGTCCTCCATAACCTTTCGCATGATTCCACCTTTGGGGTGGAACACGGCCAGACCGGAACCGATTTCATCTGGAAAACTAAAGAGATCTAGTTCGACACCAAGCTTGCGATGGTCTCTGCGCTGGGCTTCGGCGAGTCTTTCGATATAGGCATCGTGCTCTTCCGAAGAGGGCCAGGCAGTCCCGTAAATGCGCTGCAACTGTTTGTTCTTCTCATTGCCCCGCCAGTATGCGGCCGCAGTTCTGGTGAGAGAGAAACCCTTGCCTATCTGCCTTGTGTTTGGAAGATGCGGACCTCGACACAAATCCCTCCATGCAACACTTCCATCCGGATTGACATTTTCATAAACCGATAGACCATCGGCTGAAACTTCAACCGAACCCTCCCCGACATCAGAGGACCTAAGGCCGATTAGCTCAAGCTTGTAAGGCTCATTTGCCATGAGTTCGAGAGCTTGCTTGTCAGAAACTTCCCTTCTAACAAATCTCTGGCTCTTACCCACCAGCTCCTTCATTCTTTTCTCAAGTTTCTTGAGATCCTCTGGCGTGAAGGGCTCCTGCGGGTCGAAGTCGTAGTAAAAGCCATCTTGAATGGGTGGACCAATGCCAAGGCGGGTCTGGGGAAATAGTTCCTGCACGGCCTGTGCCAAAACATGTGCGGTTGAGTGTCGAAGAATTGCCAAGCCATCTACTGACCCAATGGCGACACCCTCCACCTCGTCATCCTCCACGAGTTGATGGGAAAGATCGCGCAAGACGCCGTTTACCCTAAGCGCAATGACGCTCCGGTCTCCAAACAAGTCGAATCCGGTGGCCCCCTCACTTACCTGGTGAGTCTTCCCGTCGAGCTGTATCTTCACTGCTCTCCTAACTCCGCCAAGTCTAGCTAGTTAGGTATGCCTTGCTAGAAATCAATGCCGCTTCGGAGGAAAATGCAGTGGTGCTCGTCAAAGATAAATCACTCGATAACAAACTGAACTGGCTGAGGGCTGCTGTCCTCGGGGCTAACGATGGAATCATCTCGGTTGCTGGACTCGTGATGGGCGTGGCTGGCGCTGGTGGGGATCGCAACGCACTCCTCCTCGCCGGAATTGCTGCAGTAGTTGCAGGCGCAATATCAATGGGTGGTGGAGAGTACATAAGCGTCAGTGCTCAGAAGGACACCGAAATTTCGGCCGGTAGACGCTTCGACCTTATTACGGCAAATCCCTGGGCAGCCTCTTGGAGTTCTGCTACTGCCTTCACCTTGGGAGCAGCGCTTCCGTTGATAGCTATCACGGGGCCATGGGAGCAGCGAGAGCTGGCTACCGCAATTGCTGTGATCACGGCACTGTCGCTAACCGGTTGGTGGGCAGGTTGGGCAGGAAAGTTCCATATCGGTAAATCCATTCTTCGCAATGTCGTGGTCAGTGTTTTGACTATGGGACTGTCCTATCTGATTGGCCAACTTCTGGGCGTCACTGTCCTCTAGCCAGTAGCCTTAGTGCATGCCCACAAACGAGAAGTTTGATTTTGCGCTGGTTGGCGCAGGCATCATGTCTGCCACTCTGGCAACCTTCATAAAGTTGGCAAACCCAAAGAGCAAAGTCGTAGTTTTTGAGCGCCTTGATCATGTCGCAGGTGAATCCTCTGATGCTTGGAATAACGCGGGCACCGGACACGCTGCTCTTTGTGAACTCAACTACATGCCTGACACTTCTGACGGATCTTTGCCAGATGCCAAGAAGGCAATAGCAATCAACGAACAGTTCCAAGCCTCCAGGGCTTTTTGGGCCTACTGTGTCGAGCAAGGAATTCTTAATGATCCAGAGAGCTTCATCCGAACCGTTCCGCACATGTCATTCGTCATCGGAGATAAGGATGTTGACTACCTAAGGCGTCGGCATCAAGCGCTGAAGGACTCCCCGCTTTTTGCAGGCATGGAGTTCTCAACCAGTCCAGCAAAGTTGCGGGAATGGGCTCCGCTAATAATGCAGGGTCGAGAAAACCAAAGTATGGCAGCCACCTGGATTGAGCAGGGAACGGATGTGGACTACGGAGAGATAACGAGACAGCTCTTCGACTGGCTTGCAAAAAAGGGTGTCCGGCTTGAACTCTCAACTGAAGTCAAGCGTCTTTACCAATCCTCTCGCGGTGATTGGCAAGTATGGCTCGGTAGTTCTGCTCAGAGATTCATCAGGGCCAACAGAGTGTTTGTGGGTGCAGGTGGCTGGGCACTGAAGATGCTGCAGGGCGCAGGGCTTGAGGAAATAAAGGGATATGGAACATTTCCCGTAAGCGGTCATTTTCTCAGAACAGACAACCCAGAGATCGTTGCTAAGCACAATGCGAAGGTTTACTCGCAAGCCCCGGTTGGAGCTCCACCTATGTCAGTTCCGCATCTAGACAAAAGAGTCGTTGATGGAAAAGAAAGCCTGCTCTTTGGGCCATTTGCAGGCATCAACCCTAAGTTTTTGAAGAAGGGCTCCGTTTTTGATCTACCCCTATCAGTCCGCTCGCACAACCTAATCCCGTATCTCTCAGTAGCAATAAAGAACTTTGATCTGTTGCGATACCTGATACGCGAAGTAACCAAGTCGCGCAGTTCCAAAATTTCACAACTTCGTGAATTCGTTCCAAGTGCTGAACCCAGCGACTGGACCTACTACGAAGCTGGGCAGCGAGCTCAAATCATCAAACCTATTGGTAATGCCGGTTCCCTGCAGTTCGGAACGGAAGTAATTTCTTCAAAGGATGGATCGATTGCAGGACTTCTGGGTGCAAGTCCTGGAGCATCAGTATCCGCTCACATCATGCTCGAGGTTTGTAAAAAGCTATTTGGTGACGCAGTTGCACAGAAGGTTAGTTCCGTAGTGCAGGGCATGGATGGCGGACTGAGTATAGACAAGGCAAAAGCTCAGTCTCACCTAGCAAGAACGGCAAAGGTTCTAAAGCTACGGGCATAAAAAGAGGGAGGGTTTCCCCTCCCCCTTTTGCTACTTTCCTACTACTTGATGACCGTCATTCGACCATCGAGCTTCATTTCCGTCACCTTGCCAGCAGCAGCATCGGCGCGAAGCGCCTCAGCAATCACTTCGGCATCAAGGTCGCGAACCTGGAGCTTCGAGACATCGAACATGTTGTAACCATCCCCACCCTTAGCGACAAAGTCGGTTAGGGCGAGGGTGTACTTAGTGCCATCCTTTGGAATTTCCTTTCCGGCCAGATCAGTGATGCTCACAATCCTGGAACCGGCTGGTTTAGTTACATTCACTGTGAACTTCATTCCAGAGACGTGTGGCCACCTTCCATCGGATGGGTAACGTGAAACACCGTTTTCAAGTGCGGCCCAAATTTGAGTGCCAGTAACTTCAATCACGCTGAATACGTTTCCGAATGGGTGAATCGTGTAAATGTCACCCAGAACGATGTCGTATGGACCAGTTGCGCCGCTGCGGACTAATGTCTTGTCGGCTGGCACATAGGTTGATGCTGGGAAGGTCGATCGGATACCTCCTCCATTCATCAGAGCGAAGTCTGTCTTGTACTTTGCCCTAACGATGTCAGCTGACCAGTTTCCAAAGGCATGCTCACCGGATCTCTGAACTGGTGGTGTTCCACCAATCGGAGTGATAGTTGCAACCTTTCCAACCTTTACGTCCATCTTCGCGTTGAGCTTGGCCTTGTAGCCAGCAATCATTGCTGTGATGGTTGCATCAGTACCGGTCTTTACAGGTGCTGTCGTTCTGGTAACGACCTCGTTGGAGGCTCCAAGAACTTCATTTGTTTCGGTGTTTACGCAAACCTGGGTCTTGTTGTATTCCACTCCGGCATTTCTTACCATTGCGGTTAGTTTGCCGTTGTGCACCGAGGAGTAGGTCTGGTGAGAGTGGGCACCGTAGACAACATCAACGTCCAGGGTCTTGGCGTAGTCAATCAGCGGACCGACAGCCTCTCCCCCAGTGTTTGAATTCCAACCTTCGTGAATCAGTGCAACAACCATATCTGCACCTGCTGCTCTCGCTGCAGCCGCTACTGAATTGATTCGAGACGCATCATCTGAGATTTCAATTGAGTAGCTCTTGCCTGCGAAGGTGAAATCAAGGTTGCCCGGCATGATCTGATCTGGAGTGTCTTTGGTGTTGACGCCTACAACTCCAACCTTCACGCCCCCGCGGTCCAAAATCACATAGCTCTTGGCCCTCTTGCCGTTTCCAGCATCAAGTCCCCTCAGGGTGCTGTAGTTCGATGTGACCCACTGGAACTCTGAGTAGCGGATAATTTGCCTAAGGTGCGCAAGTGGCCTGTCGTGCTCGTGGTTTCCAAAGTTTGAAACATCGAACTTCATCAGATTTAGAGCCTTGATGGTTGGAAGCTCTGCAAACTGTGATGAAATCGGTGGTGCCGCTCCAATGTTGTCACCTGAAGAAAAAGTAAATGTTGCGCTGTTGTTCGCACGCTCCGCTTCAAGATTCAGTGCCATCAGCGACGCTCCAAAGCTGTTATTCGCTTCGACCTGGCCGTGGAAATCACTCAGTTGCAATAGTTGGACGCTCTTGAGCGGAAGTTTGGATGCAGACATCGGCATAACCACATCGGTGGTTGAGCGAGCAGTTGATATTCCGTACTCGTTAACCGCCTGCACGGATACCTTTATGCCGTCCGTAGTTAGAGTCGGCATCACTGCGCTGGTTGCGCTTCCATCAACAATGACGGGACAGCTGTTCACCCCACCGGAAACGATGTAGTGAGAAATAGCCGGAGATCCTGCGACCCTGCTCCAGAAGACTTTGAATGCTCCGTCTTGAGGAAAAACCGATACGCGGAATGGAGCCTTCGGAGCCGAGTAGTTACCCGACGAGAAAGCTGGAGCACTGAATGTAGATGCTCCGATTGCGATTGCTGCAACAACAGAAAGACCGAGTCTGACTCGGCGCTGAGTTTTCAACTTCATAAGCGCAAAAATACAGCCGCGAGGATTGAAAAGCAGTTAACCAAGTAAAAACTCGGTTCAACCAGTGGGTGAAGGTTTGGTGGGCGATACTGGGTTCGAACCAGTGACCTCTTCCGTGTCAGGGAAGCGCGCTACCACTGCGCCAATCGCCCGGGGTGTTGCAAGAGGTGAAGACGGGATTCGAACCCGTGTATACGGCTTTGCAGGCCGCTGCCTCGCCTCTCGGCCACTCCACCGTTTTGGTGAAACCTCTTCTCGAGCGGATGACGAGACTCGAACTCGCGACCCTAACCTTGGCAAGGTTATGCGCTACCAACTGCGCTACATCCGCATGTTCCTAAGAACACTTGAGATTATGCCATAAATCTGCTGGCTCCAATAGAAAAGGGGAGGGAAGCAAAGCCTCCCTCCCCCTACCTTTACTAGTCCTATGCCTTCTCGTCCTGGCCGAAGCTGTAGGCAGCCTCTCCGTGAACTACCAGATCCACTCCTGCAATCTCGTCCTCGCTCTTGACCCTAAAGCCCATGGTCTTATCGATGGCGAATCCAATAACAAGAGCTAAAACGAAGCTGTAGATCAGCACGCCAAATCCAGCGATTGTCTGAACAAGTAGCTGCCCTGCGTCTCCTCCCGTGAAGAGACCAGTGTCGATGGCAAAGAAACCAAGGAACAGAGTTCCTATGAGTCCAGCCACAAGGTGAATTCCAACTACATCTAGAGAGTCGTCGTAACCAAGTTTGAATTTGAGTTCAATGGCCAAAGCTGATGCAACACCGGCAATCACACCCAGTACAAGTGCCCAAAATGGGGTCACATTAGCGCAAGCAGGTGTAACTGCGACCAATCCCGCAATCGCACCAGAAGCAGCTCCGATGGATGTTGCCTTACCTTCTTTAATTTTCTCAACAACTAGCCAACCCAAAACCGCGGCCGCTGTAGCGCCGATTGTGTTGACAGTAATAAGACCAGCGTTGGCAAGACCGTTGAGAAATTCAGCCCCAACGTTGAAACCAAACCAGCCAAACCAAAGAATTGCTGCACCAAGAAGTACGAGCGGGACATTGTGCGGTTGCATGATGCCCTTGGCAAATCCAAAGCGCTTTCCGAGCACGATTGCAAGCGCTAGTGCTGCTGCTCCAGCGTTGATGTGAACGGCCGTTCCACCTGCATAGTCGATTACAGACGGTGCATTGAGCCAGGTACCGAGCTCCATGATCCATCCGCCGCCCCAAACCCAAGAGGCAACTGGGAAGTAAACCAGTGTCGACCAAATGCCAGCGAAGACAAGCCACGGCCCAAACTTCGCTCTGTCGGCAATTGATCCTGAAATCAGGGCAACCGTGATGATTGCGAAAGTCGAGCCGTAAGCGGCACCAATTAATCCATCATTATCAAGACCCTCTAGTGCGAATGTCCCAAAGGGATTACCAGAGAAATCAGTCGGAGCGGAAACCGCAGACATGCTGAAGCCGTAGAGGATCCACAACACGCCAATTAGAGCAAGCGATCCAAAGCTCATCATCATCATGCTGACTACGCTTTTAGCTTTGACCAGGCCACCATAGAAAAATGCAAGGCCGGGAGTCATTAGAAGTACTAGTGCCGTTGCCATTACGGCCCAGGCCAGTGATCCTGTGTCCAACATAAGATTCCTTTCATAGTGGCCGCTGGGCCAGCTCCATAACATTTGCCTTTGTTTGTTTCGTATCAGTACAGGCTTTGTAAATTTCTTGTTACGGCAATAGGTAAAGTTGGGGACATGAAAAGCGACAAGTCAGCTGCCCTTCTGCTGCTTGGCGCTGCAGCTCTGGGATTGATTCTGGCGAACAGCTTGATTGGTCCATGGCTCTTGGAACTCAAATCAACCTACATCGCACTTGAGCCGCTGAATCTAAAGCTGACTGTTGAGCACTGGGTGTCAGACTTGATCCTTGCCACGTTTTTCTTAGTTGCTGGCTTAGAACTTAAGTACGAGCTCAGTCTTGGAGTTCTCTCCAGATTCTCAACGGCTTTGGTGCCCGTGGTCGCAGGCGTTGGCGGCATTTTGATTCCGGCACTGATTTACTCTGCCTTCAACTGGGGAACTCCCTACATGGTTGGATGGCCAATTCCAGTGGCCACAGACATTGCCTTCGCCCTCGGGGTATTGGCGATTTTTGGGCGAGGTCTTCCGAAATCAGCGCGAGTCTTCCTATTAGCGCTGGCTATTTTTGACGATCTGGTGGCAATTAGCATCATTGCCATCTTCTATACCGACTCGCTTGCCATGGAGTGGTTATTCACCGCAGCACTCATCCTTGCCGCTCACACGATCGCTGAACGAATACCAAAACTTCCCATTGTTGCCATTCGCTTTGCATCATTTCTTCTGGTCTGGTACGCCGTCTACCAAAGTGGGGTCCACGCAACGGTCGCAGGAGTAGCACTCGGTCTAATCATCCCGGCGACAAGAGCACACTCACTGGTTGGGAAACTACAACCCTGGACGAACACAATCGCTCTTCCCCTGTTTGCCTTCTTCGCCGTGGCGATTACCCTGCCTACTTTTGAGACGGAGATATCAAGCGTCTTTACCGGAATTGCAATCGCGCTGCCGGTTGGGAAGATCGTAGGAATAACTCTTTTTGCCTTAGCGGCAAATGCCATTGCACAAAAAGATGCTCGCTTACCACTACAGCTTCCGGACTTTGCCGCGGTAGCGGGACTTGCAGGAATTGGTTTCACAGTCTCAATGCTTATGACGAATCTTGCTTTCGAATCAATTCCTGAGATAAGGGCAGAGGCGACACTTGCCGTAATTGTAGGCTCGCTTGCCTCGCTCGCTTTTGGTGCCTACCTCGCTCAGCTCAGGGGGCGTCACTATAGAAAAATTGCTAATCAGTAGAGCTCGGAGAGCGCTCCAAGACGCGAAACAGCTCTGAGATATTTCTTTCTGAAGCCCCCGTTAAGCATTTCCTTACTAAATACCTCTGTGATTGCTATGTCGCCCGATGTGCGAAGCGGTATTTGCTGCTCGTATAACCGGTCAACAAACACGACGAATCTAAGTCCAGCCAATTGATCAACCAGCTGAAAGACATCTGATATTGCCAGTGACCCGGCGGAAGCAATGAGTTGCCTGTACTTGGTCTGATGCAGCTGGCCAAGGTGCATGAGTAGCTCTGAGAACTTATCCAGGTAGGCATCAGGTTGCATCGATAGCCAGTCGAGAAGTTCGCGCTCTGAGTAGTTTCGAGAGTGAGCTTCAATGTCGCGATGTCGGTAGTCCTCGCCATCCACGGAGATGATGGTGAAGCGGTCGGCAATCCCGACAATTTCGCGCCTAAAGTCATCAGCCGCGAACCTCCCCTGACCAAGCACATTCGGTGGAGTATTGCTCGTGGCAGCAAATCGAACTCCAACTGCAGCTAGCTCCTTGAGAAACCTAGACATCATCATGGTGTCGCCAGGATCGTCTAGTTCAAACTCATCAATACAAACCAGCCGATAATCTGAAAACACCTTGATTGCCTCTGCAAAACCTAGGTAGCCAATAAGTGATGTGTATTCGAGAAAGCTCCCAAAGACCTTTTTTCCAGGAAACTCGTGCCACATCGATGCCAATAGATGTGTCTTACCGACTCCGAATCCCCCGTCCAAATAAACGCCTGTGGGAGCATCCGTTTTGGAAAACAGTTTCTTTGTGGGTGTTACGAATTGTTGCGCTGCAGCTAGCGCCTCACTTTGCGAGGAAAATTTAGGGTCCGGC
>JBDLRV010000008.1:0-4091 GCA_039799865.1 Actinomycetota bacterium | reverse complement strand
CAACGGTTATGGAACCTACCGTCAGTCCATTCTGTTCAATTAGCGCAACCGCAGCAGATTCACTAATGCCAATCACATTGGGAACGCTCACCTCGGTTGCACCCGAGGAAACATAAACGGTAATCGGAGTCTTAGGAAGAACGAGAGTTCCCGCCTCCGGCTCTTGGCGAATCACAACACCTTCTGGAACAGTGTCGCTCTTTTCATAGACCCTGAGGACAACTAGGTCCTGAGCCGTAAGTGCTTCGAGGGCATCTTCGTAGAGCGATCCCCCCACGTTTGCCACCAAGACTCCGTTACCTGTTGGGGTTGGGGCTGGTGCTGAGCCGAGGTTGAAGAGCCAGAAGATTAGGCCCACCAGGATTACGGCAACACCTGTGCCAAGGCCCCAGAGAACTCCAGCACCAACCTTGTTGCTGCTTACTGTGACTGCTTCACTCGGTGCTGTTTCAAAGCCTTCAAGCAGAGATGTTGGCAGGGCTTCGGATGTTCCAATTAGCTCTGTTGCATCAACGTCAACTGGCTTCATCTGGCTGACCGGCTTAGGTTGAGTTATTGGTGAACCAGCCTGCGCCGCCATTAGATTCTCGCGAAATTCTTCAGCTGTTTGGAATCTTTCGTCGCGATCCTTTGCCATTGCTCGCATGACAACAGCGTCTAGTTCCGGTGTGACAGAAGGATTAAACGAAGAAGGTAGTGGTGCCTGCTCACTGACGTGCTGGTAGGCAATTGAAACTGCGCTCTCGCCTGTGAAAGGAGGACGACCAGCTAGAAGCTCATAAAGAATTACTCCGGTGGAGTAAAGATCGGTTCTGGAGTCAACCGCCTCACCTCTTGCCTGCTCGGGTGAAAAATACTGAGCAGTGCCAACGATTCCTCCGGTTGAAGCCTGTGTTGCTGAATTGTCAGAGACAGCTCTGGCAATTCCAAAGTCCATCACCTTTACCGCATCATTTTCAGCAATCATCACGTTTGCGGGTTTGATGTCGCGGTGAATTACCCCGGAGCGGTGAGAAACTTCCAAAGCATTGAGAATGCCGACAACGAACTTGATTGCCCTGGCAGTGTCAACACCACCGGAGTGAGTCAGCTCTCGTAGTAGCTTTCCTTTCACCAGTTCCATGACGATGAATGGAGTCTTGACTAGGTTGCCGTTTGAATCAACGGTTTCCTCTTCGCCCGCGTCATAAATCCTGACGATGCTGGGGTGTGCCATCTTTGCGCTGGCTTGTGCTTCACCTCGGAATTTAGCCTCAAAGCTTGGGTCGTTTGCTAGATCAGATTTGAGCAGTTTGATTGCTACGGTGCGGCCGAGTCTGGTGTCGTAACCCTCGTAAACCTCTGCCATTCCGCCGCGCCCAACCAGTGAGCCCATGCGGTAGCGTCCCGCAATCAATCTTTCGTTATTTATCAAAACTGCTCTTTCTCCTAGCAAAGTTTAGTTTTCGCTCATCTTTATTAGCGCCTATTACCACCACTGTGTTACTACCCATTGCCCCCTCCACTCTCAGGAGAGTCGGTCACAGGATCAACTGGATTTGACTCGGTGGATGGAATTTCAACTGGAATATCTTGGAAGTCACCGACGTAGTAGGTGATGTCAATTGTGCTGCCCTTGGGGACAGAACCGGTTGGCGAAACAGCGTAGATGGTTCTGACCCTTGGATCATCACCAGCGATTAGTTCTCCCGGAATCGCATTGACCTCAAATCCAAGCTCAGTCAGCCTTGCTGTCACATCACTCAGGTCCTGACCAATAATTTCGGAGCGAAGCAGGAGGATGTTCGTAGGCTCTTCTGTTTCAACTGGCTGTGACTCGCTGATAGTTTCGCTCTGAGTCGGGTTCTCAGTTGGGGAAGGCGATGGGCTTGGTGCTTGTGGGTCAGAAAGAATTGCCACCAGCACCACGACCGTCAGTAGTCCAAGAAGACCAAGGGTTGCAATCCATGGCCAGACCACTGGACCCCTCGGAAGAGGAGCGGTGTCGGTGCTAATTAGTTCAGTCAGTGGATCAACTGAACCAACAACAACTGGCTTTGATCCTCTTTTCTCTCGAAGCAGTGCCTCTGCTCTGATTGCCAAAGAGGTTGCCGATTCAGGTCTTTGGTTTGGTTTCTTGGCAAGGCAGCTGAGCACGAGGTTCTGCACTCTGGGATCAACGGTGTCTGGCAGGGCCGGTGGCATCTCATTGATGTGTGCCATGGCGATTGCCATCTGGTTTTCGCCAGTGAAAGGCCTCTTGCCACTAAGTGCCTCATAGGCAACTACTCCAAGGGAGTAAAGGTCGGTGGCTGGAGTGGAAGCTTTTCCAGTTGCCTGCTCAGGAGCTAGGTATTGAACAGTTCCCATCACCTGTCCGGTTTTAGTCAGTGGAACCTGATCACCAACTCGGGCAATTCCAAAGTCTGTAATCTTCACTTTTCCATCTGGTGTGATCAGGAGGTTGCCAGGCTTGATGTCTCTGTGAACCAGACCCCTTGCATGGGCAGCAGCCAGAGCTCGTGATGTCTGAGCCATTATGTCGAGGACCTTGGCGTCGCTCAATCTCTTCTCACGCTCAATTACTCGCGAGAGTGATTCACCTGGAACAAGCTCCATGACGAGATATGCAGATGAAGAATCTTCACCATAGTCATACACATTCGCAATGCCTTCGTGTTCGACGAGTGCTGCGGATCTTGCCTCTGTTCTAAATCTTTCTAAAAAGTTTGGATCACTTACGTATTCCTCTTTGAGGATTTTGATCGCAACCTGACGCTGAATAAGTTCGTCTTCTGCTTGCCAAACCTCGCCCATTCCACCAATGGCGATTTTTAGCTGCAGACGATATCTGTCTCCATAAAGCTGTCCAACTGCTGGTTTCATTTCAGAATCGCCTCCAGCACTGCTTTCGCAATTGGAGCAGCAATCTGATTGCCAGTTCCGTTTTGTCCGATTCCCCCGCCATCTTCAACAACCACCGTCACAACAAACCTTGGTGCTTCGGCCGGCGCAAAGCCTGTGAACCATAGGGTGAAGGGTTCATCGGGTCCGTTTTCTGCGGTGCCGGTTTTTCCAGCAACAGCGATGCCAGAAATGTTGGCCTTGCCCGCCACACCAACTTCGACCGAATCCACCATCATGCGGGTGAGGAATCCGGCGGTGGTTCTTGAAATCGGTGATGAGTAGACAACGGGCTGGGGCTTAGACAAAAGGTTTAGATTGCTTGCCACCACCGAGGAAATTAGCTGCGGCTTCATAACAACACCCTGATTGGCAATCGCCGCCGTCACCATTGCCATCTGCATCGGTGTCACTCGGACATCAAACTGACCAAAACCAGTAAGGGCGGTTTGGGCCTCGTCCATATCCTCCGGATAGATGCTGGATGCAACCGTCAGTGGAATCTCCAGGGAAGAACCAAAGCCCATAAGTTCAGCCTGAGCGCGAATGCGATCCTGTCCGAGATTCACTGCCATCATGGCGAAGGGGATGTTGCAAGATCGAATTAGTGCAGATTCAAAAGAAACAAACTCTCCATTGCCGCATCTTCTGCCTCCGGAATTGGTGATGGCAGTGGTGGTGCCGGGAAGGATGTATTCACTTAAGTTTTCGAACCTACTGCCAACGGTGTATCGACCGCTTTCTAGTGCAGCAGCAGCAACCACCAGCTTGAATACAGAGCCTGGGTGATAGAGATCACCCGAGATCGCCCTGTTCACCAGAGGATTTTCTGCGCTGTCTGCATAGTCCCGATATGCATCGGTGACATCATCAAAGCGGTGACTTGCTAAAAGATTTGCATCAAATGTTGGTTTGGAAACCAGCGCCAGAATTCTCCCGGTTGCTGGTTCCATCACAACAACTGCACCCTTGCGAGAACCAAGCGCATCCCAGGCAGCTCTTTGGGCAACCGGATCAATGGTTAGCTCAACAGCAGCTCCGGTTACTGGAGTTCCATCGAGCAGCGCATTAATCTGCTCAAAGAACTGGGCCGAGCTCTGACCAGAGATGTAGCTGTTCATGGCTCGCTCGATACCACTGGAACCAGCAAAGATACTGAAGTAACCGGTGACGGAGTTGTAGATCACGTTCTCATATGCCCTGAGATA
>JBDLRV010000007.1:0-28781 GCA_039799865.1 Actinomycetota bacterium | reverse complement strand
CTGGAGCTAGAGAGCTGAACTACATTTCTGATGTTGACGTCATTTATGTAGCTGAAGGTAGTGGAGAATACCTAGATACTGCGACCAAGCTTGCAACCAGAATGCAAGCCTGCGTTTTTGAGCCCGGTGTAGAGCCAGGACTCTGGCAGGTAGATGCAAACCTCAGACCTGAGGGTAAAAGTGGGGCACTGGTTAGATCGCTCGATGCTCACCTCGCCTACTACGAGAAATGGGCGGAACCGTGGGAATTCCAAGCGCTACTCAAAGCTAGATACGCTACCGGTGATAAGGCGCTTGGCGAAAGCTACATTGCAAAAATAAAGCCTCTTATATGGTCTTACCCTGAGCGCAGCAGGATTGTCGAAAGCACCAGACACCTTAGAAAACGAGTGCTTGAAAATCTTTCGAAAGAAGAGGTTCAACGTGATATCAAGCTGGGGAGAGGCGGACTTCGTGATGTTGAGTTCACCGCTCAACTAATTCAGCTTGTTCACGGAGTCAGTGAAGAATCTCTGCGGGTAATGGACACTCTTTCGGCGCTAGATGCACTGAGCGAGGCTGGACTTATTGCGCGGCAGGATAGGCAAGCGCTAAGAAGCTCTTATCAATTCCTACGCGTTGTTGAACATCGCATTCAGCTCTCAAAGCTGCGCCGTACGCACCTTCTACCAGAAGACGACTCAGAACTCAGGGCAATTGCCAGAGGGATTGAGCTTGGGCTGTCTTCAGATGGTCTTCGAAGCAAGTTGGAAAGCACTAGGCAGCAAGTTGCGCTACTGCACGACTCTGTTTTCTATCGACCACTTCTAGCCGCAACCGCTTCGCTCAGCCCCGGGGAAGTGAAACTGAGCGATGAGGCCATAAGCTCGCGACTTGCTGCGCTTGGCTTTGTGGATCCAAATGGCGCGATAAGACACATCTCAGCGCTAACCGGTGGGGTATCCAGAAGAGCAATCATCCAGAAGACACTGCTGCCAGTCTTGATTCGCTGGATGGCTGAGGGTATTGAGCCTGACAGGGCACTGCTTAGCTTTAGAAGGCTAAGTGAAGCCCTGGGGGAGACTCACTGGTTTCTTCGAATGCTCAGAGATTCGTCAGGTGCTGCCGAGCGCCTGATGAAGGTGCTGTCCTCCTCTTCCTTTATAGCTAGATTGCTAGAGCACATTCCTGATTCCTCGGCCTGGTTCGGTGATGGTGATGCACTCAACCCACTATCTCTAGAAAAGCTAAGTCAAGAGATGACTGCCGTGATTGAAAGAGCCTCATACGATGATGCTGCGGAACTTCTTCGGCAGATAAGACGACGAGAGGTGCTGCGGATCGCTATCGGCGCAGTCCTTGGAAATCTCTCACTCTCTCAAATCTCCGCAGGGTTATCCGATCTGGTCGATAGCTATCTCTTGACAGCGCTAAGTCTTGCCAAGCGAGAGCTTAATTCTGAAATGAATTTTGGCATTGTGGCAATGGGTCGTTGGGGAGGTAGGGAAATTGGATTTGGCTCAGATGCCGATGCCATGTTTGTCTACCAATCAACCCAGAACGATGCTCAGTTAGAAGCGGAGAAAATCGCATCTTTGATCATGAGCCTCACGAAGGACTCTCTTTTGGAATTCGAGATTGATCTTGGCCTAAGACCCGAGGGTAAGAATGGCCCCAGGGTTCGATCTATTGAGAGCTATCAGGCCTACTTCGAGAAATGGGCTGACACCTGGGAATTTCAAGCACTGCTGAGGGCTCGCATCATTGGTTCTGATAGCGATTTGTCTGAAGCCTTCACGGAGCTTATTGACCGCTATCGCTATCCATCGGAGCTGTCACCTACTCAGCTAACCGAAATCCGAAGAATAAAGGCGAGAGTGGAGAGCGAAAGGCTACCAATGGGAGCAGATCCCGCTCGACACCTCAAGTTAGGCCGCGGTTCAATCAGTGACGTTGAATGGGTGGTTCAGCTCTATCAGATGAAACTGGCGAGAACCAGACCGGAACTAAGAGTGCTTGGAACCCTTGAAGCTCTAGGGCAGCTAGAAAAACTGAGTGAGTTTTCGAAGGAGCAGGCAGAGAACCTTCTGGCCGGCTGGCTAATTGCTTCTCGTTGCCGAAGCGCATTGGTGCTTGCAATCGATAAGCTCATCGACCTACTTCCAACCGATCGAAGGGCACTTGAAGCGACGGCGCGAATCCTTGAATACAAACCAGGTGCGGCAGCAGAGCTCGAGGCGGATTACTTAGCTGCGACCCGTAAATCAAGACGTTCATACGAGGAGCTCTTCTAAAAAGGAAAAGGGGCGACCGAAGTCGCCCCTTTTTTACTTTTTCTTAGACGCCGTAGTACAGCTCAAACTCGTAAGGATGAGGTCTCTGTGCCATTGGCTTCAGTTCTTTCTCCCGCTTGTAGTCGATCCAGGTCTCAATGAGGTCTTCGGTGAAGACGTTGCCCTGCATCAGATATTCGTGGTCCTTCTCAAGGTTGTTTAGCACTCCCTCGAGAGATCCTGGCACCTGCGGAATGGCTTTCGCTTCCTCTGGTGGAAGCTCATAGAGATCCTTGTCGACTGGAGCGTGTGGCTCAATCCGGTTCTTGATTCCATCCAGTCCGGCCATCAGCATCGCTGCGAAGGCGAGGTAGGCGTTTCCTGAGCTATCTGGCGCACGGAACTCAATTCGCTTAGCTTTTGGATTTGATCCTGTCATTGGGATACGGATTGCAGCAGAGCGGTTACCTGCCGAATAAACGAGGTTCACTGGCGCTTCGAATCCAGGCACTAGTCGGTGATAGGAGTTTACGCTCGGGTTAGTGAAGGCAAGCATGCTTGGTGCGTGCTTGAGCAGACCTCCGATGTACCAACGAGCCATGTCGCTCAGTCCGCCGTAACCCTTCTCATCGTAGAAAAGAGGCTTTCCGTCTTTCCACAGGGATTGGTGAACGTGCATACCGGATCCATTGTCACCAAACAGTGGCTTTGGCATGAAGGTTGCAGTCTTTCCAAACTGGTGAGAAACGTTCTTGACGATGTACTTAAACTTCAAGATGTCATCGGCTGACTTCACCAAGGTGTCGAAGCGGTAGTTGATTTCGCACTGTCCAGCGGTTCCGACCTCGTGGTGAGATCTCTCAACGGAGAGTCCAGCTGCCTCTAGCTCTAGAACAATCGCATCGCGGATGTCTGCGAGGTGATCAACTGGTGGAACGGGGAAGTAGCCGCCCTTGAACGGAGTCTTGTTACCTAGGTTGCCACCCTCTTCGACCCTGGCAGAGTTCCAAGTGCCTTCGATCGAGTCGACGAAGTGGAAAGCGGTGTTTGACTTCACCTCATACCTGACTTCATCAAAAATGAAGAACTCTGCTTCTGGAGCAAAGAAAGCGGTGTCAGCAATTCCGGTCGACTGCAAGTAGCGCTCAGCCTTGTGAGCAACCTGACGAGGATCGCGATGATAAAGCTCACCATTTCTAGGGTTGTAGATGTCGAAGTTCATGATCAAAGTCTTTTCGACTCGGAATGGATCGAGCCACGCGGTGGTGACGTCTGGGATTAGCTGCATGTCACTTTCGTGAATGGAAGCAAATCCTCTAATCGAAGAAGCATCAAAGAGTTGCCCATTAGCAAAGAAGGCTTCATCAATTTGGGAGACAGGGAGGTTGAAGTGCTGCTGAACACCAGGTAGGTCAGTGAAGCGAACGTCAACGAACTTTACGTCGTTGTCCTTGATGTATTTCAGAACCTCGGATGCGTTTTTAAACATGAGTTTCTCTCTCTTTGTTGGCATGGGTCCCAGAGGGAACAGCTAAAACCTAGCTGCAATATGTTTCAGAAATGTTAACCCTTGCGCTTGGGTGGCCTTACCCGCATGGGGTCGATGCCCTTAGGAATAGGCATCGAGAAGCCTCCCAGGGACTCGACCCGGTTAGCCACGGCTGTAACCTCGGCCCGGCTCAGGCTCTTCTTGAGCTTGTAAACAGTCTTGAGAAGGTTATAGATACGAACCCCGGTGTCATCAGTTGTGACCTTGAGCTGGTGGATTGTTACCCCGGGAGCAATCTTCTGAATCTTCCGCGCCTCGTCCTGCAGCATCTGGGTGATTCTTGCCCCCTGACCCTCGCCGATTAGCACCACCCCTGGTTTGCCGATCATTCGATAGACGGCTTCGCGGCTCTTTGGATTGATTGCGATAGGAGCTGGATTGGCTCGCCAGGATCTTCTTATCTGAGAATTTAGAACAGCAGATACAGCACCGACCTGACCCTCAATCTGCTTGTAGGCGCTTCTCTCAGCTCTACGAGACATGATGATCATCGCGATTAGAAGTCCCGAGGTGATACCCGTGATGGTCCAGAGCGTAAGGCTCCACGGCTCACCACCACCCAGGAGGAAGCCGATCAGCAGACCGGCGGCAAGTGCCAGAAGGAATCCAAGTAGCGAGACCCAAACGCTTGATGGGTCGTTCTTTGCGGTTACTTTATAGACGCGCCATAACTGACGCATCCTGCCGGGTTCTTTATCCTTCTTTGCCACGCGCCTAGTTTAGTTAGGCAATTGCGCTGGCCTGAGCGAATTCCAACTTCTCGGCCAAATGCTTAAGATTCTCTGGGATTTCGCGACCCTTGGTCAGCATGCTCTGGGCCCACAGTCGTCCTGCTCGGTAGCTTGAACGAACCAAGGGGCCCGCCAAGACTCCTAAAAAGCCAATGCCTTCGGCAATCTTTGCTAGTTCAATAAATTCCTCCGGCTTTACCCAACGCTCAACGGGATGGTGTCTAGGAGTAGGCCTGAGGTACTGCGTGATGGTGATGATGTCTGTACCAGCGTTGTGCAGATCCTTCAGGGCAGTTACTACCTCTTCGATTTCCTCTCCCATGCCAAGAATCAGGTTGGACTTGGTAACCAATCCGTATTCACGCGCCTGAGTTATGACATCGAGTGAACGAGCGTAATCAAAGGCTGGTCTAATCCGCTTAAAGATCCTTGGAACAGTTTCAACGTTATGAGCAAACACCTCAGGGAGAGCATCAAAAACTTTCTTCAGGTGAGTCGGATTCCCAGAAAAATCTGGAACCAAAATCTCTACGCCAGTTCCGGGGGACTGCAGGTGGATTTGCCTGATTGTTTCGGCGTATAGCCAAGCACCTTCATCCGGAAGGTCGTCTCGAGCAACTCCAGTGACAGTTGCATACCTCAGCTGCATTTTCGCAACTGACTCTCCAACTCGTCTTGGCTCATCTGCATCAAAGGCAGCAGGTCGCCCTGTGTCAATCTGGCAGAAATCACACCTTCTCGTGCACTGAGATCCTCCGATTAGGAAAGTTGCTTCGCGATCTTCCCAGCACTCAAAAATGTTTGGGCAACCTGCCTCCTGGCAAACGGTGTGCAGATCCTGCTGCTTCACTAAAGAGTGCAGCTGTTTGTACTCAGGGCCCATCTTCGCTGTTGTTCTTATCCACTCTGGCTTGCGCTCAATTGGTACTGAGCTGTTTCGAACTTCCAGTCTCAGTAGCTTGCGCTGTGGATTAGCCTCTGGCATTTGGTATTTCTCCCATTTTCTGCTCGATTAGGCTAGCGGCCATTAGCGGCGTTATCTCCTTAGATGCTAAGACACTGAGTGTTGTGGCCTTGGCATCAGCTATCCCACAGGCAACTATGTGCTCAAAGGGTTCAAGTGAATTGCTGCAGTTAAGGGCGAATCCGTGCATTGTTACCTTCTCAGCAACTCGTATGCCAATAGACGCGAGCTTTTCCGCCCCTCTTTCGGTCTCAACCCAGACTCCGGTGCGACCCGGAACTCTAATTCCGATAATCCCAAACTCGGAGATTGAATCAATTAGTACCTGCTCGAGATATCTGACATAACCGACAACATCGATTGGTTTTGGCAGATGCATTATCGAGTAGCCCACTAGCTGGCCTGGTCCATGCCAGGTAATCTTTCCACCGCGGTTTGTTTCCACAAATTCAGAGCCATCACTCGGTAGTTCACTGAGTTCGGTTCTCTTCCCTGCGGTATAGACACTCTGGTGCTCAAGTAGCAGGACAGTGTCTGCGCGCTCTCCGGCAACGACCTCGGCGTGCACCTTCTTTTGTAGCTCAAAACCCTCGAGGTATCCGAGGTAGTTTGGAGCGAACGCAACTCTTTCAAATATAGGCATTGCTATACCTGCGAGCTTGGGGATTAGATGCCAAGGTTGGCTTCGAACCTGCCCTCTTCAAGACGCTTCTTAACATCGGTCAGGTAGCGAGCTGCATCGGCCCCATCAATGATGCGGTGGTCGTAGCTCAGCGCAAGGTAAACCATCGAGCGAATTGCAATGGCCTCGTTGCCCGAAGCATCTAAAACCACCGCTGGACGCTTAGTGACAATTCCGGTGCCAAGAATTGCAGACTGGGGGAGGAAGACAACCGGGGTGTCGAACAGTGCTCCGCGCGAACCAGTGTTTGTCACGGTGAAGGTTCCACCAGAAAGCTCGTCTGGCTTTAGCTGATTGCTTCTTGTTCTGTCTGCCAGATCCGCAATCTGCTTAGCGAGCTGTGCAATAGAAAGGGATGCAGTGTTTCGAATAACCGGAGTTAGCAGACCGCGCTCAGTGTCAACTGCAAATGAGATGTTCTCACCATCGTGGTAAACAATCTGGTCACCCTCGGCACTGCTGTTGATCTTTGGATGAGCTCTGAGGGCCTCTGCTGCGGCGAGAGTAAAGAAGGGCATGAAGCTAAGCTTCACTCCAGTCTTAGCCAGAAAATCGTTCTTGGTTCTGTCGCGCAAGTTGGCAACATTGGTGACATCGACTTCAACAACACTAGTTAGCTGAGCTGTTTGTTGCATGGATGCGACTGCGCGCTCGGCTAGAACTCGGCGAAGTCTGGTCATCGGTTCTTTTGTGCCACGCAGCGCGCTGGTTGCGGCGGGTGCCGAAGCTTGTGAAACTGAATTCACGGTACTTGGTCTGCCCGCAGCCTCGACATCTTCCTTGCGGATTCTGCCTCCAACACCTGTGCCCTTGACATTGGCCAAGTTGACTCCGAGGTCACTAGCTAGTTTTCGCACAATCGGGGTTACGTAGTTTGGATCAGACTCCGACTGAGTAGGTGCTGGTGCGGAAACCACCGGAGTTGGAGCTGGTGCCACAGGAGCCGGAGGCGCAGGAGGTGCAACTGGAGCTGGCACCACAGGAGTTGCAATTGCGGAAACGGGAGCTGGAATAACTGGTGAGCTGACAACCGGTGCGGGGGTTACGGGCGCTGGTGCTACAGGGGCAGGTGCAACAGGGGCTGCGACTGCAGGCGCGGCGGCCGGAGGAGTGGCTGCAGCACCATCTCCTACTACAGCAAGCACTGCGCCGACAGCAACGGTCTCGTCCTCTTTGACCAGAATCTGTTGAATCACACCCGCAACAGGACTTGGGATTTCAGTGTCGACCTTGTCGGTCGAGATCTCAACTAGCGGCTCATCCACGCTCACGCTGTCTCCGACTTTTTTCAACCAGCGGGTAACGGTTCCTTCGGTTACCGATTCGCCTAGTGCAGGGAGTACTACATCAGCCATTTCAATCGCCTTACTTTATGCGTGTGCGTGGAGTGGTTTTCCGGCTAGGGCTAGGTGTGCCTCGCCGATTGCTTCGTTCATGGTTGGGTGTGCATGAACCAGTGGTGCTACATCTTCTGGGTAAGCCTCCCAGTTGACAATCAACTGTGCTTCTCCAATTTGTTCTCCGGCTCTGGAGCCGATCATGTGGAATCCAACAACGGGTCCGTCTACTTGACGTATCAGCTTGATAAGACCGGTGGTTCCAAGGATGTTGCTCTTTCCGTTGCCGGCCAAGTTGTATTCGTAGGTTGCAATCTTGTCGCCGTATTTCTCTCTGGCTTGTGCTTCAGTCAGCCCAATCGAGGCAATCTCAGGTTCGCAGTAGGTGACGCGTGGGATACCCATCTCGTCAACCTTCTTTGGCTTTAGTCCTGCAATTTCTTCTGCAACAAAAATTCCCTGCATGAAGCCGCGGTGAGCAAGCTGAAGTCCAGGCACGATGTCGCCGACTGCATAGACGCCAGCAAGGTTTGTCATGAGGCGATCATTGGTGAGGACCCAGCCGCGATCCATTTTGACGCCCTGCTCTTCAAATCCGAAGCCGGTGGCGTTAGGACCACGGCCGACGGCAACCAAAAGGATGTCGGCGCTTACCTGGTCGCCGTTTTCGAGTTCCACCTCAACCGCGGTTGGGGTTTGCGTGACAGTCTTGAACTTATTTCCAAGTTTTGATTCGATGCCGCGCTTGCGATATGCCCGATCCAGTGCCTTGCTGATAACTGGCTCTTCATTTGGAACTAGGCGATCAAGCCCCTCGATGATTACTACTTCCGCGCCGAATGATCTCCAAATTGATGCAAACTCAACACCAATCACGCCGCCGCCCAGGATTGCGACCTTTTTAGGCACCCAGTCCATCTGCAGTGCCTGATCACTTGTGATTACTCGGCCACCGATTTGAATTCCTAGGGTCTTTGTTAGTGAGCCCGTTGCCAATAGCAAAAACTTTCCGGTGTAAGTTTCGGCTCCGACCGTGATTGTCTTCGGACCAGTCATGCGTCCTTCGCCCGTGACATAGGTGATTGGCTTTCCACCAACTAACCCAGTTAGGCCTTTATATAACTTGTCGACAATCGAGTCTCGATATTTATTGACCTGCGTCATGTCGATTCCCGAAAGGGTTGCCTGAACGCCATAGTTGGCCGCATCGCGGGCTGTGTCGGCAACCTCGGCTGAGTGCAGGAGGGCCTTAGTTGGGATACAACCCCTGTGAAGGCAAGTTCCGCCCAGCTTGTCCTTCTCGATTAGAGCAACCTTCATTCCGAGCTGGGCTGCTCTCAGAGCTGCTGAATAGCCTCCAGAGCCTGCGCCAAGGATCACCAAATCGAAATTGTGCTCTGCCATTCAGGCCCCATCTTGCTCAAACAACTGCAAAGTCTACTACTTGGCTCCAGCGAGGTTTTTAGCCAGCTGCACGAGTGTGCGGATCATGACACCGGTTGCTCCAGCTGGATACACAGAGTAGGGGGAGCCGTCATTATTGGCTGCAGAGGCGATGTCTATGTGGGCCCATGAGGAATCCTTGGCAACGTACTCTTTGAGGAATAGCCCGCCAACTAACATCCCTCCCGCGCGATTTCCGATTTTCGCGTTGGTCATGTCCGCCAATTCGCTGGACAAGAGCTCTCTGAGTTCCTCGGCCAGAGGCATGTGCCAGACGAGCTCACCTGTTTCCTGAGCAGCTCTCTCAACCTGTTCAATAACTGGACCAAAGCCCATTAGGCCAGAGTGGCGTTTGCCAAGGGCAATGCTTGCAGCTCCAGTTAGTGTGGCAACGTCGACGATGTGATCAGGCTTTAGCTCCGAAAGCAGTGAGAGCCCATCAGCTAGTACCAGCCTTCCCTCGGCGTCGGTGTTCAACACCTCAACTGTCTTCCCGTTACGAATCTTAAGTACGTCACCTGGTCTAGTGGCCGATCCCGATGGCATGTTCTCTGCTAGGCAGAGCACTGTTGTGACATCTACCTTTAGGCCGAGTCTTGCTATGGCAAGTGTCGCTGCGAGCACTGTAGCCGCACCGGCCATGTCGTACTTCATACCCACCATGCCGTCTGCAGGCTTTAGCGAAAGTCCTCCAGTATCAAAAGTGATTCCCTTGCCAGCAAGGCCAAGGTGTTTGCCACCACCTTTGTATTCAATCTTTACAAGTCGCGGTGGTCTTACTGAACCTCGGCCAACGCCAAGGATCCCACCGCAGTTCTCTTTTTCAAGTCTTTGCTCGTCCCACACCTCAATGTTGAGGGGCAATCCCTCAGCAAAGCTCTTGGCTTTGTCGGCAACGACTTGAGGGTACAAATCATTAGCCGGCATGTTGATGATTTCTCTGGCTCGAATTACCTCGCGAGCCACAATTTCGGCGGGGCTAAGCGAAACTTCATTGTCAACTAGCAATTGCACGGAGACTTTTTCCGACTTCGTTTCCGATTTGTAATTGGTGGGTGTTTTGATTGCGAGCATCGCTGCTTCTGCTGCTGCAAGCACCTCGCCCGATTTGCCGCGTAGATCTATAACCAGGGGAGCAGCGTTAGATGCGCTTCTGACGGCGTTAGCAACAAAATCGCGAGTGGTTTGCTCGCCACCGATGAGGATGGCGACAGACTGACCATGCGGGATTCTGGCAACGCTGCCTACCTTGGTCTCCGCCTTGAATAATCCAAGGTGCAGATCGGGAATTGTTAGTCCATGTTTGGCAATCGAATCGGCGTCGATATAGGGAATTGCCAGCTGGTGGGCAGTTGTTGGTAATTGAGTAATGAGGGTGACTTCGTTCATATCCAACAAGTTTAGGTGGGTTAGTATCTGGCTATGAGCTCCGTATATAGAGAGTATGGGTTTGAGACCAAGGGTCTTCCCATGGTTGCTCTCCTGACTGGCTTCAGCGACTCCGGAGCAACTGTCCAGCAGCTCAGTGAGCACCTTTTTGCCAACCTTGAAAACGAGGTGGTCATCAAGTTTGACAACGATGAACTGCTTGACTACCGGTCCAGACGGCCAATCCTCTACTTCGAAAAAGACCACATTGATAGCTACGAGCCTGCCACCCTAGCCATCTATCTAATGAAGGATGAAGCGGACCAGCCCTTCCTGCTGCTCGAGGGCTACGAACCGGACATGAAGTGGGAAAGCTTTGCAAATGCCATTGTGGAGATTGCAGAAGCGCACGAAATAAGTTCTTTTACCTGGGTTCACGCCATACCGTTTCCAATCCCTCACACGCGCGCCACCGGAGTGACGGTTAGTGGTAATCGCAAAGAGATGATTGATCGCTTTTCCGAGTGGAAGCCCCAAACCCAAGTTCCGGGCAACATTGTTCACCTGCTCGAGTACCGCCTAATTGAAGCGGGTTTTAGTGTCGCCGGCTTTGTCCTTCTCGTTCCTCACTACCTCGCCGACAACGAAGTTCCTAAATCAGCCCTGAGTGGCCTTGAGCTAATTACCGCCGCCACCGGTCTGGTCTTTCCCTCGGATGATTTGCGTGATCGCGCAAACGCGTTTGACAGCAAGGTGAACACACAGGTTCAGGACAATCCGGAGCTGAGCAAGCTAATTCAGACCCTCGAGCAGGGTTATGCCAACGGCGAAACTGCTCCGGCTAGGGCACCTCTGGGTAGGCCTGCCGGACAACCACCATCGGCGGACCAAATAGCTGATGAGCTGGAGAAGTACCTAGCTAACCTTCGCCGGAACACCGAAGGTGAAAAGGAATAAATCGCTCTTTTTCGGGCTTTTGTCTAGGGATTGTCCACCACAGGTGGCATAATTAGCGCTCTAAACCCTTTCAGGTCCTTTTTTGAGGTACTTGACAAGGGTTTATATCCTGCCCGGAAGAGGACACCATCGCAGCCACCAAGACCAAACCTGCTGTAGGCAAGGCGAAGCTCAAACCTGCCCAGAAGACGCAGGACGTCAAGCCGGCAAAAAAGGTCGCAGAGAAAAAGCCAGCGACCAAACCATCCCTACCCAAGGCAAGCAAGGCTGCTCCGAAAACGGCTGCGAAGAAGACTGTTGTAAAAAAGGCCGAGGCCAAAAAAGAAACTAAGCCGGTGAAGGCTGTCGCAGGCAAAAAGCTAAAGCCTGTCAGTAAGCCCTCAGTTTCTAAGTCCAAGAAAGTTGACCCGAAAGCTAGCAAGGCAAAGGTCCAAAAAAAGCCTGAAACCAAACCGCTGAAGACGAAACCATCAAAGGCAAGTGCAAAACCCGCTAAGGGTAAGCCAGCAAAGGTAACTAAGGAAAAGCCAAGCGCAAAAAAGGGCGTTCCTGAGAAGCAGAAGAGTCTGAAAGAGAAGGCTAAGTCAGGTAAGGCCGTCGATGGTGAGTTAGAGATTGATGAAGAAGACATCGAAGAGGAAGCGGATCTTGAGAGCGTTGAGGCCATCGTTGCCGAAGCTCAAGAGGCCGTTGATCTAACCGTTGAAGAGGATGATGAAACAGATCGCAAGGTTCAGCTTCCATCAGACCTAATAGTTATTAGCGATGACGATGATGACATTCCTGTTCAAAATCTCACCATCAGTGGAGCTACTGCCGATCCAGTAAAGGACTATCTCAAGCAGATTGGAAAGGTCGCACTTCTCAATGCTGAGCTTGAAGTGGAGCTGGCCAAGCGCATCGAGGCCGGTCTCTTTGCTGAAGAGAAGCTTGCAACCACCAAGAAACTATCGCCATCAGAGCGAAGAGATTTGAACTGGGTGGTAAAAGACGGACAACGAGCGAAGAGCCACCTACTCGAGGCGAACCTGAGACTAGTTGTCTCGCTCGCCAAGCGCTACACCGGACGAGGAATGCAGTTCCTGGATCTAATTCAGGAAGGAAACCTGGGCCTTATTCGAGCAGTAGAGAAGTTCGACTACACCAAGGGATACAAGTTCTCCACCTATGCGACGTGGTGGATTCGGCAGGCAATCACCAGAGCTATGGCGGATCAGGCCCGAACGATTCGTATTCCTGTTCACATGGTCGAAGTAATCAACAAGCTCGCTCGTGTTCAGCGTCAGCTGCTGCAGGATCTGGGACGAGAACCAACTCCTGAAGAGCTTGCCGCAGAACTCGACATGACTCCTGAGAAGGTGGTCGAAGTCCAGAAGTATGGGCGTGAACCAATTTCTCTATCGACCCCACTCGGTGAGGACGGAGATAGCGAATTCGGAGACCTGATTGAGGACACCGAGGCCGTCGTTCCGGCGGATGCTGTTGGCTTCTCAATGCTTCAGCAGGAACTTGAGAGAGTCCTCGACAGTTTGCACCCTAGGGAGGCTGGAGTCATTCGCTCTCGCTTTGGTCTAGGGGATGGTGTCCAGATGACGCTTGACCAAATCGGTGAAAAGTTTGGTGTAACCAGAGAGCGCATTAGACAGATTGAATCCAAGACCATGTCGAAGCTTCGTCACCCCTCTCGCTCGCAGCTGCTGCGTGACTATCTGGACAACTAAATGAATTACGTCCTAGCCGTTTTGCTGGGAAAGACACTTCGAGGTCTTGTCCGAAGGGTTAGGCCTGGGGGCGGTTCTGCTCTACCAGGACTTGTAGTTTCAAAACTCTGGCCAAACCTGCTTGCAGATACTCTCGCCAAACTTCCAATGGGAATAGTGATTGTGAGCGGAAGCGCTGGCAAATCATCGACAACGAATCTGTTATCTAGGCTTCTGGTGTCGCACGGACTTAAAGTCTTCACCAATAATTCAACGGCGAACATCAAACAGGGACTTCTCTCGGCGGTAATCGCAAAAATGAGCCTCGGTGGGCGCTTTGACTTTGACATCGCTGTTTTAGAAGTCGATGAGGGTCACATCAGACCTCTGCTGGAGCTCAAGCCGAAATTGGCTGTCTTGACTAACGTGCTGAGTGATCAACTTGATAGATTCAATGATCCCTCGTTTGTAATAGGGCGCTTAGCCGAGGTTGCAAGTTCAGTGGAGGATGTGGTTATCAATTGTGATGACCCAAATCTGAATCAACTGCGCTACCTAAGCCCGCCAGCAGGGGTCGGTCTTTCGGCAGCGATAAAAAACTCAAAGTTGGCCCCCAGGTATGCCTTTAACTTCAAAGGAGCAAAAGAGATTGAGCCGCAGGCGACTGTTTATGGAAAACAAACCTTTGAAATCAGATTCTCTAGACAAAAACTAAAGACCTCAGCCACCCGTCCTGAGCACGCTATCAACGATGCGCTGGCGGTTGTTGCGGCGAGCAGGATCGTGGATTTGGACTTCAAGCTGGTAGAACTAGAGCTGAGTAATCCGCAACGAGTCTTTGCTAGAAACGAAATTGTGACTGTTCGTGATCGTAAGGTAAACCTTCGCCTTGTTCAAAACCCCACAAGTTTTCAACTTAATCTGGATGAGCTAAGCGGAGATGAAAAGCCACTTATGCTGATGGCCGGATCAGACATCCACGATCCAAGCTGGCTTTGGACGGTTGATTTTAGAAAACTAACGTCTGTTGACGTTGTTGGGGGATCAAACGCTTACGATCTTGCGCTTAGGCTGCACTTCGCAGGTGTTGAAGTTAAGCACATAGAAATGGACCCGGCTGCCGCAGCGGATAAGTTCTTAGAACTGAGTGGCAAAAAGCACACCATTCTCTTTAGCGCGGACGCCATGCGCCGCACCAGAAGACACCTGGGGCTTGCAAAATGATTACCTACTTCACTTTTGAGCCGAGCTATTTCAACAACAACGGAGATCAAGGCAATCTCGAGGTGCTGCTTTGCTTCTTGAGTAAAGCGGGGCTCAAAGCAAAGAAGGCAGAGAGTCCTAAGGGTGCCGACTTTGTCCTGGTTGGTGACGCTTCTTTGGCAGTCATGGAACACTTCTCAAAGAAACTTGCATCAATGCGAAAAGACATAAAGAAACGTTTTGAGTCTGGCCTGCCAACCTTGATAGTCGGGTCATCCTACGAATTTTTCTCCGAAGAGCTTGGGCTGAAGTCGATTGAGACTAGCCGAAAGAGCGGGTTTGTTACGACAGTCGATGGCTATTTTGGATACCGCAACAGCGCCTCAAGTCTGCCTGATGTGTTTACGAACAAAGCCTTTGTTGCCACGAAACTCTATGGACCAGTGCTTGCTAAAAACCCGAAGCTTTTAGAAATTGAGCTAAGTGCGCTCGGAGCGCAACTAGAAGTGGATGAGCAAGTCGCGAGCTGGGTAGAGGTTATTCGACAGAAGAGCGATTAAGGACATCAGTCTGGTCGTGCCAGTTGATGCTGATTGGCTTCAGTTTTTCTTTGTTGAGATTGCCGTGGTGGCCACAGAAAGTCAGCTCACCTGACTCAAGCTGGACTCTAATGAATGCCTGTGCACCACAAACATCGCAGCGGTCCGAGTTAGTAAGTCTTGGTAGTGAGCTAGTTTCCATGTGGAAAATATAGCTTTCACAACTGACAGCTATGGCGTATTTCTCTCTGTTTCGCTAATCGCGAAGTGGCAAGAATGAATTACTGACCAAATCCCTTAGTGTTTCGGCGTGGAAAGCTATTCAGCGAGGCACCTATCCGTCCTAGAGGGACTCGAAGCCGTCCGCAAGCGTCCTGGAATGTATATCGGCTCCACGGACACTCGTGGCCTTATGCACTGCGTTTGGGAGATTATTGACAACTCAGTTGATGAGGCCCTTGCCGGTTACGGAAGCCACATAGAAGTTGAACTTTTTGCCGACGGATCTGTTCAGGTGACAGATCATGGGCGTGGAGTACCCGTAGACATCGAGCCAAAAACCGGCCTAACTGGGGTGGAAGTTGTATTCACCAAGCTTCACGCTGGTGGAAAGTTCGGTGGTGGTTCCTACGGCTCCTCAGGCGGCCTTCACGGCGTCGGAGCATCGGTTGTCAACGCCCTGAGCGCAAGACTTGATGTCGAGGTTGACCGCGGCGGCAAAACTCATGCCATGTCATTCAAGAAGGGTGAGCCAGGGGTATTCGATGGCAAAGGTCCGGATGCCAAATTCAAGCCCTTCGTAAAAAAGAGCGAGCTAAGAGCCATCGGCAAGGTGGAAAAGAAGAAGACAGGGACCCGCGTTCGATTTTGGCCAGATAGGCAGATTTTTGATTCTAAGGCCGAGCTGTCTTTGCCTGATCTTGAAGCTCGGTTGAGACAAACGGCGTTTTTGGTTCCTGGCCTAACTCTCTCAGCGAAGGATGCAAATGGAAAAAAGATTGAGTTTGCATTCGCGGGCGGAATTGCTGAATTCGTAAGTTTTCTTGCCAAAGATGCAGAACTCATTCCGGTTAAGCGCATAACTGCCAGTGACACTTTCAATGAGACTGTGCCAGTTCTAAATGCCAAGACTGGGTCAATGGAGTCCACCGAGGTTGAAAGAACCTGCAAGGTTGACATCGCGATGCGCTGGGGCCAGGGTTACGAAACAGATGTCAGAACTTTTGTAAACATAATCTCGACTTCCAAAGGTGGCTCACATCTAGCGGGATTTGAGCAGGGGATAGTCAAATCTTTCAAGTCGGCAATCGATGCCAATGCCAGAAAGTTCAAGGCGACCGGTCTCAAGATTGAAAAGGACGACATTCTCACTGGACTCACTGCAGCAATTGCTGTGAGTTTCCCCGAGCCTCAGTTCGAAGGCCAAACAAAAGAAACGCTTGGAACTCCTGCCATAAAGGCAATTGTCTCGGCCGCGGTAAGCAAATATTTAGATCAATTCCTTGCTGGAAAAATCAGAGGGACCAAGCAAGAAGCCGAAACCCTGCTTGAGAGAGTGGTGAGTGAGGCCAAGGCTCGAATTAGTGCGCGCGATGTGAAAGACACTCAACGTCGAAAGAATGCACTGGAGAGTTCAACCCTTCCAGCCAAGCTTGTTGACTGCAGGGCATCAGCCACCGAAGGTTCTGAGCTTTTCATAGTGGAGGGCGACAGCGCACTTGGCACCGCCAAGCTCGCTCGTGATAGTGCGTTCCAGGCACTCTTACCTATCCGCGGAAAGATTTTGAATGTTCAGAAAGCTTCAATCTCCGACATGCTCTCAAACGCAGAGTGCGCATCAATTCTTCAGGTGATTGGCGCTGGTTCAGGAAGGACGTTCGAGCTCGAAGCTGCGCGGTATGAAAAAATTATCCTGATGAGCGATGCCGACGTTGATGGCGCGCACATCAGAACCTTGCTTCTTACCCTCTTCTTCCGATACATGCGCCCATTGGTTGAGGCGGGCCGAGTTTTCGCTGCTGTTCCGCCGCTGCACAGAGTGATCACTGGAACAGGCAAGAACAAAGAGACCACCTACACCTACAGTCAGCAGGAACTGATGGATCTGCTGAAAAAGCTCGACAAGGCGGGCAAGTCTTATGAGATGCCAATTCAGCGCTACAAAGGCCTTGGTGAGATGGATGCCGATCAGCTTGCTGAAACGACCATGAACCCTCAGAAGCGAATGCTGCGCAGGATTAACGTCAAGGATGCAGCGGCTGCCGATGAGGTGTTTGAGCTATTAATGGGCAATGAGGTATCACCCCGTAGAGATTTCATCGTTGATTCCGCGGATGAATTCGATCGGGAGAGGATTGACGCTTAGATTGCACCTGCGATGAAGGCAGACACTTTCTTACCACTGCCATCACGCTTGGGTTCAATCGCCGGAGCCTTTACTGTCTTTTCTGACTCGTCAAAAATCGTTGGTTCTTTGCCTGCAAACGTTGCGAAGTAAAGTTGATCCTCAGCCTTTAGGAACTTATGGCAACGCACTCCCTTTGAGCCTCTGCCTTGCTTGGGGAACGTCTTGATGGGTGTGATTTTGACAGTCCCGGGATCCGTCTTTCCAAGTGATGAGGAGCTGTTGGCAGCTGTCACCAGTGAGCCGCCCTCGATGACTTTTCCGAAGTAAATAGCTTTGTCATCGGTGTTTATTCCTGCCATTCCCGCAGCTGGAAGGCCCTGAGGTCTTACGGCCTCGGCAGAGAATGTGAGGACATTGGCGGAAGAGGTTACAAAGCCGACAGTGTCGCTATCTTCGGATTGGCAAACTCCAACAAGAAAGTCACCATCTTTCAACGAGATAAGTGAGACTTCGTGCTTGTCTGGCAGTGGACCAGTAATGCGTTTCACGACACCGTAGGCGGTTCCCATGGCGATGGTTATTTCATCTGACCAAGGAATGATTCCGAGTGCTTTGGCCTTACTACCAGCAAATTTCCCTGCGGCTATTGCTTTGCCATCAGGTATGTCACTTACGTGCACTTGAATGGCTTTCCCGTCTGACAAAACAATTCCGATGTCTGATCGCAAACTGGTAGTGATGGCCAATCCAATTCCTGCGCCAGTTGATCGTGAAATTAGGCCAGTGGGGGAGAGTGTGACCACGGCAGGTTCATCGGCCAGCTCTTTGACCTGAGTAGGAAGTTTCTTAACTTCCATTCCCGTTGCATCAACCAGCTCTGTTCTTCGATCATTGGCGTGTTGCTTGCGAACTTCGGCCAGCTCCTTGGAGATGGTCTTTTTCAAGATCTTCTCATCGCTGAGTATGTTCCTCAGCTCTTCAATTTCTCGCCTGAGCTGCTCGGCTTCGGTTTCGAGCTCGAGAATGCTTAGCTTGGTTAGCCTTCTGAGCTTTAGCTCAAGAATGTATTCAGATTGCAAGTCGCTAAGGTCAAAGACTTTGATTAATCTCTTCTTTGCCTCTTCAGCAGTCTCCGAGGAGCGAATAACCTCGATGATTTCATCGATGTTTATAACGGCTAGCTGAAGCCCTTCGATTAGATGCAGTCTCGCCTGGCGCTTTTCTAGGCGGTTTTTTGATCGTCTGGTGGTTACTTCTAGCCGGTGCTCTAGGTAGAGCTTCAGAAGATCAAGAAGCCCGAGCTGCTGAGGTCTTCCCTTGACCAAAGCTACGTTGTTGATGCCGAAGCTCTCCTCCAGGGGTGTGAGTCTGTAAAGGGCCTCAATGACAGACTCTGGATCTACACCGCTTTTCAGCTCGACTACTAGCTTGAGACCGTTCTCACGGTCTGTCAGGTCCACAACGTTGTGTATGCCCTGGAGCTTCTTGCCGTTGACTCCATCGCGAATTTTCTCGATTACGCGTTCTGGTCCAACAGATAAGGGAAGCTCAGTGATGACAAGTCCGGTTCTTCTTGGCGCAACGGATTCGACGCTGATCTTGGCCCGCATCTTGAATGAACCCTTGCCGGATGAATAGGCCTCAGTAATTCCCTCACCGACCAGAATTACACCGCCGCTGGGAAGGTCCGGTCCAGGAATCAGTTCCATGATTTGCTCTAGGGAAGTCTTAGGTTTCTGTAGAAGTAGCTGAAGTGCATCGATGACTTCGCCGAGATTGTGCGGAGGCATGTTGGTTGCCATTCCAACCGCGATGCCGCTAGCCCCATTAACCAATAAGTTCGGAAATGCAGCAGGGAGCACTTCGGGCTCATTCAGCTGCGCATCGTAGTTCGGCACAAAATCTACGGTGTCTTCATCCAGTGATTCATTCAGGGCAAGAGAGGCGAGGGTGAGACGAACCTCGGTGTAGCGGGCCGCTGCTGGGCCATCATCCAAAGAGCCGAAGTTTCCGTGACCATCAATTAGCGGAAGTCTGAGGCTAAAGCTTTGAGCCATTCTTACTAGGGCGTCATAGATCGCTCCATCACCATGGGGGTGGAGCTTGCCCATTACCTCTCCGGTGACGCGGGCGGATTTGACGTGACCGCGGTCAGGCCTGAGTCCCATCTCGCCCATTTGGTAGATGATTCTTCGCTGGACGGGCTTCAGCCCATCTCTGACATCGGGTAGAGCCCGTGAGTAGATGACTGAGTAGGAATACTCCAGAAAGGACTGGCGCATCTCTTGGGCGACATCAACGTCCAAAATGCGCTCTTGGTTTTTGGTCATATCTTTCAGCTGTGCAAAACTTGGCAGGTGTCTTTGACTTTACCCCGACCTCCCAAGGATTTAGGGGCTATTCGACACGTGTTTGCATCTGCACTTGCCAGTGTTGTTAGAAAAGGCAATCCGCTAGAGCTATCGCCAAAAGACAATGTAATTGTTGTTCTGGTGGATGGCTTAGGTTCAGAGAATCTTCGCCAGCGAGCAGGGCACGCTCCATTTCTCCACGAGAACCTGCGCCGCGGAAAGAGCATCACTGCTTCATTTCCCGCCACCACCTCAGTGAACATCGGCAGCTTTGCAACCGGACTGATGTCCGGTGAGCACGGACTTCTCGGTCACCAGGTTTGGGATAGAAAAGAAAATGAGCGCATCAATTTACTAGTTGGTTGGAATGAGAGAACCGACCCTGAAAAGTGGCAACCCCACCGCCTCGTCAGTGAAGAAGCATTCAGTATCGGAATAGTTTGCAACGTTATAGCGGCCGAGGAGTATCGCAATACCGGTTTCACACGAGCAACCATGCGACGGGCAAACTTCATTGGTGCCGATTCAATCGAAGAGCGAATTCATAAGGCCATCGATGTCGCCAACTCAAAACAGTCATCCATTTCTTATGTCTACTTTCCTGAGCTTGATAAATATGGCCACCAAAATGGCTGGACCTCTACCGGCTGGGCCTCCATCTTGGAGCAGATAGATGCGGGGCTAAAGCTTCTGGCTAGCAAGATGGGACGCGCTGGACTTGTCATCACTGCCGACCACGGAATGGTTGAGACTTCGCGCGATAGGCAGCTTCGACTCGATCAGGAACTGGCCGGTCTAAGCCTTGAATTCTTTGGGGGAGACACCAGAACCAGCTATCTATATTTCGCCGAGCCCTCGGAGGCTACTGTTGCAATAGAGAGACTGAGTGCTCTGAGCTACGCCTTTGGAGCACACACGACCCAGGAGCTCATCGATAGCGGCTGGTATGGACCAATCGGAGTGGAGGCAGCGCAGCGCTTGCCAGAGGTTGTTCTGCTAGCGAAGAGCAACTACACGCTCTATCACTCGAACTTCTCGAAGCAGCGTGCTTTTGACATGATTAGCCATCACGGTTCTATTTCAGATGCTGAACTAAAAGTCCCGCTTATCCGCATCGGCTTCTGAGTTAGAAGTTCCCAAAACAATTTCGTCCCAGCTTGGAAGAGATGTTCTTCCTTTTGCCGGAGCCGGTCTTACCGTCTCCTCTTGAAGCTGCCTTCTTGCTCTAAGTTCTTCTACAAGATCTAAAACTGATGCTGTTTGCTCGACTGGTTCGTAACGCTCCTCTGAATAAACCGGGGCTGGCTCACTGACCGCTGGAAGAGTCGCGGTAACCAGATCTCTTTGAGAGTGAAGCAGGGTCAGGTTGGTAGCGGTATTGTCGAGCGGCTCCAACAAACGGTTACGTGGATCAAAGCTGAAGTGCATTGTGGTGTCGGAGATAACTTCGAGCTGCCACTGATCGTTTTGGCGGTAGATGCGCTTTTTAGCTCCTGGGTGATCTCTATCCAAGATGTCTCCAAAAGCGCTCATGTGATTGCCATCGGCCATTTGGACCGAAAGGGCAGCCTCAAGCATGAAGCGAAGTTCATCAAGGATTGGAGCAGCGAACGGTTCCAGCGACGACGTGCTAACGCCTAGCTCTGAGGCTAGGGATTCAACGCTCTCTCCGGTCCTAAGCCTTGACTGAATCTCCTTGGGAGAAATTTCAGCTGCTTGGTTTCGCACCGTTGGCCTGAGTGCCTGGGACAGTTCCTCATCCAGCAGGGCTGTGTGCCTGAGGCCATCAGGAGACTCAAAGGTAAGGGTGTTGCCATCCCTTGAAACAAACCTCAGTTCCATTTACACTCCTTAATGGCATATTCCCACTCAATTAGGCCCAATTCAGGCTTTTCAATAGGCGAGTTATGAACAGTTTTTCTATATCGCGAGCCTGATTTGCAAATTTTCCCCAGCCAAGGCATAGTTCTCGCGTAATTCTCGGGAGGCTCAATGGCGACTGATTACGACGCCCAGCGGAAGACTGACGATGAAACTGAGTCGTTGGAAGCTATCAAGGAACGTATTCCTGCCAAGCCAACAATCTCTGATGATGACACGGATGCTGTTGACTCTTTCACAATCCCTGATGTAGTGAACGAAGAGTTAGAGGTTGTAGTTCTTCCTCAGCAAGACAATGAGTTCACCTGCATCAGCTGCTTCCTCGTTAAACCAAAGGCACAGCTTGGTAAGAGAAGCAAACTAGGTCCGGTTTGCAAGGAGTGCAACAGCTAACTCCTTGGGTCTTCTTGTGCTTATGACAAGGTAAGGAGTTGGATCGGCCTTGTCTTCCATCTTTATCTTTACGGCTGTCTTTACGTAGGCGCGAATAAGCATCCGGGCCCGGGCATCTGATTTGATTCCGATGGTCTCCTTCAAGGACTCTTTAGTTAGTTCCGTAACCTCGCCCATTACATCCAGTGGAATTGTGAATCTGCCAGCGCGCATCGCATCCGATACCTCGATAAGTGGCGAGTTGAAATAGGCGATTAGTAACAGGGTTATGCCTCCCACCACAGAGACGGCAATTCCCACTTCAAGACCAAAAGGCATAGCTGCAAGAAGCAGCATTGGGAAAGACAGCGAGAGGGCCAGCCAAATCCCTAGCGAAGGGTATAGGCGCTCCCGAAATCTCATTCAGATAGATTACGCTCGTGGGGTGAGCGTGGAAGTACTTATTGTCGCGGAAGATGGTTTTCTTCCAACTTATGCCAACCCAGGGGATGCCGGGGCAGATCTGAAGTCGACCGAAGACACAATCATTCCTGCTCGTGGCAGAGCTTTGGTAAAGACTGGAGTCCGCATCGCATTGCCAAATGGTTTTGTAGCGCTGGTTCACCCGCGATCAGGTTTGGCGGCAAAAAGCGGTATTACTGTCCTTAACACCCCCGGCACTGTGGATGCTGGTTATCGTGGAGAGATTATGGTGACGCTCTACAACACAACTGACCAGGATTTTGCAGTAAGCCGAGGAGATCGAATTGCTCAGCTGGTGATTCAACAGGTTGAGCACGCACGATTTGTTGCAGTTTCAGAGCTTCCCGAGTCCGCCCGCGGCACAGGCGGCTTTGGTTCGAGCGGAAAGAATTAGTTTGGAAAAGATTGCCCCAATCGACCGAGACAAATCTGGCCCTTTCGATGTCAGTGAAGTTGGGCTACTCACTCCCTACCTAGACTTTGGATCGATTCGAATCGCACCAAAGCCAGAGATGCAGATTCGAGCTGATGTTGACGAGGCAAACAAGCGCATAGTTGCAATCACTGTTGAAATCAACAAGCACCGCATGCAGCTGCAGGCTTTTGCTGCTACTCGATCGGAAGGACTGTGGCTTTCCACTCTGGAAGCACTCTCCAAATCGGTTGCCGATCAGGGCGGCGAGAGCGCGAAGCGATCTGGACCACTTGGAATAGAACTTTTTGCACAGGTACCAAACCCAACTCGAAACAGTGTTTTCGTCGGCTGTGATGGACCAAGATGGTTTCTACGAGGAGTCATCACAGGCGATGACCTTTCAGGTGCCAATTACCTCGAGATGATTTCTCTCTTTCGACAAACCGTTGTGAATCGAGGGGATGTGGCTTTGCCACCCGGAGATCTCCTGCCACTGAAACTGCCGGTGGGAAATGAGTAACGAAGAGGGAGTCGCCAAGCGACTTGGACTTAGTAAGAACGGTGAAAGCTACCAGCTCGACGGGAAGTCTCTGTTGTCAGGTATTGGCGGTGGGTTGGGCATTGCCGAGGCTGTGCTGCCGGCAACGACCTTCTCAATCGTTTTTGCAGTAACTCAGCAGGCACTACCAGCTGTTGTTTCCGCTGCAACTCTTTCGCTCCTTTTCATTGTTGTCAGACTTTTAAAGAAACAGGGAATCCAGCAGTCAGTCATTGGAGCGCTTGCAATTGCACTGGCTGCTTTCCTTGCTTTGCGTGATGGAGGTCAAGCGGCGGACTACTTCATTACAGGCTTACTCACCAACCTTGCCTATGGGACAGTGCTCCTTGTTTCTGTTTTGATTCGTCGGCCGCTAATGGGTTTTGTAGCACAGCTTCTTTTTGGCCTAACCAACTGGAGAACATCGCGCGAATATAAAAGACTGAGGCTGATTACTCTGATCTGGGTTGCGTTTTTTGCGCTTCGTCTTTTGGTTCAGGTGCCCCTGTATTTCGCCAACATGGTGGAGCTGCTGGCTGCCTCGAGAGTGGTGATGGGCGCTCCGGCCTACGCCGGTCTACTAGCGCTCACGTGGATTCTTATGAAGCGGATTGCCATCGACGAGAAGGGTAAATTAGAGGGTGAATCCAAGGAGAAATCAGATGGCAAGTAGTTTCGCGGCCGAAAGAACCCTCGAGGTTAATGGCAAAAAGTACAAGTACTTCAGCATGTCAGAACTTGATGCCAAGAAGCTTCCCTACTCTCTCAAGATTCTTTTAGAGAACATGCTCAGAACCGAAGATGGTGCCAACGTAACGGCCGATCACGTCAAGGCACTGGTCAACTGGAATCCAGCCGCTGAGCCAGACACCGAGATTCAGTTCACCCCTGCGAGAGTCATCATGCAGGACTTTACGGGTGTTCCATGTGTAGTAGATCTTGCGACGATGCGTGAGGCAGTTGCCGACCTCGGGGGAGACCCACAAAAAATCAATCCCTTGGCCCCTGCCGAGCTGGTGATTGATCACTCGGTGGTCATAGATGTGGCAGGAACAGCTGATGCCGCCGAGAAAAATGTTGAGTATGAATACCAGCGCAACGGTGAGAGGTATCAGTTCCTCAGGTGGGGTCAAACCGCTTTTGACAACTTCAAGGTCGTTCCGCCAGGCACAGGAATCGTTCACCAGGTCAACATCGAGTATCTGGCTCGCGTCGTCATGACCAAAGACGTCGATGGAATCACCTTCGCCTATCCAGACAGCTGCGTTGGAACTGACTCTCACACAACCATGGTCAATGGACTGGGCGTCCTCGGCTGGGGAGTTGGCGGTATTGAAGCCGAAGCTGCGATGCTTGGTCAGCCGGTGTCAATGCTTATCCCGAAGGTAGTTGGGTTCAAGCTAACCGGAGCTATTCCAACGGGAGCTACCGCAACCGACGTTGTTCTGACAATCACTGAGATGCTAAGAAAACATGGAGTGGTTGGCAAGTTTGTTGAGTTTTACGGAAATGGTGTCTCGAGGGTGCCTTTGGCTAATCGAGCAACGATTGGAAACATGTCTCCCGAGTTTGGTTCAACAGTCGCCATATTCCCGATTGATGAGGTAACTCTGGATTACCTAAGGACTACTGGCAGAACAGAAGATCAAATCGCACTGATTGAGGCTTACACGAAGGCACAGGGCCTCTGGCATGATCCTGAACTGGAGCCGGTCTTCTCTGAGTATCTAGAGCTCGATCTATCGACCGTTGTTCCATCTATTGCAGGGCCTAAGCGTCCGCAAGACAGAATCCCACTTTCAATGAGTAAGACGGCGTTTTCAAAGGACTTGAAGACCTACGCTTCAAAGAGCTTCGATCCAGTTTCGGTTAGCGGGAAAGATTACAAGCTTGAGCATGGTGCGGTAACAATTGCATCTATCACCTCCTGCACCAACACATCGAATCCCTCTGTGATGCTTGCAGCTGGCCTGCTCGCAAAGAAGGCAGTGGAAAAGGGACTGAAGGCCAAGCCCTGGGTAAAGACCTCGCTTGCCCCAGGTTCAAAGGTGGTGACCGAGTACTACGACAAGTCGGGACTGACTCCTTATCTTGACAAGCTTGGTTTCAATCTTGTTGGCTACGGCTGCACCACCTGCATTGGAAACTCAGGACCGCTAGCCGACGAAATCTCATCAGCCATCAATGAAAATGAGTTGGCTGTTTCAGCAGTGCTTTCTGGAAATAGAAACTTTGAGGGCCGTATAAACCCTGACGTGAAAATGAACTATCTGGCCTCGCCGCCACTGGTGATTGCCTATTCACTGGCTGGGACAATGGACTTTGATTTCGAATCGGAAGCACTTGGCAAGGATGAGTCAGGTAAGGATGTATTTCTGAAGGACATTTGGCCTACACCGGAAGAAGTACAGAAGACAATCGATTCATCCATCACCAGTGAAATGTTTACCAAACAGTACGCATCCGTTTTCGAAGGCGATCACCGCTGGAAGTCAATCCCGACTCCCGAGGGTGCTGTGTTCGAGTGGGATGAGAATTCCACCTACGTTCGCAAGGCCCCCTACTTCGATGGTCTTAGTAAGACTCCATCACCGGTGACAGATGTCCGTGGAGCAAGAGTCTTGGTCAAATTGGGCGACTCTGTTACCACGGATCACATTTCTCCAGCCGGTTCAATCAAGGTCGATTCGCCAGCGGGTAAGTATCTCCAGGAGCGGGGAGTCTCAAGAGTTGACTTCAATTCTTACGGCTCCAGGCGTGGCAATCACGAGGTAATGATTCGCGGAACCTTTGCAAACATTCGCCTTCGAAACCAACTGCTTTCCGATGTTGAGGGACCCTACACTCGAGATTTCACAAAGTCGTCTGGAGATAAGGTATTTATTTTCGACGCTGCAGAGAACTACCGCAGCGCGGGAACAGCACTTGTTGTTCTAGCGGGCAAGGAATATGGAAGTGGATCTTCCAGAGACTGGGCCGCAAAGGGTACGTCACTTCTAGGGGTACGGGTAGTTATTGCCGAAAGCTTCGAGCGAATCCACCGCAGCAATCTAATTGGTATGGGCGTTTTGCCGCTTCAGTATCCTGCTGGTCAGACAGCCCAGAGCCTTGGTCTTGATGGCACAGAGGTATTTGAGGTCTCCGGCATCGTCCAGCTCAACGATGGATTGACGCCGAAAACTGTGAAAGTTACCGCCACACCAAGTGAGCATTCGCCGGCTGGTAAGCAAAAAGTTGTGTTTGATGCGGTAGTGAGAATTGATACTCCAGGCGAAGCTGATTACTTCCGAAACGGTGGAATTTTGCAGTACGTGCTTCGATCGCTAGTTGGCTAGTCGCTCAAGCACAGCTTCTAACTCAGTAGCAAGTAGTTCGATTTGCCAATCTCTCGCACCTAGGGTCCTGAGCTGAGCAGAGATATCTTTCTCTGGCCTAAAGCAAACTCTTCTCAAGGTATCGGGAGACAGAAGAATCTCTGGTGCAAGTACAAGTTCTTGCGCCTTTGCCAGCACAAGTGGACGCAATTCCGAGAGCCTTAGGTGAGCGTCAGGAAACCTTCTCTCCCAGCTTCGGTGATTGGGCAGATGATTCGGATCGAGTTCCTGTTCGGAAATGTCGACTGAGTCGCTGTTTTGAACCGCCTTCCACCACTCATCGAGCAGAGATCGGGAAGCTCTTCCTTGGAAGTCTCGATTCAATGCGAGATCGCGCTTAGTCGCGGGTAGCTGATCGACTGCAGCCATAATTGAGCGGTCCGGGATCAGTCTTCCGGGAGCAACATCCTTCTCCTTGGCAATGTCATCGCGCTTTTGGTAGAGGCTTGCTGCAATCTTTAGTTTTCTCTCGTCTTTTATCTTTGTTATTCCAGGTAAATTGCGCCAAGCATCCTTTGGTTGAGGCTTTGGTTTGAAAGATAGAAGTCGAGCAAGTTCCTGATCAAGCCACTGAGTCCTCCCTAGCTCAGCAACTTTTTCATCTAGTGAGGTCTTCAATTCGTGGAGTACATCTACGTCAAGCGCTGCGTAGTTGAGCATTTCTGGTGTAAGGGGTCTTATCGACCAGTCGGCAGCACTGTGTTCTTTTTCCATTTCGAGACCTAGCAATTCAAGGGCAATCGAACTAAGGCCAAATTTCTCAATCCCACAGATTCTTGCTGCTAATTCGGTGTCGTAGATAGCTGTTGGGGCGAATCCCAGATCGCGCAGGCATGGAATGTCTTGAGTGGCGGAGTGAAGAATCCAAAGCTTTGTATTGACAGTCTCGATTAAGCGGAGCATGTCACTTGAAGAAAAAAAGGTGGGGTCAAGCAGAAAAATGGACTCACTTGTCGAGAATTGAACCAAGTAGGCCCGGTTTGAATATTTGAAGCCGCTCGCACGTTCAGCGTCGAGCCCGATAACGCTCTCTTTGCCTATCGCTTCTGTTGCCTGTGATAAGGCGTCGAGATCATTTACCAAAAAGACTTTTCTTCTTGGCTCAGTTAGTTTCAAGCCAATCTCGCAACTTCGTTTTCAGATGGTGGGAGACCAGAAATCATAGCAAGCAGGTCAATCCAGCCGCGCAAATGAGTGGTCAGGTCAAAGTTCACAGGGGCCCAGCTCGCTCGAATCTCGATTTCTGCGTGTTGACTCTGACTTACTAGCGATCCGTGACCTGTGGAAATAACTGTGGTGGTTGTTCCGGCCTCATGGGCGAATTGAGCTCCGTGAAGCGCCAGGGAGTCCTTTAGCCACTCCCACGGAAGATTCACCGAGTACTCATCTCGTGCCATCTCTAGTTCAACAGGGCTTTTGGCATATCCAATGATTCGAAATTCCGAATGCCAACCCTCTGGTTGCTTTTCATCGCGGCAGAAGACTAAACGCGATGCCCCATGGTCACTTGATAGATCATGACTTACTTCGATAGAGAGTGCTAGAGATTCGGGAGCAATTCCCTTGGGACTTGGAATTTGGGTAATGACCATTTCTTCCCTGGGCGTAATCTGCTGAAGACCAAGCAGCATGCCTGCGAATGGCTCAGAGATGCCTTTGAGGGAGAGTTCCACGCTTAGAAATTACCCGCAACTTCGGCTATCTAATTCCTGCCACGCCCAACCACCCGAGCAATCTGAAGCTCTGACAGGTCAAAAGTCTCTTTTGCTACTAACCCTGTCCTTTCAAGAAACTGCTTGATGCCTGCTCTGGATTTTGAGGAGAGGAAACAGTCGATTTGATCGCAAGCCAATGCCTGGAAACCAGTTTCTCCGAATTCAGTTTGGATTCTCTTGAACCCCTGCTCCTGAAGTTTCCTAACCGCTTCGCTAAAGGACGAGTTCGAGATGAATCGGACCTTGTCTAACGACTCTGTGAGCCGGGGATAGTGGCGCTTCGAATTGCTCAGGACGGCAAGTTCAGAATTAGCGGGGTACTTGTAATTCTCGGCCTCTGCGGTTATTCCGCTGGTGAGAACAATCTGGGACCTTGCTCTAAGCCATAAAAGAAACTCAAGATCTGTTGCATTTCCGATCCCTCGACTATTTCCCTCGGCTGTTATTGAATTTCCGCCTTCATCTACTACGAGTGACGCTGTCACTTCACCCGCACTCAATAAGGAAAAATCAGTTGTCAACGAGCTCTCTGGTCTTCCGCTTGATTCGGTAGAGCATGCCTCTCATACCACGTACCCGC
>JBDLRV010000006.1:0-8907 GCA_039799865.1 Actinomycetota bacterium | reverse complement strand
ACACCTTTCAGCACATCGACCGGTCCGAAGCTCTTCACAACATTTTTGAGCTCAACTACTGGTTGCGTCATTGCCCACCTGTGATTCTTTGTATCTAGAGACTACCTAAGAAGAAAAGGTGTGCGCCAACCAAGTGCCGGCGCACACCCATTCAACTATTTACTTAACGCCGTACTTCTCACAAGCGGCAGCAACGTCGCCAACACAAAGGTCAGCGGCACTTGCGTCACCTGCGGCAACGACATCCTTAACCTGCTCAGGACCAACAACGATTGGGTCGAGAGCCAGGAATGGAGTTCCATCTGCCAGAGTCTTGTTGGTCTCTGGGGTTCCACCGCTAAGGATGGTGATCGCCATCTTGGCACCAGCTTCTGCCTGAATGGTGAATGGCTTCCATACAGTTGCGAACTGCTTTCCCAGCAGAACGTTCTGAAGACCTGCAACAGATGCGTCCTGTCCGGATACTGGAACGGTTAGACCGTTCTTGTCCAGAATCGCAATGATGGATGCAGCGTTGTTGTCGTTAGGAGCTAGAACGGCATCGACCTTTCCAGAAACAGCTGTGAAAGCCTGCTCGAAAAGTGTTCCAGCCTTGGTTCCATCCCAAGTTCCTTCCATGGTGAAGGCAGCCTTGGCACCAGCAGCGTCAAGAACAGAAAGTGCACCGTTTAGGAACATTGCTGCGTTTCCGTCAGCTGGGTCTCCAGATGAGTAGATGATGGAAGCGGTAGCAACATCCTTGCCAGCTGCGGCTAGACCATCAAGAATCATCTGACCCTGGAACGCACCGACGCGCTCGTTGTCAAAGGATAGGTAGTAGTCAGCGCCAGCAATTGGACGGTCATAAGCGATAACAGGAATACCCTGTGCCTTTGCCTTCTCGGCAACAGCAACACCAGCACCCTGGTAGTCAACGAGCAGCATCACACCGCAGCCCTTCGAAAGCTGCTGGTCGGCGATGGTTGCATACTTGGCGGTGTCTGACTGTGCGTTCTGGATGTCAGCTTCGTATCCAGCCTCGGTCAGTGCCTTCTCTAGTGCAGGACGGTCACCTGGCTCCCAGCGAGTTCCGCTGTCGGCGTCTGGCAGGATCACGCAAGCACGGGCAGAAGCCGCGCCTTCTTCCCCCGACTCGGTGGCTGCATCAGTGGCACAACCAGCGAGGGTTAGCACGGAAACAGCGGCGAGAGCCGAGATGGAGAGCAATGAAGATCTCTTCATTTGCATCCCTTCTTTATTGTCGATTGATTTGGGAGATCCCCCAAACCGGCCCATGGCAGAGCTTGGGAGTATGTTTGCCTAAACAACAAATTAGGTCAAATTAAAACGCCTTGATTCCAATAACAAATTGGCAACGTTATCTATTTGTTGTTTATGCCAACAAGTAGGTTGGAGCTACTGAAATACCAAGGAGGGGGCATGGAACCAGGGCTTCAGACCCCTGCTCCAAAGGGGCAAAACCGTGAGGACGTCCGCCAGCACAACCTGTCGACGGTTCTTCGCCTGGTAAGGCTGGCCGAGACCATTTCTAGGTCCCAGCTCACCGCTGCCACTGGCCTGAATCGCTCAACAATTTCCGATCTGGTGGCCGAGCTAGAAGAAAGAGGTTTGGCAACTGAGACCGAGGCTCTGGTCTCTTCAGGGGTTGGTCGTCCGAGCCTGATGGTTTCACCCTCAGAAAATGTGGTGGCCTTTGCCGTTCACCCGGAGGTGGATGCGACAACGGTTGGAGCGGTGACCCTCAGCGGCAAGGTAATCGCCAAGGAGCGAATCCTGATGTCTAAGTCCCCAACGTCTGCGGACTCTGAACAAACAGCAGCCAAGTTGATATCCAAAATCACTGCTGAGCTTGGCAAAGAAAAAAGAATTGCCGGAATTGGGGTAGCTGTACCTGGCCAGGTTCGCGTCTCGGATGGTGTTATTCGCTATGCACCACAACTTGGTTGGGTGGAGGCAGCATTTGGACCGGAGCTCTCTCAGCTAACCCGGCTACCTGTTTATCTTGATAACGATGCGAGCATCGGTTGCATGGCGGAGAGAAACTTCGGAAGTGCAAAAGGTTTCACCGATGTTGTGTTTTTGTTTGCTGGAGCCGGTGGTATTGGTGGCGGGGCAATTGTTGACGGCAAGCAGCTTCGAGGAGCCTCTGGTTACGGGGGCGAACTTGGACACGTTCGTATTTCATCTTCCACTCAGCGCGACTACTCAGGATTTCAAGGAACTTTAGAAGCCCTCGTTAGACGTGATGATTTGTTAGAGCTACTGAAGCTCTATGCCGCTACCGACGAGGAGCTAGACCGAGAAATCCAGACTGCGAAGCAGCCTGCGATTCGAGAAAAAATCTATGAGCAGATTGACTGTCTAGCAGATGGTCTGAGTAACTTCGTGACCATATTTAATCCGCAGGCTATCGTCCTTGGTGGTTTCCTAACATCGCTATTTAATTTTGACTCTGGTCGCCTAATTGAACGCATGAAATCAAATTCCGTTGGGGCCTCTGCCGAGCGCGTGGTTGTTAGGCCGGCCAGACTTGGGTCAAACCTTCTAATGGTTGGTGCTGCAGAGCTTCCATTTGAGATGCTGATGCGCAACCCAGCTGGCTACATCCTTGAAAGCATCGGTTAGCTAGGCTGGTATTCACCTGATTGATTGAGGTCTAATTGCTTCGATTGGTTATCCATCGAATCCTTCTTTTATTGGCAGTTCCCATTGTCTTTGTTGGGCTGATCGATCCGCTAGAGGGTGGAATTGCGCTTATCTTGGCCGGTTTTGTCTACCTGGTTGCGTTTTTGGTAGGAGGCAGAAAGCCCACGAAATTCTTATGGATTTCATACCTTTCGGCCGTTGTAATTGGAGCGATTGTTTTAGTCTTTGCCATCTTTGGCATGGACAGGGTCAGTGACCGGCCAGAGATGATTCCACTTGCCATCGGAAATTGGATCTACCGAGTGGCAGTGCTATTCACCCTGGCTGCTGCCCTGAACACAGCGATTCTTTCTTTCAGAAAGCGGGAATCGAAATGACAACTAGGCCAATCCGACGAGTTCGAGCAAAAAAACCATAAAAACCTCTGTTTCGGAGTCGAGCGTTGAGCTGATTTCGCCCATCCCCAGCATCTTGCCCTGCCACTAACTGCGGCGCTCCAATAGGATTTGGGATAGTCGCGTCGTTAGTTTTAGTGCCCCTGGTGTACCTGGAACATCTGGCCAAGTTAGCGGTTGAAGAAAGAATCGAAACGGAGTACCCATGTCCCTAATCGGAGTAGTTGCTGAAGCCGCAGAGGCCAGAGTTGCGGCAACCCCAGAGACTGTCAAGAAGATCATTGCCCTTGGTTATCAGGTGGTCGTGCAAAAGGGTGCTGGTGCCAAGGCATCTTTCCCAGACTCCGAATATGCAAAAGCCGGAGCAAAGATTGTCACCGCATCTACTGCTTGGAAAGCAGACATGGTACTAAAGGTCGATGCACCAAGCGATGCAGAGATAAAAAGACTCAAAAAGGGTGCAATCCTTGTTGGACTTCTCTCCCCAGCTTTCAAGCCCAAGCTTCTGCAGGCCTTAGCTAAGAAGGGCGTCACGGCGCTCGCCATGGATGCCGTTCCCAGAATTTCTAGAGCTCAGTCCATGGATGTCCTAAGTTCCATGGCCAACATCGCAGGCTATCGAGCTGTTGTTGAGGCAGCCAACGAGTTTGGCCGTTTCTTTACCGGACAGGTGACGGCAGCAGGCAAAGTTCCACCGGCAAAAGTTTTGGTTGCGGGTGCTGGAGTTGCCGGACTTGCAGCGATTGGTGCGGCATCAAGTCTGGGTGCAATCGTCAGAGCAACCGACCCAAGACCCGAGGTTGCCGACCAGGTGAAGTCAATTGGTGGCGAATACCTCGCAGTTGAAATCGGTGAAAAGATGCAGTCCAGCGATGGCTACGCCAAAGAAACCAGCGCTGCCTACAACAAACGAGCTGCCGAGATCTACACCGAGCAGGCGCAGGATGTGGACATCATTATCACCACAGCCCTAATTCCAGGAAAGCCAGCACCAAAGCTTCTGACTGCCAAAGACGTTTCACTGATGAAGCCGGGAAGTGTAATTGTCGACATGGCAGCTGCCCAGGGCGGAAATGTTGAGGGTTCAGCTCCAGGAAAGAGAATTGTCACCAAAAACGGCGTAATCATTCTTGGTTACACAGACCTTCCAGCGCGTCTGCCCCAGCAGTCCTCACAACTATATGGAACCAATCTTGTAAATCTCCTAAAGCTGCTAACTCCTAACAAAGATGGCAAGACGGTAATTGACTTTGAGGATGTTGTTCAGAGATCAGTAACCGTAGTCAAAGCCGGTGAGATCACCTGGCCACCGCCACCGGTTCAAGTTTCAGCTGCGCCGGCTGCCGCTACCAAAGAGCCCGTGCTCATAAAAGAGAAAAAGAAGATGTCCCCCAGAACCAGGGGAGTACTGACTGGGCTTGGACTTGCCGTGCTGTTTGGTCTGATTTCCGTGTCACCTCCGCCTCTACCCCAACACTTTTTGGTGCTGACGCTTGCGATTGTGGTCGGTTTCTATGTGATTGGAAAAGTCCACCACGCCCTTCACACACCTCTGATGAGCGTTACTAACGCCATTTCGGGAATCGTCGTAGTGGCAGCGATTCTGCAGATCACCGATGCCTACCTGGGTATTCAGATTCTTGCCGCAATCGGAGTTCTGCTTGCCAGCATCAACGTCTTTGGTGGATTTGCGGTAACCAGACGAATGCTCAAGATGTTCACGAAGGGAGAGAGCCGATGAATGCTGTAGCGATTGCCAACGCTGCCTACATCGCAGCTGCTCTTCTTTTCATAATGAGCTTGGCAGGACTGAGTAAGCACGAGACCTCAAAGACAGGTGTGGTCTACGGAATAGCCGGTATGGCGATAGCGCTTAGCGCCACCATCTGGCTTGCCTTCTCAGGTCAGTGGAACTCTTCCACAACTCTTGGCTTCACACTTTTGATTATTGCCCTTATTGCCGGTGCCGTGATTGGACTCTGGCGAGCACGCGTAGTTGAAATGACGGGTATGCCAGAGCTGATTGCTCTGTTCCACAGCTTCGTGGGGCTAACAGCTGTGATTGTTGGTTGGAATGGGGCACTGCACTCGCACGAGATTTCTGCAGAGCTAATCGGAGTCCACAGAGCTGAAGTATTTATCGGTGTATTTATTGGTGCGGTTACCTTTACCGGATCAATCGTCGCCTACCTAAAGCTTTCGGCAAAGATTGCCTCCAAGCCGCTGATGCTGCCTGGAAAGAACTTCCTGAATCTTGCCGCACTGGTTGGCTTTGTGGTTTTGACAGTTTGGTATGTCATGACCCCAGAGCTTGCTCTGCTGATCGCTGTCACGGTGCTTGCTCTAGCTCTTGGTTGGCACCTGGTTGCCTCAATCGGTGGGGGAGACATGCCGGTTGTGGTTTCGATGCTCAACAGCTACTCGGGTTGGGCTGCGGCAGCTGCTGGATTCTTGCTAAGTAACGATCTGCTAATTATTACCGGTGCACTGGTCGGTTCCTCTGGTGCCTACCTCTCCTACATCATGTGTAAGGCGATGAACCGCTCCTTTATATCTGTCATCGCCGGAGGCTTTGGAATTGAAGCCCCATCGTCTTCTGATGAGGACCAGGGCGAGCACACGGAGATTGATGCAGCCTCTGCGGCTGAACTTCTCAGCGGTGCATCTAGCGTTGTTATCACTCCCGGCTACGGAATGGCTGTTGCTCAGGCGCAGTATCCGGTGGCGGAGCTTGCCAAGAGGCTTAGAGAAAAGGGAGTAAACGTCCGCTTCGGCATTCACCCTGTAGCCGGAAGACTTCCGGGTCACATGAATGTGCTACTGGCGGAAGCCAAGGTTCCCTACGACATCGTGCTGGAGATGGACGAGATCAACGATGAACTCTCCCAGACAAGCGTTGTTCTGGTAATCGGAGCTAACGACACGGTTAACCCTGCCGCCACCGAGAATCCAGGCAGCCCAATTGCGGGAATGCCGGTTCTCAGGGTTTGGGAAGCTGAGAACGTTATTGTCTTTAAGAGATCAATGGCATCTGGGTATGCGGGGGTGGCAAACCCGCTTTTCTACAGGGAAAACACTCGGATGCTCTTTGGTGATGCAAAGGAAAGAGTCGAAGACATTCTCAAGGCTCTTTAGCAAAGCGATTAGAGAGGCGGTTGACAAGTGGAGAAGTTCAAGGGCTTCTTAGCGAAGCTTCCTCACCCTGTCCGCTGGATACTGACCATGACGGTTGGATCAATTCTTCTTATTCTCGGCCTGATCATGCTTGTAACGCCTGGGCCAGGTCTACTTTTCATATTCTTTGGACTTTCGATTCTTGCTCTAGAGATTGAGTGGGCTAGAGAGCTAAATAAACAGGGCATACAGGGACTTGAGAAAATTGTTGCGCGCATCAAAGAATTTTTCAAAATAGGCAAAAAAGACAAGAGCTAGCTACTTTTCAACTGTGCAGTAAATCTTTCTCCAAGAAGCCATATGGACTGTTAGCCTCAAACTAACGAGGGGAGCCAAATGGCTAAGAAAGAAAGAACACCCGATCAATACATTTCTCGACTTAGGTCCTACAACGTAGTTGCAGGGTTTCTGCACCTGGCACAAGCAGCAGGACTTACATTCGTCCTAACTCTGCTTGATACTCAGATTCTGTTTCCGGTCACAATTGACTACCCGACAGGCCCTCCGGGAGTTCCGATTCCGCCAGAGCGAGTTGAACTGTTTGACATCAACATCGGAGCTGGTGTCATCGGATTTCTTCTGCTCTCGGCCTTTTTCCACTTCTTGATTGCATCACCAATCTTTTTCCAGCGTTACAAGAATGGTCTAAAGCAAAACCACAACTACTTCCGCTGGGTTGAGTATTCGCTTTCCTCATCGGTAATGATCTGGCTAATTGCTCAGCTAACAGGAGTTTCGGATTTTGCAGGACTGGCTGGAATCTTTGCGGTGAATGCCTCGATGATCTTCTTCGGCGCTCTTCAGGAGAAGTATGAGACTCCAGGAAGTGGCAAGGGTCTTCCATTCATTATGGGGAGCATTACCGGAATTGTTCCCTGGCTGATAATCATCGTCTACACCATCCAGCCGGGTAGCGAGTCTGCCGCTGAGATTCCAGGATTCGTCTACGGAATCATCGTGGCGCTGTTTATCTTCTTCAACACCTTTGCCTTCAACCAGGCATTCCAATACAAGAAGATTGGACCTTGGAAGAACTACCTCTACGGAGAAGCTACCTACATCACCCTGAGCTTGGTGGCTAAGTCGATCCTGGCCTGGCAGGTATTCTCAGGGGCCATAATTCCAGCGATTGCGAGTACCTAACCCGATGCTTGGAGTCAGTTAGACAAGCTATTTCTCCTCCTTCATATGTAGGCTGATTTTTATGGATGAAGATTTAGATACTCTGACACCAAAGGAGCTGGTGGCTGAAGCCAAGAAGCTACGCGAGGCAATTCGCGCTCACCGGGATTCTGAACTTCATGACTTGTGCTGGTATCACCCGGAAATGTGGAATCTGCTTCCAGACACGAAGGACATTAAGCCTCAGGTTCCAAAACGAGAGCAATTTCTTAGGGGTTGCCAGATCTACCGAGACTCTCTGGACAAGTACTCTGCTCCAGAGAGTCAGTCTGACATTGATTTCAAGCAATAGTTGAACTGGCGAAGAATGGGGATTCGAACCCGCCTCCGATTAGGACACTAGATCGTTAGAAGCAAGCTCAGTCCGACGCCGATAGTTGAAAGACTCATTACAACCGCACCCAGAGGAATCAGTCTGACAAGCCCACCGGGCTGTGCTTCCGGCGTTCTAGGTGCTCCACCAAAGAAACCACCTGAAATCAATAAGGGCGCTACTACCAACCCAATCCGCATGGCCCACACCAATGTCTCATTGAAAAGCGAATAGTCCAAAACTACTTGGCCAATGATGGCAAGAGTCACTAGTACTCCAGCGTGAGCGTGCCCCGCCCTGAAGTATTCACGTTGAATGCCTGAGATATTCTCGGTGCCAGCTTGTTTCTTGAGAATGGATAGCAGAAAATGCCCTCCAAAGGCAATTGTTGGCAGAGATATGAATGCAAATGCCAACATCCATCTAGTTTCGTCGCTCATTATTTATCCGTCCCTTTTTGATTATCAGTTTTGTAAGTCATTACTAGATCCGCAATTACTTTTTTCCATGGTTTTGGGTAAAGCCCAAATGTTTCTTGAGCTGCTTTTGAGCTCACCACGTATGGTTTTGTAAATTGATAGCGGCCTCGATTTAGCTCTCGAATAACCGGATTAAAAACACCCAAGATGCTCTCCAGGAGGATTCCCACTGGAGCTACCTTGTAGTCGGTTACTCCAAGCTCTTTAGCTATGTCCGCTACTACTTCACGCTGAGTCTTTGGCTCATTGCTGGGCACGTGCCACGGCCTTCCCCAACTTCTGTCATCTTCGGCGAGTGTGATCATTAGCTTTGCGACATCATCTGGGTCGGTCCAGGTGTGAGGCTGATCAATTGCACCAAGCAGCTGAATGGCCTTGCCTGCTATCAGGTTTGGCACAACCCGGTCGCCCATTCGGCTCTGCTCGTTGGCGCAGATGTAGTCAGAGCCTCTGACTTCAGTAACTCTTAGTTTTCCAGCGTCATTGAGAGCCTTGTTTTCCTGCCAGACCTTTGCCCTAGCAACCCCGTTTGCCCAGGTTGCTTTGAGAGGGAAATCCTCGGTAAGGACTCCTTCGTGCGGACCATAGCCATAGAGGTTTGAGCAGATAACCAAATCCGCCCCAGTGCGCATTGCAAATTCACTAACCGAAGAGGAAATCTTTGGCCACTCAACCACCCATGAGTTGTAAGGGGGATTGGCGCAGTTATAAATGACCT
>JBDLRV010000005.1:0-7254 GCA_039799865.1 Actinomycetota bacterium | reverse complement strand
GGACACACAATAAACACCGAAAAGAATCTAATCTCGGGCGGCGATGGAACAGACCCAGAACTTTCTCAGCTTGGCCTAAATGAGGCGCAGGGAGCGGCAAGAGAAATACCAAAGCTTCTTGTTCAGTTTTCGCTTCCCGATGCAGCTGCCGTCATTCACTCACCAATGCTTAGAACCACACAAACGGCTGAAATTATTGCTAAGCAGCTCAGTTTGGACACTGTCTCCGACGCCAGACTCAAGGAGATAGGTTTTGGCGATTGGGAAATGATGGAAATGGCGATGCTTGAAACAGACGCAATTGAACAGGTTGCTGCTTGGCGAGGATCGCTAAGCGTTAAGCCTCCAAATGGCGAGTCAGTTCTGGACATGCAGGGAAGAGTCTGGGATTCGCTTAGCGACATAATCGAAAATTACCGGGGATCAACAGCCATTGTCGCAACCCACATGATGCCCACCAGAGCCTTCGCTGCGGCTGCTTTGAAAGGCAGTCAAAACGTGTATTTCAACATCAACTCATCGCCCGGAGGAATCAGCATCTATCGCTTTTTCGGCATGGAGTTCGCTGAGATATTTACCATCAACTATTGCGCTCATCTGAGCGAAAAGTAGGCTTGTAGTGATGGGTCGGCCAGGCGGTCGCGACATTGTCGAGGAACGTCCGGGCTCCAAAGAGCAAAGTGGTGGGTAACGCCCACCCGGGGTAACCCGAGAGATAGTGCAACAGAAAGTAAACCGCCCGCAAGGGTAAGGGTGAAACGGTGGTGTAAGAGACCACCAGCGATCAGGGCAACCTGGTCGGCTAGGTAAACCTCACTTGGAGCAAGACCAAGCAGAAGGCGCTCGAGAACTGCTCGTTCGATGCCTTCGGGTAGGTCGCTAGAGCAGCTGAGTAATCAGTTGCCGAGATAGATGACCGTCCACATGGACAGAACCCGGCGTATCGGCCGGCCCATCAATAATCTTCATTCACCAGCGCAGCCGCGCCAATTATTCCTGCTGAGTTCTTTAGCTTCGCCGGAACAATAGGCGTCTTTAGCTTCAGCAGAGGCAGAAACTCTGAGTGAGACTTGCTGATTCCACCTCCAACAATAAAGAGCTTGGGGGAGAACAGTCTTTCAAGTTCGGTGTAGTAGCGCTGCAAGCGCTCAGCCCACTGGGCAAAGCTTAGGTTTTCTCGCTCCTTGGCCGCATATGAGGCTTTCGTTTCGTAATCAATACCATCTATTTCAAGGTGACCAAGTTCGGCGTTGGGAACCAAAATGCCATTGTGAATTAGTGCAGTTCCAATTCCGGTGCCCAGGGTGGTCATTATGACCAGTCCCTTTTTTCCCTTACCTGCTCCGAATTTCGTCTCGGCATACCCAGCCGCATCGGCATCATTTACAACAAACACTTTCGTGTGGAGTTCGCGAGAAAAGAATTGAACTGCATCGAAACCAATCCATCTATTGCTGACGTTGGCAGCAGACTTGGTGACACCGTCTTCAACAACGGCAGGGAAACAAATACCGATTGGTCGATCCCTGCGGTTTCCAAGTTGCGCAACAATTTCAGCGACTGCGCCTGCTATTCCTTCAGGTTCTCCGCCAGAGGGCGTCTCTTTTTTAATTCTCGAGGAGATCAGAACGCCGCCGCGAGTGTCGACCAGACCTCCTTTGATACCAGTCCCACCGATGTCAATGCCTATGGCTTTTTTTGGCAACTATGCCTCCGTGAGTATTTCTGGTCCGTCTTCTGTGACGAGGATAGTGTGTTCAAACTGCGCGGTTATGGATTTGTCTCGGGTTGTCACGGTCCAGCCGTCAGCCCACATATCCCACTCGTGCGATCCAAGGGTAATCATCGGCTCGATTGTGAAGACCATGCCCGGTTCGATGATTGTGTTGTAAGCGGGTTCGTCGTAGTGGGGGATAATCAGGCCCGTGTGGAAGCTTGTGCCTACACCGTGACCTGTGAACTCTCTGACTACTCCATAGCCATACCTTTTGGCATAGCTCTCAATTGCCCTGCCAATTACATTGACTTCTCTACCACTGGCTACTGCTCTTATTCCGCGATTCAGTGCCTCTTTGGTTCGCTCGACGAGATCGTGAATCTCTGGCGCAGATTGACCAATGATTACTGTCCCGTTTGTATCTCCATGCACACCGTCAATAAAAGCGCTGATGTCAACGTTCACCAAATCACCCTCTTCCAAAACAGTGTCGTCAGGGATTCCGTGGCAGATCACCTCGTTCACGGACGTGCAAAGTGATTTGGGGAAACCTCTGTAGCCCAGGGTTGAGGGATAGGCACTTTGGGACAGCAGATATTCATGCCCAATCAGATCTAGCTGGTCTGTGGTCATTCCAGCTTCAGCACTGCTCAAGACCTTCTCCAGTGCCTGGGCAGCAATCTTGCTCGCCCTGCGGATTTTTTCAATCGTCGCTTGATCGTACTTATCACCCGCCAGATGCGGAGCGGGCGCTGGCCTTCCAACATATTCTGGCTTCACTATTGAGTCGGGGACTGAGCGGTTTGGAAAGACCCTTCCTGGAATCAATCGACCGCTTGAATCTTTTGGCATTAGGCAAATTGTATTTGGGAGTAGGTTGTAACCAATGGAGAAGCGCTTTTGGTTTAACACTAAGACGAGGTCTGTCGAGGAAGGTCCTAAGTCTTTAGGGCTTGATCGAATCGGACCTTTTTCCAGCTACCAGGAAGCCCTGCGAGCCGAGGAAATAGTTCGAGAGCGCGCTCGGGTTATTGCAAAAGAAGACGAGCAGGAAGACTAGTTGAAGCTGTGATCACTAGCGGGGAATACCCCCGTTTGAACTTCGGTGCGATATTGTGCGGCTGCCTTCTCTAGCTGATCCCTAAGATTCAGGTACTGCTTGGCAAAACTTGGAATTCGTGATCCAAGGCCAGCAAAATCTGTCCATACGAGAATCTGACCATCGGTTTGATTTCCGGCACCGATGCCGATTGTTGGAATGGAGAGACTACGGGTTATCTCTCCTGCCAGGTCAGCGGGAACCATTTCAAGAACTATTGCAAACGCTCCAGCTTCTTCAACGGCCTTGGCGTCGCTGAGAACTTTTTCAGCGTCTTGGTTCCGACCTTGAACCTTGTAGCCGGAAAGTGAATGAACTGTTTGCGGAGTGAAGCCAACGTGGCCCATAACGGGTATACCAGCTTCGACAAGAGCCCTAATCTGGGCCACTCTTCGGCCCTCGACTTTTACGCCGGCAACACCGGTTTCCTTCATCACCCGAATTGCATTGGCTAGCGCCTGACTATCGCCTTCTTCGTAGCTTCCAAATGGCATGTCAAATACAACTAGAGAGTTCTTGGCACTTCTTGCCACGGCTTTGCCGAATGGAATCATTTCGGCAAGTGTGACCGGGATGGTTGTGTCATTTGCTAGAACGGTATTGCTGGCGCTATCTCCGACCAGGATCACCTCTGTCCCAGCGGAATCAAAAATCTCAGCCGTCTGCTGGTCATAGGAGGTTAGGCAGGCAAACTTCTTTCCCTGTCTCTTTAGCTCCGCCAAGGTTCCGGTTCTGATCTTCATAGCTTTCCAAATCTAGTTGTTACTGGAACCCTTCGGCCCGAACCAAACGAGACCACAGTTGTCTTGGTTCCGATGGCCCCCTGGCTTCTCTTCCACTCTGCACGCCTGACCATCTCATCAATTTCAGAGACTAACTTCCTATCAAATCCAAGGGCGACCACCTCGTCAATGGTTGCAAACTTTTCAATTAGCAGTCGCAATATGTCGTCCAAAACTTGGTAATCGGGAAGGGAATCCTGGTCCGTTTGCCCGGGTCTGAGCTCAGCTGAAGGTGCCTTTGAAATAGAGGACTCTGGAATTACCTCACGGCCCTTGCTTTGATTGAACCACTTGGCCAACCACCAGACATCCGTTTTCAGCACGTCTTTGATTGGTGCGAATCCACCTGCGGCATCGCCATAAATTGTTGAGTAGCCAACGGCGATTTCTGACTTGTTACCCGTGCTAAGCAGTAAACGGCCTTCGGTGTTGGAGATGCCCATGAGAATCACCGCACGCAATCTTGCCTGCAGGTTCTCCTTTGCTAGATCACTTAGGTCCAGCAGGGTCTCAACGGTTGCGTGTGGCCCTTCAATCTCAATTTTTCTGTATTCGCATCCTAGGTTCTTCGCAAGATCCTGGGCATCAGTGATTGAGTGCTCCGATGAATAGCGAGATGGAAGAGCAACGCCAAGAACGTTTTCAGCACCAATCGCCTCTGACGCAATTGCACAGCTCAGAGCACTGTCGATGCCGCCCGATAGGCCAAGCACAATCTTGTTCTGTGAATTTTTTCTGCAGTAGTCGCGAAGTCCCGCTACTAGAACTTCAAACAGCCTTGCAGGGTTGTCGTCGAGTAATTCATCTAGCGGGTCAGACTCAACAAAAAGACCCTCACCAAGTGGGGCTCTGAAGACTTCATCGCCTCGGGAATCGAGCAGAAAGCTGTCTCCATCAAAAACCAGATCGTCTTGACCTCCGCTTAGATTGGCATAGGCGAGTGCAAATCCCTTCTGAAAGTTTCTTGCCGCAGCTCTTCGTTCATTCTGTTTAGAGCGCGTGTAGGGGGAACCATTTGGCACGATCAGCAGCTCGACAGAATGCTGGGCAAGCAGTTTCGCCTGTTCGGCATCTTTATCCCAAATGTCCTCGCAGATAGCAATCGCTGCTTTTTTTCCGTTGAGGTTGAATATCAGTTCGTCGCTTCCCGGAACAAAGTTTCGCCAATCATCGAATACGTCATAGTTAGGTAGGCGTTTTTTGTCATATCGTCCAATGACTGCGCCTTCGGAAAAGACAGTTGCTGAATTGTGTGCAATTGCGAACGAAACCTGGGAGAGATTTCGTTTAGTTGCCTTGGAGACGTGACCGACGACAGCGGTTAGTCCGGGGAATTCCTTTGAAGCGGATATCAGCTCGGCAAGCTTTGCCTCGGTCTTCTCAATGATGTCTAGCCGATAGCTCAGATCACCCAGGGGATAGCCGCAAAGAGCGAGCTCCCCGAAAACCACCAGGTCAACTTTTCCATGCGCCTGTTTGAGCTGGGAGAGAATCTGCTGGTAGTTGTGCTCTAGGTCGCCAACCACGGGGTTGATCTGACCGAAGCCAATACGGATTTCTCGCACAACCACTAGCCTATAGAGAGGTTCAGGAGGGCATATGGACAAGCAGCAAGAGTTCGTCCTGCGCACAATTGAGGAGCGCGGGGTCAAATTCATCCGCCTTTGGTTTACCGACGTGGCAGGCACCCTAAAGTCTGTTGCGGTAGCTCCGGCAGAGATTGAGGGCGCTTTTGCCGAAGGCATCGGCTTTGATGGTTCAGCCATTGAGGGCCTAGCCCGAACCTCCGAGGCCGACATGCTAGCGATGCCGGACCCCAGTACCTTCCAAATTCTTCCCTGGCGTGGAACCGTTGACCCGGCAGCCCGGATGTTTTGCGACATCGCAACACCCGATGGCAAACCAGCAGCTGCGGATCCCAGAAACGTTCTTAGGCGAGCCCTCGATAAAGCAGCCTCACTCGGCTTTAGCTTTTATGTTCACCCAGAGATTGAGTTCTATCTCTTGAAGTCTTCCGAACTGGGTGCAGATGGTCTTCCACAGCCGGTAGACAACGCCGGCTACTTCGACAATGTTCCTGGTGGTACGGCTCACGATTTCCGCAGACGCGCTGTAACAATGCTCGAGCAGTTGGGGATATCGGTCGAGTTCTCTCATCACGAGGGAGGCCCGGGGCAAAACGAAATTGATTTGCGATACGCCGATGCCCTCTCGATGGCCGACAACGTCATGACATTCAAAACTGTTGTTAAGGAAGTTGCAATTGAGCAGGGCGTCTATGCGACTTTTATGCCCAAGCCATTTACCAATCATCCGGGAAGTGGAATGCACACTCACTTCTCACTATTCCAGGGTGATAAGAACGCTTTCTTCGATGCATCTGCCAAGTATCACCTTTCAAACACTGCAAGACAGTTCATGGCTGGGATTCTTCGTCACGCACCTGAGATCACCTTGGTTACGAATCAGTTTGTGAATAGCTACAAGCGTCTTTGGGGTGGAGGAGAGGCTCCAAGCTACGTCAGCTGGGCGCATAACAACCGCAGTGCCCTGATCCGAATCCCTCTGCACAAACCAGAAAAGGCTCAGAGCACGAGAATCGAATACCGTGCGATGGATTCCGCGGCCAACCCCTACCTTGCCTATGCGCTGCTGCTAGGAGCGGGTCTCAAAGGTATTGAAAACGGATACGACCTTCCAGCAGAGACTGAGGACGATGTCTGGTCACTTACGGACCTGGAGCGCAAGGCCATGGGCATTGAATCCCTTCCGCAGTCGCTCGACCATGCAATACGCAAGCTGGAATCTTCGGAGCTCGCGGCCGAAGTGTTGGGAGAGTCCGTCTTTAGTTTTGTTCTTGCCAACAAGCGCAATGAATGGGCTGAGTATCGCTCGCAGGTGACTCCGTTTGAGATTGAGCAAAACCTGCGCACTCTCTAGATGCAATCGCGCAGCAATCCACTAAGTGAACTAGCGCGACTTGGCTTTGAATCACTATCCGAAACAGTTGCAAAGCTTGATTCTCTTGTTGCCCTAGTTGGCGACTGGGGGCATGCAGCCCTGGAACCACTATCAAAATCGCCATCACCTGACAGGGCCCTAACCAGTCTTCTCCGGCTCGCCGAGTTAGATGCCAAGCTCGTAAAAAAGTGTCTTTCGAATTCTGATAGCTCACAGAGACTCTGTCGGGTGCTAGGTGTCTCGGAAGAAACCGTAGAAATAATCCTTCGCGATTCACAATTACTCGAGTTGTTTCTAAAGCCCGCCACGCTGCCTACTGAGCCACTAATTGATACATCCAGATTGGAACTTAGGCGCTCATATAGACGACAGCTGATAAGAGTTATCGACTTTGACCTATCAAGTTCGAATCCGCTAGATGCCTTCGAGCAGGTAGCGGCCTCACTAGCAGATCTGACCGATAGAACACTCACTGCCGCCCTCAGTGTTGCAAGCAACGAGCTATTACAAGAAGGCAGAGTTGACCAAGTGCGTTTTGCAGAGTGCAAGCTTGCAGTTATTGCAATGGGAAAAACTGGAGCTAGAGAGCTGAACTACATTTCTGATGTTGACGTCATTTATGTAGCTGAAGGTAGTGGAGAATACCTAGATACTGCGACCAAGCTTGCAACCAGAATGCAAGCCTGCGTTTTTGA
>JBDLRV010000004.1:0-4037 GCA_039799865.1 Actinomycetota bacterium | reverse complement strand
CATTTGGTGGTTGGAAGCACTCGCTGTTTGGTGATTCCAGGGCTCACGGTGAAGAAGGCTTCAGGTTCTTCACTCAGACCAAGGTCATAACCTCCAGATGGCTAGATCCATCTCACGGCGGTATAAACCTAGGTTTCCCACAGAACTAACTGGGCTTAGAATCAAAGACGACTCCTCGCGTGGCGTCACCTTAGCTAAACCCCCCAGGACCGAGAGGTAGCAAGGGTAACTGAGCTCTGGCGGGTGCGCGAGGGGTCCCTTTACTAAAGGGAGAATCTTGGAAGACCTACTACTTGCTCTTGGTGATCTCCCGCTGCATCCCCTGGTAGTTCACTTTGCGGTAATCCTCTTCCCAATATCGCTTTTGTTTCTGATTGCCGTGGTCATGGTTGCAAGGCTCAGATCAAAGCACTTGCTCAAGGCAATTGTGGCAGTCGCCCTAACCACGCCATTTGTATTTCTGGCCCAGCAGTCTGGAGAGGCACTGTCTGAGGTTTTATATGAGCCCGAGCCACACGCTGAATATGGCGAAATGCTCATGCCGCTGGCCCTGGCAACTTTGCTGGTGTCAGTGGTTTTTTGGTGGTCGCTCAGAGGACCAAAGATTTTTAGCCAACTACTGGCAGTGGCTTTGATTTCTCTGGCTTTTGCAGGCATTGCAATGACAGTCGTGGTTGGACACTCCGGTGCTGCCGCCACCTGGAGCGGGGTTTTGCCCTAAGGGCTCATAGATGTCCTGGCTAGGTTTATTCTTACCTAGTGACCACAGCCCTCTACCGCAGATATCGTCCCGATAACTTTGCTGACCTAATTGGGCAGACTCAGGTCACAGATCCACTAAGAGCTGCACTTAAATCAGATCGTGTTCACCACGCATATCTATTCTCAGGACCCAGAGGTTGCGGTAAGACAACCAGCGCTCGCATTTTGGCCAGGTGCCTGAACTGCGAAAAGGGACCAACTGATACACCCTGTGGCGAGTGCCAAAGTTGCATCGAACTTGCTCGCGGAGGACCTGGTTCTTTGGACGTAGTTGAAATTGATGCCGCTTCTCACAACGGTGTTGATGATGCCAGAGAGCTAAGAGAACGAGCAGTTTTTGCTCCAGCCAGAGACAGATACAAAATCTTTATTCTGGATGAGGCCCACATGGTCACGACCCAGGGTTTCAATGCGCTACTGAAGATAGTTGAAGAGCCACCGGCTCACGTGAAGTTTATTTTTGCCACCACCGAACCCGAAAAGGTCATTGGCACAATCCGCTCCAGGACCCATCACTATCCATTCCGCCTGGTGCCGCCAGCAGAGCTGCTTGATTATCTAGCTGAGGTTCTCAAATCAGAGGGCTACTCTGCTGACGATGGAGTCCTACCGATGGTGGTCAGGGCCTCTGGCGGATCAGTCAGAGACGCACTGTCACTGCTTGACCAGCTCATTGCCGGTAGCGATGAGAAGAAGATTCAGTATGAAAGGTCAATCAACCTGCTCGGTTTTACTCACGACAATCTGATGGCCGAGGTTATCGAGGCGTTTGCGGAACTCGATGCCGCCAAGGCGTTCAGGGCAGTAGACCGAATCATTCAGTCGGGTCAAGATGCCAGAAGATTCCTCGAGGATCTACTAGAGCGAATCAGGGATTTAATGCTGGTTCATTCACTTGGCAAAGATGCCAGAGCAATTCTGCGCGGAATTGGACCAGAACAGTTTGAGCAGCTGACAATCCAAGCCGCAAGATTTGGGCTGGGTTCTTTGACAGCGACTGCCGAAGCTACCGCCAAAGCACTAAGCGACACATCTGCTGCATCAAATCCAAGACTTCAGTTGGAACTTCTATGCGCAAGAGTCATGGCACCGGTTGCAACCAGACCTAAGGCCGTTGAACCAAAGCCTGAGAATGTGAGCGCAGAGAAACCAAAGAGTCAGCCAAAGGCAGAGCCTGCAACTACTCCGGCGGAAGTATCGGCTTCCTATTTCAAGGCCAACTGGCAGATTATTTTGGATCAGTTGGCCAAGCAGTCACGCTCTGCTTGGGCAGTTGCCTTTACATCGAAGGTAATCGACTTTGAGAACGAAGTTTTGACTCTGCTTTTCCAATCCCAAAAGGATGTCGATGCCTTTAAGAATGCGGGTGGTGCGGCAGAGGTGCTGAGATCAGTTGTCAAAGAACTGACAGGCGTGAGCGTCAAGTACCGAGCCAAGGTTGCTGATGCTCCATCAAAGGTTGCTAAAGCTCCGGTGATTGAACCAAACCAGGAAGATTTCTCGGATGAAACAGAGGAAGAGCTCAAGACTGAGCCAATCTCGCAGACTGACCCTCGAACCGGCGAATTCATTCTCAGAGAAGTTCTTGGGGCTAGGCCAATCAAGGGCGATAAATAATGTATGAAGGTGCTCTGCAGCAGCTGATTGACGAGTTGGGCAGACTTCCAGGCGTGGGTCCAAAGAGTGCTCAACGGATAGCTTTTTATCTAATCGAAGCAGAAAGCGATGTTGCTCTAACGCTGGCTGAAGTTCTCAAGGAAGTTAGGGAAAAAGTCAGATTCTGCGAAAGCTGCGGCAATGTCTCGGAGAGCGATAAGTGTTCAATCTGCAGCGATCAAAAGCGCGATCAGGGATTGATTTGCGTGGTGGAAGATTCCAAGGACATCGCCGCAATCGAAAGAACCCGCGAGTTCAGAGGGCTGTATCACGTTCTGGGTGGAGCAATCTCTCCTATTGCCGGAATCGGACCAGACCAGCTGAGGATAAAGCAGCTGATGATGCGCCTGGCAGATCCAAATATTCGAGAGGTGATTATTGCCACCAATCCCAATCTCGAGGGTGAGGCGACCGCCACCTATCTGATCCGAATGCTCACACCGCTTGAGATTTTGGTGAGCAAGCTAGCCTCCGGCCTTCCAGTTGGCGGAGATCTTGAGTATGCGGATGATATGACCCTGGGCCGAGCCTTTGAGGGCAGAAGAAGGGTGAACTAGACTTCCTTCAAGCGCTGGCGCTGAAATCCCACCCCAAGGAGTCAATTAGTTGTCGCTTATTGTTCAGAAGTTTGGCGGTTCCTCGGTTTCTGATGCCGAGAAGCTAAAGCATGTCGCCGCCAGAGTTCTTGCTGCCCAAGCAGCTGGCAACAAGGTGGTTGTGGTGGTCTCGGCTATGGGCGACACCACCGATGAACTAATTGATCTAGCAAGTTCGGTGACTACCAACATTAACGGCAACCGTGAGATGGACATCCTGCTAACTGCCGGCGAGAGAATTTCAATGGCGCTACTTGCCATGGCCATCAAAGATCAAGGTGGGAAGGCAATGTCCTTCACCGGCTACCAGGCTGGGATCTCAACGGATTCTGAACACGGTAGTGCCAGGATTTGGAAGATTGATGCAGTGCGAATCTCTCAGGCGCTAGACGAGGGAAACATTGCAGTAGTCGCGGGATTCCAAGGATTCAGTTTTGAAAATGGTGACACCACCACACTTGGTCGCGGGGGATCCGACACCACCGCGGTTGCGCTCGCAGCTTCACTCAAGGCAGACATTTGCGAGATTTACTCCGATGTTGACGGTGTTTATACAGCTGACCCTCGAATTGTTCCAAGGGCCAGAAAACTCGCCGAGATTGACCTTGATTCCATGCTGGAACTTTCATCATCGGGCGCAAAGATTCTGTATATCAGAGCGGTGGAGTTTGCTCGTCGGCATTCAGTACCTCTCAGAGTCAGATCAACTTTTAGTGCCGATCCTGGCACCCTTGTCTACACTAAGAAATCGGGAGCAAACATGGAAGAACCATTAGTATCTGGGGTCGCAGCAGACAGCACCCAGTCCAAGATCACCGTGATTGGTGTTCCAGACAGACCCGGAAAGGCAGCCGAGATTTTCCAGGCGGTGGCCGAAGCTGGTGCGAACATCGACATGATTGTTCAGAACGTTTCCACAACCGAAAACCACCTGAGCGATATTTCCTTCACGCTTCCTCACAATGACCGCCACAAAGTCGTTGAGGCTTTGAAAGCAAAGCAGTCTGGCATTGGTTTTCAGTC
>JBDLRV010000003.1:0-43297 GCA_039799865.1 Actinomycetota bacterium | reverse complement strand
AACATAAGTGCTTTTGGTCCCAACGCGCTGACGGAGCAGGATGCCCGTGCACTGGCTGAGCTTGAGGGCGTGTCAGTGATGTTCATGCAGTCACAAAACGAGGGAACAATTGCAACGGCAGACAACAGAGTCGAAGCTCGACTCGTTGGGGTTTCGGCAGGCTACTTTGAAGCGGTAAAGCCAGTGCTTGCAATGGGTTCCTACCTCTCTAGCAATCCAGCGGCACTCAATTCAAGGGATGTCGTTTTCGGGGCAGATGCAGCCAATGATCTTGGTTTGACCTCAGACATGCTTGGCAAGAGCGTCAAGTTGAATGGTCAGGACTTCAGGCTTGTGGGTGTGCTCGATGACCAGGCGGGATTTGGAACATCGGGCCGCGTTTATGTGAATCTCGATGCAGCCAGAAAGATATTTAGTCAATATCCATACGTTTCCTCAATAGTCATTCAGGCAACAACTAGAGAAGGCGTTGACTCACTTCAGGTTGCGGCCGACAGATTACTTCGTGAAAGATATGGTCTGACTGCGGATGCTGAGACCCGCTACACCATCACTAACCAAGCGTCATTGATCTCAGCAGTCAGCAGCATCACGGACACCCTGGGACTTCTGCTCACTGGAATCGCAGCAATCAGCTTGATTGTTGGCGGTATTGGAATCATGAACATCATGCTGGTATCGGTTAGAGAGAGAACTAGAGAAATTGGTGTTAGACGCGCTATCGGCGCTCGTCAATCCGACATCCTCACCCAGTTCTTGATTGAGGCCGTGGTCCTATCAATTGCCGGTGGCATTGTTGGCTTAATTCTCGGTGAGATAGCTGCCTTCTTCCTGGCGATTCTTGGCGACTGGGAGTTTGCGATTCGGATGGACACGATCACCCTGGCCATGGGATTCAGTCTTGTGGTTGGAGTGGTCTTTGGTGTTTGGCCTGCCAGGACCGCCTCTAGGTTAGAGCCGATAGACGCACTTCGATTTGAATAGAACTAGCTCTGACCAAGGAATGGTCTGAGTTCAACCTTTCGATTGCAGGCTTTAGATCCCTCGAGCGCAAGCCCCTTTGCCTCAGCTGCATCTTTTGCCTGAATAATCCAGAAACCGCTGTAGAACTCATTGCCGTTAAGCGATGAGGGAGTGGCAATGTTTGCTCCAGCACGGTTGTCGATAAGGGTGGCGGTCTGGGATGAACCAATTCCTGCAGCCATTACGAAGTGGCCATTCTTCTCTAGGTTGCTATTGAACTTGTCTATTTCCGTAAGTTCCTGGGAGGTGCCGGTATTAGATGCGGTGTCGATTACAAGAATTAGAAATTTCAATTTGGCTCACTAAACTTTTCAAAGGCAAGACTAGCCGAGAGGAGTAATGTGTTGAGCATGAAAAAAGCACTTGGTTTACTTTCCGCTTCTGTCCTAGTCATTAGCCTGCAGGTCGCAATCACTGCCCATGCATCGACCACTTTTGAGATGACAGTTGACAATGTCACGCTCGGAATGACAGGGGTTTCTCCTCACGTAGAAAGACTCGATGGAAAAGATCGCGTTTGGCGGTCCGATGGTCCTCAGGGAACGGTTGTGAGTGATTGCACTGATGCCGGTGTTTGCACTTCTGTCACCGTTCCATCGAGACTGGGAAATGATGTGACCATTGTGACTTTTCCAAATGGAAGTAAGCGCGCTTACTTCAAGGATATAGACGGAGGTTTTCAGCAGGTCTATTCAGCGCCTTGCACCGATTCCGGTTGCACAACCTTGGGAACAAGGACTGCAACTTCTGATCTGATGCGAGTCCCATCTACCCAGAGAGCCTGGGGTGTACCAGATGCTGTTTTGCTCCCTGATGGAAGAGTGAGAATTTATATCGTTGAGATGCCAACAATGGGTAAGTGTCTCGAGAAGATTGCTAGCTACATCTCCACCGACGGGGTCACCTTCACCAAGGAAGCTGGTTGGAGATTTGAAGGCGGCTACGTTGACACCGAGGTGCTAAGGGCCAAAGACGGAGACTGGGTCATGATCATGGCTGACATAGCCTGCACCTCTTCAAATCGTCAGGAGCTCTTCACATCAACCTCACAAGATGGTCTCAGCTGGACCACACCTGTGATGCTCAGAGGAACCGGTGTTCATGGTCTAGACCCTGCAGGCTATGAAGTTTCCAAGGATGTCTTCCGCGTCTACTTTGCTCAGTCCACCGGTCCTGACTTTGTAATTAAGCGCGCGACACTTAGTTTGAAGCAGGCTTCCACACCAACCCCAACACCTAGTGCCACTCAAAAGCAGACGACAATCAGTTGTGCTAAGGGTTCCCAGGTTAGGAAGGTAACGGGTGTCAATCCAAAGTGCCCAACCGGCTTCAAAAAACAGAGCACGATCACCTGCGTAAAGGGGACGGCCACTAGGACAGTCACAGCTGTGAATCCAAAGTGCCCATCGGGCTTTAGAAAGAAGTAGTAACTTTCGGCATGGGCAGCGTGGCTGAAAACCCCGCTGCCTTTCTGTCAATTTCCCAGTCTTTCGTGAGGTCAGTAATCATCTGAAAACCAAGCCCGGCTGAGATATCGCTCGGGACAGGCTTTCCATTATTTCCCGCAATCATGGCCAAATCGCCTTCCGCATTCAAATAAGCGTTGAGCCAGAACTTGGTCGCTCCACCATGCCTGCTCGCGTTGCTAACCAGCTCTTTCAATATCTCAATAAAACAGATGGTCGAAGTTGGACTTTGGCTAAGCGCATGCAAAGCCGACGCAGAGATTTGGTAGGTGAAATTACAAACCCCTTCCCAGGTCGCGGCAATTTCTTGAAGGAGCTCACTGGGATCACCGGAGAATTCCGGAGGGCTAGTAAGTGCCTGCTTTGCTCGATTGATGTCTGATTCAACCTGCACTCGCAATCTTTCGTCTGGTCTTTGGGCGAGTTCTAAGCGCGAAGAAGCAACGGTTAGAGCAGCCTGGACTGTTCCATGAATGAGGTAGGACCACTTTCGCTGGGCTAACCATACTGACTGATTGAGCAGGTCTAAATCATGCTTAGCTTCGTGATTAACTCGCTTTATTTCCTCAACAATTGCAAGCCTCTCTCGCTGCAGAGCAAACCAGCTGGTTGTCATCAGGCAGGTCAACAATAGGACTCCGCCAGCTGTAAAGACTGTCACGCTCAAGCTAGACCAATTTTGAGCAAAAATACTTATCGCATATCCCAGAGGTAGATAGCAGAAGACTGAAACCAGGCTACTGAGGAAAAGTGCCCTGGTTACTTTCATCAATTGATTTGGAAGTAAGTTTTGCACCAACCTTCCAACTATAGGAATTGAAAAAGACACCGCCAGTAACAAAAGACTTGTCGTGAAATCAGACTTAGTCAAAAGAGTAAAAAACACATTCGGCATAGCTATCACGTAGGAGACTATGTAACTTGCATCTTTCTTAGGAATAATGCGAAGAGTACTTAGTTTTGCGATTGGCGCAGCGGGGGGACTAAAGTTCTCGAGTACTTCGACCCTTGAGCGAAGCTCCCTGCTGAGTGGCCTGACCTGATTCCTCACCAGTCGCTGTATATCTAATTTCACTTCACTAGCTTTCGCCGAGTCCATAATTTCTCTAGAAAGGATGGCTAGACGATCTAGGTCTCCAAGTAAAACCGAACTTGCTTTGCGATGTAACTCCTGCTCAACTTCTGTGGCGGTTCTGAGGGTTACGTTTCGCTGTTGCACCAGTCGCTCAGATGCCTTGTTGAGCTGGGCGAGAGCAGACACATGGTCTTCTGATGTTGAAAGGACAACTGCAGCAGTGAGCCAATAAAGAGCGGCTATCGTTATGTCACCTGGCAGGCGCTCGAAGTAGTGACTGAGGAAAATCTCCGGACGGAACAAGTAGATAAGTAAAGCGCTCTTGCAGGCCTCAGCGATTATCACAACTACAAATTGAAATATTCCTCTTAAAGTTCCACTCGGGATGTTTCTAGCTAGATAGACCAAGCCGAAGTAAATGGTAAAGAAAAGAGCTATTGATGTAGTCGAGAAAAGAACAAGAGTGAGTATTCGATCAGGTGAGCGTTGACCCTCGTAACCAACATCAGTTAGAAACAGCAAAATTGCAAGAATAACGATGAGTCTTGAATTTAGAGGATTTACTTTTGTGAGAGAGGCCCAAACGAGACTCAGCAAATTTCGACTCTGATCAGGTAGAAACTTTAGCTTCACTTAGTTTGACCGATTGTCTTTAGGTACTTTATTGCGGCTAACACTCGACGCTCCGGCCCAAGATTTTCATCCAGACCCATCGATTGAAAGGCTCGAACTAAAATCATTCTCACTGCTCTGACTGTGGTTCCCCGTTCAGCCGCTATTTGTTCGTTGGACTTTCCCTGCGCTACCAAGCGAATTACATCCATTTGAGAGCGAGATAAGTCCCCAAGAGGATTAATAGCCTTTAGGTCATCACGAAATTCTCCGCCTTGGCCCCTCGAGGCTTCCTTTATTGCTTGATTAAGTAGAGAAGTATCGGACATCCTGCTTTTTAGAAGGTAGGCATGCCCAGCTGGGAGGTCCTTGGAGGAACGTCCAGCAAGTTTAGGCTCAATCAAATTTGTGAGAAATATGATGGCGATAGCCGAATTAGTTACCTTGAGATTATTCGCTAGGTCAAAACCATTTGGACCTGCTCCCAGATCCACGTCAATAATGGCAACGTCCGCATCAAAGGACTGGCAGATTTTTCTTGCTTCGGCTGCGCTAAGGGCAGACTTGGTTTCGTAACCAATAGACCTGATTACTTCTGCCAAGAGTGCGCAAACAAGCGGATCGTCATCGACTATGAGAACTCGAAGCTTGAAATCCACCACTAAAGAATGGCACACATACTAGAAGGCCCAATTTTGAGACGTTCCCAAATAGGAACTTATTGGGAATCCGGCAACAACCAGCCAAGAGAATATCCCTATTCCAAGAGGGGATTTATGTCGCCCAGGCGCAATCTGAAGGAGCTTTTTCGAAAGTCTGTCCTGCCTCCGGCGACCCCAAAACGAAGTGCCAAATTCGATGAAAACTATCCAGAACACATCACAAGTTGGGCTTCTAGGCTAAAAAACTCTGTGGAAGGTCTCAGAGATGACTCGACTGATTTACAGAAAAAGTATGAAGGAGCACCCCTTCGAAGAAAATCAAAGGCGAAGAAGCCCGTAAAGAAAACGGGCAAGAGGTAGGTCGCAGATTTTGAAGGTTAACAGCTGTGAACAAATTGCCTAACCTAATTAGGAAAATTTCAGCTAACCTTCCCTCATCACCAAAAAAAGGTGAAAATTACTCCAAAGTCTCTTGATTCAAGGTAGTCGTATATGGTGAGGAAATTAGCATTCTTCAGCCAGCTAAGCATGCCCGCCGGGGGTGATATGCAGCTCTGGACTGCACTTTCCCTTTTGGCAATTGCCGGATTTGTGATTTGGCTACTGTTTTTCAGCGGAAATGGTGATTTCAAGACATTTCTCGAAGACCTGAAGGGACCACCGAAGAAAGAGAAGAGAGAGCCTTTCCCAGTTCCAGTATTTGATCGCAGCAAAATTGAAGTGCCGCTTCCCCCGAAACCGGAGCGGAAACCGGTGACCTATAAGAGAACTGCGGACGAGATTGATCTCAAGCTAGACACTTGGGCCAAGGATCTGCGTCAATCGCTCAGAGAGGTTCGAGCCGAGAGCCAGTGGCTCGTTGAGAAATACAAGGACGTGCCCCTGAAGCGCGCAAAGCCAGATAGCGCTACGAAGAAGAAAGCTTCTCCAAGTCCTTCAAAAGCCAAGCCCAGGCCTGCTGCAAAGACCACCGCCAAGTCCAAAACTGCGGCTACAAAAAAGACCACCTCCAAGCCAAAAACTGTCAAAAAACAGACCAAATCCAAGCCAGCAAAAGGCAAGAAGTAGGTTTCCCTTTGCCCACGCTTTGGACTACCCTTTGAAGCATGACTGAGCCAACCAAAAAAGTCTTCAGCACTGCTGTCGGCGGTTACAGCCGCACCGAGGTTGATGAATACATCGCCTGGCTCAGAAAGACCCTTACAGAACTTGAGCAGTACAACGCTCTTGCCGTTCGTGAGCAGAATTCTCTTCGCGAGAGAGTTGTTCAACTTGAGGAATCCCTAAAGCTTGCTAAATCTCCTGGCTATGCGCAGCTAGGTGCTCAGTTTGAGCAAACCCTGAGGCTCGCTGAATCAGAAGCCGCAAAACTCGTGAATGATGCCGGCAAGGAAGCAGTTCGCATCCGCGAGGTTGCTAAGGCTGAAGCAGAAAAAATTAAGTTCGAAGCTGAAGAGACCGCAAAGCCCATTGTGGATGGTGCTAATCGCGAAGCACGTAACTTGGTCATGTCGGCTCGCAAGCAGGCAGAGGAAATTTTAGAAAAGGCCGAGGATGAGCTGCGCAAAGTCCAGGCCGAAAGAGCTCAGCTTCAGAAGGAAGCCGCGGTTATTCGATCCGATGCAGACAACTACGTTGCAAGAACCAAGGCAGAGCTTCAGTCCGAGGTTGAGCGCATTCAGACCGAGAACGCAAGGCTCCTGAAGCGAAATGCCGATATTGAGTCTGAAATCAAGAACAAGATTGACGAGGGCGAGAAGCAGGCCCTTGATTTATTCAGAAAGATTCAGCGCGAATCTGAAGAAATGCGCGAGCAGGCAGAGCGTGAACTACGGGCGGCAACCGATGAGGCATCCTCACTCGTTGAAAATGCAGAGCTGACGCTGGAGAACGCTCGCAAGGAAGCAGACAGAGTTGCCCAGGAATCTCAGTCAATGGCAGCGGCACTTCTTGCCGATGCTAGAGCTCGCGCAGAGAAACTCGCAGTTCGTTCGCTAGACATTACACGTGAAGCAATTGCTGAAGCTGAATACAGACTCGCCAAGCTTCCATCTCAACAGAATTCAATTGAATCCTTCCTCGAGGAAACACGCTCGATGCTTACACCAGAGCAAGAAGTGATTATCGCAAGACGCAAGTCTTTGGAGCAGTCGTTCCAGCAGCCTTTAGAAGCAGAAGTTATTGATGACTCGACCCAGATTATCTCCGAGGTTGACGACAAGTAATTAGAGCAGCCCTCTAATTGAATTCATTGCCCCACCCATAACAGCCGGCATTCCTCCTCCTGGATGCACCGAAGATCCAACCAGGTAGAGCCAAGGTCTGAGTATCGATCTGTAGGAGGGCGAATGGAAGGGCCCCGACTGCCAAAGTGGATTCTTCTTGCCATAGATAGCCCCAAGAGGTCCGCCAAGACTGGCGAAGTAGCTGGGGTGAAGGACTTCATAACTTTCGAAGAGGTTTTGAATTGGTTCATCCAGTCCCATAACCTCTGTGATTCTCTTGAGCTCTTTGGCCACCCAGGGTGTTTCAAGATCCGCTTTGTATCCATCGGCAGCAGCGGTTAGTAGCACTGCAACCGTTGGTTTTGAATTTTGATAAATCTCACCGGGCTTGTAGTAATTGACAAAGGCCATGGTTTGCTCGGGCTGCTGGTTCTTGTCAAGTCGTCGATAAAGATCGGAAGGGTCGTCCGGCATCACAACCGAGTGGGTTACGGTGTCAATGGGAAGCGGTCTTTTAAGAACCGCATAGATAGCAACACCGGAGCAGGAACGGTTTGGGTCTTTCTTCGGCGCTCGGCCAGAAACCAGCTCGAATGTCTTATCAGCATCCAGACCTGAAACCACCAGGTCACATTCATAACCCCCAGATTCTGTGGTGACTCTACCTTTTTGAATTGCGGTAACGCTGGTGCCAAGAACAATCTTGCAACCAGCATCTGTGGCCAGTTTCGCTAAGTACTGCGGAAGCTCGTTCACCCCGCCTCTTGGAACCAAGATTCCCTGCTTTGCCATGATTGCTGTGACGGACGCGTAGATGGGGAGGGTTTGGCTCGGTGAAACTCCTGCATTAAGAGTGTGGATGGCGATTAGTTCCCTAAGTCCGTCTGGCAAGTAATCGAGTGAATTCAGGTACTTCTCCGTATTTAGTCTGCGTCCATAGACCCGAACCAGCGCCATGACAGATCCCAAGGTCCTCATGTCGGTTGGGTGCGTGGTTAGCAAATCTGCAATCGGCTTTTCAAGGCGAGAATGCTCTGCGACGAATCTCTCCCAAGCTGAATGCCATGGATGATCATTGGGGATTGGCAAAGTAATTGCCTCACCTCGAAAGAAGTAGCGACCCACTTCGGCTAAGCGTAGGAATACCGGTGGATTTAGTACCTTGCCACCGAGCGATTGATATTTATCCAAGACGCTTTGCCACACCTGCGAAAAAGTTACTAGTGAAGGACCGCTGTCGATGATCTGATTGTCGATTGTCAGTCTTCGACTTTTCCCGCCAATCCAATCGCCTTGCTCCAGCAGGGTGACTTTGTGTCCAGCTTGAGAAAGAAGTGCCGCAGCAGTCAGACCACCGAAGCCTGCACCAATTACGACAATCTCTTTTGTCATGCCGGATAGGAGCCGAAAGCTATTGCAACCACCAGTTGCACACCTGCAACTGCACCTGCAACATATGGAAAAGCAATTGAGTATTTATAGACGTCGTGGGCTTTTTCAGGCGTTGGATTCCTCCAAACTGCCAACACCAAATATGCCGCAATAACAAAGTTCACTATTGCAACCGGGATGTTCACCAAAGCAAAAAAGACAGTGGACGCTGCCCACCAAAAACCTGACCAAATCAAAGTCTTCTTGACACCAAGGTGGACAGCCGTTGTCCTGATTCCAGTGTCGCTGTCTTGCGGAATATCCTGAACCGCATCGTAGGCATGCTTGGCAATGGACCAGAGCATCAGACCAACAACAGCCAGCCACATCGGTTCATGGCCGAGTGCTAGTGGAACAAAGGCCAGAGGAAAGGCATAGTCAGTGTTTGAGAAACTATCGAGGTAAGGCCTCGCTTTGAATCTAAGTGGGGGAGCTGAGTAGAAGGTGAAGAACAGTGAATAGGCAATCATCCACCAAACTGCAGCTGCTGGAAGAGTCAGCGCGAAGTAGATCAGGAAGGGTACGTTGGTGGCAATCACGCCAATCCAGATCGGCTTTACTTCGTTAGGAAAAATGTGGGCACCCTCGTAGGAACCCTTTCGGGCGTTTATGTTGTCCGTTTCCTGGTCGAAGATGTCATTGATTCCATATATAAGGAGATTGAAGGGGAAGGTCACCCAGATCAGAATTGGCAGAATCTCCCAGGTCCAGAGGTAGCCAGCCAGCCACATCCCCACCACCGTGGTTCCAATAGTGTTGACCCACAGCACAGGTCTGGAGATTTCAATTAGGCGGCGCAGCACAGCTCAAGCCTAGGTGGTCAAAAATAATTCACTTATGTGCAGCTATTTGAGGTGGAACTCACAATCGTGCCAAGGCATAATTATCACATCCGCTCACCTCTGAGCACGTATGTGAAGGTTTCAATGGCAACTATTACTCCACTTATCCCACCTGCCCAGGGGGCCGTCTCAGACGACCTAGCCGCATCCCAGGCTGCGCTCGAGTCACTTTTAGCAATCAGATTCTTTGAGGAGGCTGTTGATGGACTCTTTGCCAGAGGTCTGATGCACGGAACCATGCACCTTTCAATTGGCCAGGAGGCTGTTGCTACCGGAGTTTGCGTCGCCCTTAGGCAGAGCGATTTCATCACTTCCACTCACCGCGGGCACTCTCACTGCATTGCCAAGGGAGCTGATCTAACCAGGATGATGGCAGAGTTACTAGCCAAGCAGACCGGTTACTGCCGAGGCCGCGGTGGAAGCATGCACATCGCTGATGCTAAGACCGGCAACCTTGGAGCAAATGGGATTGTTGCTGGCGGAATTCCAATAGCAACCGGCGCAGCCCTTGCGCAAAAGATGCGGGGCACCGACAGCGTGGTGGTTAGCTTTTTTGGCGATGGTGCAACTAACGAAGGTGCTTTCCACGAGGCACTCAATCTCGCATCGGTTTGGAATTTGCCAGTTGTCTTTGTTTGTGAAAACAACAAGTACGGCATGAGTTTTTCGACCGCTAAGAGCATGAAGGTGGAAAAGATTTCTGAGCGCGCCGCCTCCTATTCGATGCCAGGAGTGACCGTTGATGGTAATGACGTTGATGCCGTTTATGAAGCGGCAAAGGTCGCGGTAGACAGAGCAAGAAGCGGCGGAGGACCAACCCTGATTGAGTGCGTCACTTACCGCCACAAAGGCCACTCCAAGAGCGATAAGAATCTCTACCGAACCAAAGAGGAAATTGAGTTTTGGAAGACCAAGGATCCGGTGGGAATTTTTGAAACCAGGCTTATAGAAAAAGGAATTCTCACCAAAGATCAAGTTGACCAGATCACAGAGGCTGTGCGAAACGAAATCAGAAACGCGATTCAGGAAGCGTCAGCTGCTCCTGATTCAGATCCTGCAGAGCTGATCACATCGGTATTTAGGCAGGTGAGCTAATGAGCGAAAGAATCATTACTTACGCTGAGGCCATTCGTGAGGCCATCGGTCAGGCCATGGAGAGCGATCCAACTGTGTTCATGCTGGGCGAGGACATCGGTGTTTACGGCGGAGCCTTTGGCGTTTCAGGTGATTTGTATCACCGCTTTGGTGAGGAGAGGGTTCGCGATACGCCCATCTCTGAAATGGGAATAGTCGGTGCAGCTGTTGGTGCGGCCCTTGTCGGCATGAAACCAATTGTTGAAATTCAGTTTTCCGACTTCACCGCTCACGCTATGGATCAGATTGTCAATCAAGCTGCCAAGATCCACTTCATGCTCGGAGGAGAGCTATCCGTGCCAATGGTTTTGCGTGCACCTTCTGGTTCGGGAACAGGAGCCGCCGCCCAGCACTCGCAGTCACTCGAAGCCTGGTTTGCCCATGTGCCTGGTCTGAAGGTTGTTATGCCGAGCTCACCCGCTGACGCCAAGGGGCTTTTGCTCAGTGCGCTGGATGATCCGAATCCCGTCATAGTGCTTGAGCACAAGCTGCTCTATAAGACCTCAGGACATGTTCCCCCAGAGATGTATAGAACACCGATTGGAAAATCCAATTTGGTTAGAGACGGAAAAGACCTGACCATTGTTGCCACCGGAGTGATGGTTTCAAGATCTCTTGAGGCTGCTGCTGAGCTTGCTTCTCAGGGCATCGATGCCGCAGTGATCGATGTGAGGACACTCTCGCCATTGGATATGGACCCAATCAACGAATCGGTTTCGAAGACCGGAAGATTGATGCTGGTCCAGGAAGCTCCAAAGCACGTTGGTTTTATGGCTGAGATTGCCGCACGAATTTCTGAAGGCCCTGGTATCTATCACCTAACTGAGCCGATTAAGCGTCTTTGTGGAATGGATGTCCCTATCCCATATGCTCCGCAACTAGAGAAGTCAGTTGTTCCACAACTTCCTGAAATTATTGGGTCAGCAGCGGATCTTATGAGGGGTGTCTGATGCCAAAGACTCCTGTGGTGATGCCCAAGATGAGCATGACTATGACCGAGGGTGAAGTGGTAGAGATAACTGTCTCCGTTGGTCAGTCAGTTTCCCAAGGTGATGTTGTTGCTGTTGTGGGCACCGACAAGACCGATATGGAAGTCGAGTGCGAGTCCACCGGCAAAGTTATAGAAATTCTGGCTAAGCCTGGAGCGGTGATTCCGGTTGGTGAGCCACTACTAATGCTGGAGACGGAAGGCGAAGACCTTCTGGCTGGCATGTTTACACCTCAAGAAAAAACCATTGAAGAGGTTGTTGCTGCACCAGTGTCGCCAGTTGCTCAAGCCCCCGAGCCTCAGCAGATTTTCGTAGAGAATGAAAAAGTCCTTGCTATGCCTGGTGCAAGAAAGATTGCCCAAGAGAAGGGAATCAATCTCTCGTCTATTACTCCTAAGAGTCCAAACGGAGTGATTAAGCAGACTGACCTAGGAGTTACCAGTGCACGAGTCGAAACAGCTAGGTCACACATTGCAGCGGTTGTTGAGTCTGCAATGCAGATTCCGCAATTCTCGATAAGCGGTGAGATCAAACTAAAGAGGAATCTCCCAAAGAACTTCGAACAGAGGTTTGTCACTCTTGCAAGAGCATGGAGCAGAACCCTTGCCGAGCATCCAAAACTTTCCCAGCAGTTCGTGAGTGGCAAGTTTGTTTCGGCGAATCCGAGAATTGCCGCTTTGGTGAAATCGGAATATGGATTTGTCTCGCCTGTTTTTGATGCTTACGGCATTGATACTCAAGATTGGGCTGAGAAGGCTCTAGAGGTTCTAACTTCCGCTAGAGGCAACAAGATTCCTCTTGCATATCTTTCTGGCGCGACAACAGCCATCACCGATCTTGGTGAGTTTGGAATTCGTCAGGCGAATACCCTGCTATTCCCACCTCAGACATCAGGGTTTAACATCGGAGCGGTGAGAGAGAAAAAGGATAAATACAGGGTTGACTTCACTCTGGTGGTTGACCACCGGATTGCGGATCCTGGGGATGCGGCAGAGGTAGTGAAGACCTTTGAGAAGAAGCTAAACGAGGTGCTCAGTGGCAACGGCTAGAGACAGGGCACTAATAGTCAAAGTTGCTCGTATGTATTACGAGCAGAACATGTCGCAGGATCAGATTGCCCGCTCTCTAATCACCTCCAGGTCAAACATTTCCCGCATTCTCTCGGTTGCAAAAAAGCGGGGAATTGTTGAAATCAAGATCAACGAATCCACCAAGCGAGAAACTGACATAGAAGAGATGCTCATCTCTCGCTTCGGTTTGCGAGCGGCTCTCGTAGCAAAGGTTCCCAGATCAACCAGTGACTACAAAGCTGTTGGTCAACTTGCGGTCCAGAGTTTTTTGAATCATCTCAAACCGAGAGTGAAGGTCGCTATATCCTGGGGCAGATCTATTCAGGCGATGATTGATGCACTAGATAACGAAAACAGACCAGATCTAACTTTCATACCGCTGATGGGTGGAATGACATCCATTCCTTCTTCCTATTCAGGTGAAACTCTTATTAGATCTTTGGCTGAAAAGTTCAATGCTGACTACCAGATTCTTCACGCACCTACCATTGTTCAATCGCCAGACATCAAACTGGCTTTGATGAAAGAGCCCAGTGTGGCGGCAGTGATTGATTCTGCGAGGAACGCAGATGTGGCCTTCGTTGGCATCGGTTCACGCGGCGCTAACTCCTCTATCCACATCCTCCAATCGGCAGGCATAAATGAGAAGGACAACCCAGACTTTTACAGCAAGTGGGCTGGAGATCTTGCCGGAAGGTTCTTTGACCGAGACGGAAAGTCCATCAGCAAACAGCTTGACTCAAGAACCGTCGGACTTGAGCTTTCAGAGATTTCGAAAATGAAACGCGTCGTTGGTGTTGCAGCCGGAGATGAGAAGACAGAAGGTATTCTGGCCGCACTAAGGGGAGGACTAATCTCCGAGCTGGTGACAAGTTCAAATTGTGCTCTCAAACTGCTTGAGGCAGCCGAGAGCAAGAAGCTGAAAGAGTTGGTGTAGCGATGGAAGTTCTAATTTGGATCCTTTTGCTGATTGCCGTGATGTGGGTGTTCCAGCTCTACATGGCGGTCAAGCAGTCACAAAGGTTCGCCGATGCCCTCAAGGAGATCAGGACCCCAGGCACCACCACGACGGTTGGGATAGGCGGCTACCGCTATAGGGGAGGCCGGGCATTTGTGGCAATTGCCCAAAAGGACGGGGTGGTAACTGGAGCAAAGGTCCTAACCGGCCTGACGGTCTTTGCAAACGCAAAACCGTTCAATGAGCTTGTCGGCCATAAACTTACTGACCTTTTGGAGGGTAAGGGCCTCGAAGGAATGAAGAAAAAGTTCGTGGAAGCCACTCAAATGGCGGCCAAGACCCTGCTCGACCAGAATGCACAAACGTGACAACCCAGCCGCTAATCGGCTGAGACTTTCTCCGATAGCGTAACGAACAGCACGGTCGACGTCGACCGTGTTCGATCCATAGGAGGGTTGATGAATATATTCACCAACGCCGAGACGGTTGCCGAACCGACAGGCGTATGGGGAGCGATTGCTGGTGGAGCTGAATACTTCATCGGTATCTTCAACAAGGGTGGCGAGGTTTTCTTTAGCCTCATGGGAGGAATCCTGCCAACACTTGTTGTTTTGTTAACTGCAGTTAACGCTCTCGTCCGACTAATTGGAACCGAGAGGATTGAGAACCTGGGCCGCAAGGCTGCCCAGCCCGGTCTTCAGTGGTATCCAGTTCGCTACATGGTGCTGCCATTCTTGGCAGTATTCTTCCTAACGAACCCAATGGCTTACACCATGGGACGTTTTCTCCCCGAGCGTTTCAAGCCTGCTTTCTATGACTCAGCAGTGTCTTACGTTCACCCAATTACAGGTCTGTTCCCACACGCAAACCCAGGTGAGCTTTTCGTTTACCTAGGTATTGCCGCTGGTATCACGACGCTTGGACTTGGTCTTGGCGACCTAGCTCTGCGTTACCTGCTAGTTGGTTTGGTAGTCATCTTCATCCGCGGAATTGTGACCGAATGGATCACAGCCAGGATGATGGCTAGGAAGGCGGCTGCAGCATAATGGACGGACTAAACAAAGTACTAGTAACCATTGGTCGCGGTGTAGGTGGAGTGGTTGGAACCCTGTATCAAGCAGGTCGTGACACCATCGACACAATCATCCGCAACATCCTGCCTTTCATGGCATTCATTTCCTTCATTATCGGTCTGGTCCTCGTAACCGGTATTGGTGACTTGATTGCAAATGGCATTAAAGGTCTCGCTGGCAACATTGTCGGTCTTCTGATCGTTTCTGTTGTCTGTGCTATTCCTGTTCTCTCTCCGCTGCTAGGCCCAGGTGCTGTTATCGCACAGGTTGTTGGAACCCTGCTCGGTGTTGAGATTGGTAAGGGAACTATCCCTCCACAGATGGCACTTCCTGCTCTATTCGCAATCAACCCACAGGTTGGTTGTGACTTCATTCCAGTGGGTCTAGCCCTAGGAGAAGCAGAGCCTGAGACTGTTGAGGTTGGTGTACCAGCTGTGCTGTTCTCCCGCCTCATCACCGGTCCACTATCTGTCGTAATTGCTTACGTAGCTAGCTTCGGACTGTACAGCTAAGAAACAAAAACATCCTTTCGGGGGTTGTATCAGAGGATGGGTCGCAATCGGCCCATCCTCTGATTACTAATCAGGGACTATTTAAGCCAAGGAGATAAAAAATGGCAGAGTACAAGGCAGTAAAGATTGATAAGGGCCCAGGCGGCTGGGGTGGTCCACTGACGATCAAACCAACCGATGCCCGCCCATACATCTACTCGGTGACCGGTGGCGGAATTCACCCACTGGCTCAGAAGATTGCTGACCTAACCGGGGGTATCGCTTTCGACGGATTTGCTTCCTCGAAGAAGTTTGAAGAAATTGCCGTCGCAGTAATTGACTGCGGTGGAACAGCTCGTATCGGCGTATACCCGATGAAGAAGGTGCCAACCGTGGACATCCACGCAACCTCACCTGCTGGACCATTGGCAATGTTCATCACCGAAGACCTTCTGGTCACAGGTGTGAAGCTCGACAACATTAACCCAGCGTAGGGAAATAAATGACAGTGCTTTATAAGAGCACCGTCACTGAAATAGGCGAGTTAGTTCCAACTTTCTTGGCAGAGGGAATGCTTGTCTTTTTTGGTGAAAGTGCACCAGAGGAACTCAAGACCTTTTGCATCATCCACAAGGTTGAACACCAGGAAGGTCAGATCAAAGAGGGAGACTTCGTCTCTATCGATGCTCATGAGTTTGAGATTTTGTCCGTTGGCAGCGTCGCCAATGACAATCTCTATAACCTCGGTCATCTGAACCTAAAGGCCAATGGAAATACCGTTGCTGATCTTCCGGGAGATGTGAGCATTGCAGTTGCCCCTCTTCCTGAAGTGAGCATCGGAACCAAAATTGAGATAAGCAGGAGAAGCTAAGAATGCAATACCGACACAAGCTTGCTGAGCTGGCTGTGAAGCAGGGAAGACCCTTCCGAATCGCTCTGGTTGGAGCAGGACAGATGGGCCGAGGCTTCGCAGCTCAAGCACACAGGCTTGGTCTGTCGGTGGCGGCGGTGGCAGACATTGCACCAGAACGGATCAACCAGGCTTTTCATGACTTAGGTCACCCGGCCCCAACCATTTCTTCCGATGTGGCAGATCTGAATAAGCGAATTGCTGCCGGTCAGCCAGTCGGAACCACCGATGCGGCAATCATTCCTCAGCTGGATGTTGACGTGGTGGTGGAGGCAACCGGAGTTGCCGCAATCGGTGCAGACATTATTTATAACTCGCTTATGGCAAGTAAGCACGTTGCAACTTTGAACGTAGAAGCTGACGTCACAGTCGGCCCAATTCTTCACAAGACCGCCAAAGACCACGGAGTCCTGTATTCGGTCTGCAACGGAGATGAGCCAACCGAGGCCAAGGAACTGGTCGACTTCGCCCTCGATCTTTCCTTCGAAGTGATCATGGCTGGCAAGGGTAAAAACAATCCCTTTGAACCTCACTCCAACCCAGACACAGTTGCTGAGCGTGCAGCTAAGAAGCACATGAATCCCAAGATGCTCGCCTCTTTCACTGACGGCTCAAAGACCATGATTGAAATGGCGGCGCTCGCAAATGCAACAGGTCTAAAGCTCACAAAACGCGGAATGATTGGCCCAGCCGCTACTCGCACCACCCTTCAGGATGTCTTCAAGCCCAAGAGCGAGGGCGGTGTTCTGGATGAGATTGGCGTGGTCGACTACTGCACCGGCGATGTCGCTCCTGGTGTGTTTGTAGTTATCAAGACTGAAGCGCCTTATGTGGCAGAGGAGATGAGCTATCTCTCCATGGGACCTGGACCCTACTTTGCTCTCTATCGTCCATATCACCTCGCATCTGTCGAGGCCCCGATGACGGTGGCGAAGATGCTGGTTGATGGATATGAGTCTTTGGCCACTGATTCGAGAATGACCGAAGTGATTGCCTCGACCAAGAAGCCACACGCTGTCGGAGAAAAGTTTGATGGCATTGGCGGCTACTCGGCCAGGGGGGTAGCGGACCGAGTTGCCGATGCCAAGAGAGAAAACCTGGTTCCTATCGGCCTACTCCAGAACGCGGTTGCAAAGCGCGATCTACCGATTGATCATCTGGTTACCTATGACGATGTTGACCTCGATGAAACAGCCACAATTTACAAGCTTCGCAAAATGCAGGACGAGCTAGGACTCTAGGTAGTTATGGCGGAAGAACCTCAGAAGTGTGGATACTGCCGCTCAGATAAACCCAGGGAAATCATTTACGTCGGCAAGATTGAATATGGTTCAAAGTGCGTAACGTGCGGGGCGACGACTCAACGCTCTGCGCGAGAACTCAGGATGGCCGCCAAGGATGTCACCCCTGGAGGATTTGAATCCACGCCAGTAGGGATAGTGAGCAAGATGCTCAAAGATCCGTTCAAGTTTTTTACCGGACGCAAACAAGAACCTCCCAAGGACAACTGAGTTATCCACAGTCAGGGACCGCGTCTAGGTAGACTAAGTGGACTAAGCTGTAGCCTGTGGCGAAAACAGTCAACATGCACGAGGCAAAAACGCAATTCTCCAAGCTCGCCAAACTAGTGGAAGGCGGCCAAGAGGTTCTCATTGCTCGTAACGGCGAGGTAATAATGAAGCTTGTTCCCTTTGAAGTCCAGCTCAGCGAGCCCAGAGATTTCAGCCGGCTGAAAGCCCTGACCCCAAACTTTACCGATGAAGAATGGGCCGAACTGGATAAACAGATTCTTGACTCGATTGTCTATTCCGAAGATGAAATCTAGAGGCTATCTCCTGGACACTCATGTTCTAGTTTGGCTGGGGCGGGATCCAAAGCGTTTCGGAAAGAATTGCAAGAGAATCCTTGAGAGATCGAATCTTTACTACACCTCAATTTCAGTGGCGGAGCTTGCTCTGAAAAGCAAATTAGGCAAAAGGGAATTCAACACTGCTGTCATAGAGGGATGGAAGCAGGCGCGAATCGAGCCCGCTACTTTTGATGATGCCTCCGCGTTGCATTTTGCAAACCTGTCAAGCGAATGGTTACCAGATCCCTTTGATCGACAAATTGTCGCCATTGCTATGTCAAATCAGTTTGAATTGATCACTGCCGATCAAAGAATTCTTGAACTTGGGTATGACTGGATAGTGGACGCCACCGCATAGACTTCACACGTGGAGAAGCAGGTAAGACCCAAGACTGAGGGTTGGACGCAGGCGAAGGATGATGCCGGAAAGCCGCTACTCCAGTTCACCGATAAGAGAAAAGGGAAGCCCCCAGTCCACCTGGCTGATCTGAACCCAGCGGAGCGCAAAGCGCAGTTTGAGTCACTTGGAATCCCTGGATTTAGGGCAAGCCAAATATCAACGCACTACTTCTCTCACTACACCTCTGACCCCGAGCAGATGACTGATCTTCCTAAGGCTGGAAGAGAGGAGTTAGTGGCACAGGTGCTACCAAATCTTCTTTCGGAAGTTCGGCGACTTAGAACCGATGACGGCAAGACCATTAAGTTTCTCTGGAAGCTCTTTGATGGCGCGCTGGTTGAGTCAGTACTGATGCGATATCCGAACCGAATAACGCTGTGTATTTCATCCCAAGCCGGTTGCGGTATGAACTGTCCTTTTTGCGCAACGGGCCAAGCCGGGCTTACTCGCAATCTCTCGGCTGCTGAGATTGTTGACCAGATTGTTAGAGCAAATTCAGCAATTCAAGCCGGAGAGCTCGGAGCAAAGAAACACTCCGAAGAAAGAGTTAACAACATTGTCTTTATGGGCATGGGTGAGCCGCTTGCAAACTACAACCCAGTCATGCAGGCAATCAGAACCATGCTGGACTCGCAGCCGAATGGACTTGGAATGTCAGCACGCAACATCACTGTTTCGACCGTTGGTTTGGTGCCTGCAATTCAAAAACTTGCAGAAGAAGACTTACCAATTACCTTCGCCCTTTCTCTACATGCCCCAGATGATGAGCTCAGAGATGAATTGGTTCCGGTCAATACCAGGTGGAAGGTGGACGAGGCGCTAGATGCAGCCAAGGCTTACTTTGATGTCACCGGCAGACGTGTCTCGATTGAATACGCGCTAATCAAGGACATGAACGATCACAACTGGCGAGCAGAGCTGCTCGCAAAGAAACTAAACGCAAGAGGCAAGGGGTGGGTCCACGTAAATCCCATTCCACTGAACCCCACTCCGGGTTCTGTTTGGACTGCTTCGACCAAGGAGCAGACAGCATCGTTTCTGAAAATCCTTGAAAACAATGGAATTCCCACAACCCTCAGAGACACCAGGGGCAAAGAGATTGACGGGGCTTGCGGCCAGCTGGCAGCAAGTTTGGAGAAATAGTCAAGACCCCCTAGACTAAACGTATGACCGCAATCGAATTTGGACTAGACACCTTTGGCGATATCTCGCTAGATGACCGGGGTGCTCCAAAGCATGCTGGCGAAGTAATTAGGGATGTTGTTGCTCAGGCGAAGCTGGCAGATGATCTAGGACTTGCAGGTTTCAACATTGGCGAGCATCACCGTGATGATTACGCGGTGAGTGCTCCGGATACAGTCCTAGCCGGTATCGCAACCGTTACTAAAAACATCCGCTTGGGTAGCGGAGTGACTGTGCTGTCTTCAGAAGATCCAGTGCGCGTCTACCAGAGATTTGCAACCATTGACGCTCTTTCCAACGGGCGAGCAGAGATAACTGCTGGTCGAGGATCATTCATTGAGTCATTTCCACTTTTTGGTTATGACCTAAATGACTATCACGTGCTATTCGAAGAGAAGCTTGAACTACTGGTGAAGCTGTTAGAAGAAAATGCTGTCACCTGGAGTGGTAACACGCGTGCGTCACTAGCAAATCAAGAGGTTTATCCAAAGACTGAAAGAGGAAGAATTCCGCTTCGGGTTGGTGTTGGTGGATCACCTGAATCTGTTCTACGGGCAGCTCGACTCGGAATACCAATGGCCCTTGCAATTATTGGGGGAGACCCTGCTCGGTTTGCTCCCTATGCAAATCTGTATAGAGAGTCATTAGATAAATTTGGAAAGCCGCAGCTTCCAATCTCAATTCACTCACCGGGTCATATTTCTGACACTGACGAGCAGGCCATCGAAGAGCAGTGGCCACACTACGAGAGCGCCTTTGGTCGAATAGGTCGAGAGCGCGGCTGGGGCCCAATGTCCAAGATGCACTACATCTCTGAGGTCAATGGTGGTTCTTTGTATGTCGGATCACCCGAGACCGTTGCCAGAAAGATTGCTTATGCAATTTCCTCGCTGGGTGCATCGCGCTTTGATTTCAAATATGCCAACGGACCCATGCCACACAGCAAGCAGATGAAGAGCATTGAGCTTTACGCAACCAAGGTTGTCCCGATGGTGAGAGAACTTCTAACGGAAGTTACCGTTTAGCTTTCTAAAACTGCCATAGCAGCGTTATGGCCTGCTATCCCACTGACAGCGCCACCTCTTCTTGCGCTCGATCCGCAGAAGTAGATCTTTGCTCGGCCTGTGTCAACTCCCCACCTTTTGGCGGGAGTATCAAGAATTTCCTGGTCTTCGGCGAAGGGCCAGCTGAGCGGTTCGTGGAATATGTTTCCTCCTGGCAATCTCAGCGCCTGCTCAAGATCCTGCGTGGTTTTGGTCTCAATGCAGGGGTTTCCCTTGCTGTCCAAGTAGAGCAGTTCCCTGATATCTTCGGCCAGAACAGAATTGAGAGAAGCAATAACTGCATCCTCTAGTTTCCTTCGCAGGTCATCGTTATCTACACCGCTGTTTAGAGAGTGGGGAACATGCAGGGCAAAAACAGTTAGTGTCTGAACCCCTTCCTGGCCTAGCTCCTCCGAGAGAATGCTCGAGTCGGTGAGTGAGTGGCAATAGATCTCACACGGCAGCGGGTCGGGAATCTCACCTTTTGAGGCTTGTTCAAATGCTCTCTCAAGCTGGGAGAAGTTTTCATTGATGTGAAAGGTGCCACCGAAGGCGGCATCCGGTGAAACATTCTCTTTCAGCTTGGGAAGCCGTTTGAGCAGCATGTTCACCTTGACCTGTGCTCCCTGCGGTTTAGTTATGGCATTTCCCAGAAGTCTTTCGAGCTCAAATCTGGATATGTTGGCTAAGACAAAGTCAGAAGTGATTTTGTTTTCTTGATTTTGGTGTAGGTAAGTGACTTCTCCATCTTCGGATATCTTGGTCACCTCTGCGTTGGAAACTAGTTCAGCTCCGTATCGCTCTGCTGCTTGGCGCATTGATTTGGTAATTGCTCCCATGCCACCTACCGGAATATTCCAATCGCCGGTTTCTCCACCAATCACGTGATAAAGAAAACACTTGCTCGCTTGCATAGAGGTATCAAGGTTGGGGGCGAATGTTCCGATTAGAGCATCGGTCATGACAACTCCGCGGACCAGATCAGATTGAAAACTCTGCTCGATAATCTGTCCAATTGGGGTAGTGATGAACTCCCTGTTTGCACCAAGTTGCTCCAGGACCTCAGATCGCCTCGGTAAAGGCTTCGTAACCGTCGGAAATAATTTCTCGGCGACACTGACTGTTCGTGAGTAAAAACTTTGCCAAGTGTCAAAGTCAGGGCTGTCTACAGAGGCAAAGCTGTCCCTGCTTCTTTGTGAATCGTTTCTGTCGATCAGAAGACCCCCGGACCCGTGGGGGTTTGGGGTGTAGGAGGAGTAGCGTCGAGGAGCAAGCTCTACTTCTAGTCCTAGATCTTCGATTATTTGCTTTGGTAGAAGACTGACCAGGTAGGAGTAGCGAGAAAGATTGGCTTCAACCCCTTCAAATGCCTTGGCTGAGGTGGCTGCCCCGCCAAAGTAGTCGAGCCTTTCTAGAACCACCACAGACTGTCCAGCCTTGGCTAGGTAGGCGGCGGCAACCAGGCCGTTATGGCCACCTCCGACTATCACCACATCCGCGTGTTTACTGGGCATGGGAGGAGTCTATGCTGGAAAAAATGTTCTGACTTGTCCTCAAATGTTCAGAATTGTTCGTTTGTGATTATTTTGTTATGAAATGAGCCAAGTTCCCCGAGATTGCGGGGATAGATTGATACCAAGAGTCCAAAAACAGGAGGTTCAATGCTGAACAAAATCGCGAACCACCAAGTTGACCGTCGCCTCGTTCTTAAGGGTGCTGCAGCTGGTGGTCTCGGTATCGCAGGTGCGACAATGCTGGCCGGATGTGCCACAGACGCCGCTACCGGCCCAGTTTCCTTCGGTGCACGTACCGTTGACGAAAACCCAACCAAGCAGCTACAGGCGCTGATCGCTGCCTACACTGCCAAGACTGGAAATGAAGTCACCTACAACGCAACCGAATCCAACGCTTTCCAGAACAACTTGTCCCAGTACCTGCAGGGAACCCCAGACGACTGCTTCCAGTGGATGGCCGGTTTCCGTATGCAGTTCTTTGCTGCACAGGGTCTTCTGGTTGACGTTTCCGATGTCTGGAATGAGATCGGTGACCAGTACAACGAGAGCTACAAGATTGCTTCCACCGGTCTAGATGGAAAGCAGTACTTCGTACCTCAGAGCTGGTACCCATGGGGTCTTCACTTCCGTAAGTCAATGATGGCCGAGGTTGGTCTGAACCCAGATGACGTTTACAACTGGGATGACTTCATGGGAGCTCTAGAAGAGCTCAAGGCAAAGGGCCTGATTGGTTTCATCGGCACCAACAAGGGTGGCTGGGAAGCGATGGGTGTCTTTGACATTCTTAACGCACGTATTAACAGCTACCAGTTCCACGTCGACCTACTTGCAGGTCGTGAGAAGTGGACTGACGACCGCGTCAAGGAAGTATTCCGTCACTGGGAGATGCTGCTTCCATACATGAACACCAACGTGCTTGACCTTGAGTGGGATGGCGGACGTGACATGCTTTTGTCACGCCAGGGTGGATTCTTCATGATGGGATCATGGTTCGGTGCAGACTTCAAGTCGGTAAGCGACGAAGACTACGACGACCTCTGGGTAATTCCATTCCCAGAAATCAACCCAGACAACGCTCGCGACACAATCGATGCTCCAATCGATGGTTTCTGTGTTGCAGCTAACGGTGGAAACAATGCAGGTGGTAAGGACCTAATCAAGTTCGCAGGTGACATGGAAGGTGTTCAGGCAATGCTAGACACCGGTGTTCCAATGACCTCTGCTAACAAGGGACAGGACACCTCAACCTACGACGCATTCCAGACTCAGCAGCTGGCAGTTATGAACGAGGCTAAGTACATCACTCAGTTCCTCGACCGTGACACTCGCCCAGACTTCGCTGGTCCAATCGTTGGCCCCGCATTCCAGGGTTGGTTCAGAGACCCATCCAGCACCAACGCGATGCTGGAGTCTCTACAGTCACAGTGGGACGCACTGCCTCCACTGGCTTAAGCTAAAAGGCATGACAACTGAGACGACGGCGCTGAGTAAACCTCGGCGCCGTCGTTTCTTTTCAAAATCTGACAAAGTCACACTCGGATTCTTTATTGGAATCCCGACTTTTCTTCACATCGCACTCGTTTGGTTTCCAGCGATTGCCACGATGTATTTATCCTTCACCTACTGGACCGGTATTCGCCTTGAGGATATTCAGTGGGCGGGACTTGCAAATTACGAGAACATCTTCTTCAATACCCCAATTTTCTATGACGCCCTTCGGGTCAATACGATCTGGCTACTTTGGTTCTTCTTTATCGCAACGCCTCTGGGAGTATTGCTTGCGTATCAAATAGATCGCGAGATTAGAGGACACAAGTTCTACCAGTCGGCCTTCTATTTACCTGTCGTTCTGTCATTGGCCGTTACAGGCATTATCTGGAACTTTTTACTTAGACCCGATGGGTTTGTGAATGGGCTACTGGGACTTCCCACGGCCCAGGCAATTTCATTCTTTGGAGATGATCAGTACAACGTCTGGGTCATCATGGTTATGGCGTCCTGGCGTCACATCGGCTACATAATGCTTCTTTACTTAGCAGGACTAAAAGCGATAGACGCATCTCTTCGGGAAGCTGCCACTATCGATGGCGCTACCGAGTGGCAGACATTCCGCAAAGTGATTTTCCCAGCCATGCGCCCCGTAAACATCATCGTGCTCGTGATTACCATCATCGAATCCCTCAGGGCCTTTGACATGGTCTACATCATCTATGGCGGCCGTGGAGGGTTACCAATTCTTGGTGTCTTGGTCTTCGAAAGCATCGCCGGTGAAGGAGCTTCCATGAAGGGGGCAGCCTACGCGGTGATTCTCTTCTTGCTCTCAATCGTTCCGATCATTGCCTACCTCCAGCAGCAGTTCAAGGAGGATGTCAAGTGACGATTTCGGCAGAGAAAAAGCGAAAGAGGAAGCTTTACGCGCAGGATGTAAAAGACCGACTGATTTCCATCTTTATTGGAATTTTTGCAATCATCTGGATTTTCCCGATTCTCTGGACGCTGTGGTCTTCATTCCGCCCATACACAGAGATTATGAAAAATGGTGTTCTGTCAGCTCCTGAGGAATTGGGTCTATTCAATTACGAAGAGGCAATCAGCCGAATGGAGTTGCCCACCTACTTCTTGAATTCCGCTCTGATTACCATTCCAGCAGTCTTTCTGACGCTGCTGTTTGGCTCGCTAATTGCTTTTGTGGTTACAAGGTATTCCTTCAAGTTCAATGTCGCGATGCTGCTTTTGTTTACCGCCGGAAACCTACTGCCTCCGCAGCTGGTCTTCATTCCGGTATTCAAGATGTATCTGGCCCTTGGTGATTTGGTGGGGGATAGAAGATTCCTCTATGACAACCACTGGGGAGTGGTTCTGATTCACGTTGCGTTCCAGATGGGATTTGCAACATTTGTGCTCTCTTCCTACATGAAGACAATTCCTAAAGAAATTTCAGAGTCGGCCATGGTTGATGGGGCAAATGTTTTCACGCACTACTTCCGTGTGATGCTGCCACTACTGAGGCCACCTCTGGCATCTCTTGCCGTTCTGATGACCACCTGGATCTATAACGACTTCTTCTGGGCGCTTGTTCTTATGTCTACGGATAAAAAGCGGCCAATAACCTCGGCTCTCGGGCGCCTGCAGGGTGAATTCACGACCGACTACAACCTCTTGGCGGCCGGAGCCATGATTGCGGTGATACCTACGCTGATTGTCTTTTTCGTGATGCGAAAACAGTTCGTTTCCGGTCTGACTCTTGGTTCGACTAAGGGCTAAGCCCTCACCATCACTTTTTCGTAGCCTCTGAGGACAAAAGTCGGCCTTCTAATTGGCTTGTCAGCAAGCTCGAGCCTAGGGAATCGGTGCAGCAGTGCAGGGAGTGAAATCTGCATCTCTTGTCTAGCGAGAGGTGCTCCGATGCAGAAGTGGATGCCAGCGCCGAAGCCAATGTGAGGATTTGGTGATCTGGAGAGGTCTAGCTGATCGGCTCTTTCAAAGATTTCCTCGTCCCTGTTCGCACTACCGAGGAGCGCTGCAATCTTCTGACCCGGCTTGATAGCGACCCCACCGATTTCAACTTCTTCAGTTGCGGTTCTCTCGAAGAGGTGCAGGGGAGCATCAAAGCGCAGAAACTCATCGACGGCTGTCTCAGTCATCCCATCGATGTTGCTTGTGAGCTTTCCCCACTGCTCCTCATTGCCAAGCGCAGCCACCAAACCATTTCCAAAACCATTGACGCTTGCTTCATGGCCAGCGTTGAGCAGCAATACACATGTCGCAATCAGTTCATGCGCAGAAAGTTTCTCACCCTGCTCTTCAACAATTGCTAGCTCTGAGATTAGATCTACCCCAGGGTTCTTCTGTCTTTCAACCATCAGCGAATGAACATAAGCTGCAAACTCATTGCTGGCTTTCCTAGCATCGGCCTTCTGCTCTTCTGTTGGCGAAGGCTCATACATCTTTACGATGGCCTGAGACCAGGGCCTCAGTAGGTGCTCGTCTGCTTCAGGAAAACCAAGAAGTTCTGCGATGACCATTACTGGTAGTGGCTCAGCGTAGTCAGCAATCAGATCGAATGTCCCATAGGACTGCACTTTGCCTTCGATTCTATGAAGTAGCTGGTTTGTGATTCTCTCTATGTTTGGTCGAAGCTCTTCAATGCGCTTTGGGTTGAAGGCTTTCATCACGAGTGAGCGAAGCCTCGTGTGTTTGGGCGGCTCCGAGTCAAGGATGGAATCGGCGTGAAGATAATTGAATGTTTCCCATTCAGTCTCTGGCGTTCTTGGAGAGAAGATTCTGCCGAGGGAGCGATTTCTTAGAACCGCGTTTGCATCTTTGTATCGAGCAGCAAGAAACATTCCAGTTTCTTCATTCCAAACTGGTTTTCCTAGCTTTCTTAGCTCTGCTAGCTGCGGATAGGGATTGGCAATAAACTCGGGATTGGCAAAACTAAGCATCCTTGAGCTTGATCTCCTCGATCGGAAGTCTTTCTGCTCTAAACCCGTTGACTTTGTCATCTGACGAATAACCGACAGCAATTCCGCAAAGAAGTTTGTAACCCTTTGGGATTTTGAATTCTTTGCGAATCGGATCCGCCCAAAGAGCAACAGCGCCCTGGGCACACGTGCCAAGTCCTCTGGCGTGAGCGCCAAGCATTAGGTTCTGCATGAATAAACCGGCATCTGAAACCGAGTATTCACCAAGTCCAGAGTGGGTAAAGATGAATAGCTCAACTGGGGCCCCAAAGAACTCGTAGTTTCTTGCCCATTGCGCTTGGCGCGCTACCTGGTCATCGCGCTTGATACCAAGCAGTCCATATAGCTCTGCCCCAACCTTTTGCTGTCTTGGCACCAGGTCTTTGGGGTAAGTACGAAAGACCTTGTAGTCACTTGTGGGAAGTCCATAGCGTGTGAAAAGCAGCTTCACCTTTCCCGCAAGCCCTCCCTTGAGGGCTCGTCCCGCTGCATCCCAGCGACTGAGCAGCTCCTTGCTGATGCGGTCTCTCTTCTCGCCCTTCGCAATACCTACCAGGTAGGGGCGTGTGTTAGACCAGGAAGGGGCGGTCATGGCGTCGGTCAGTAGCTCATCAATCAGCGAATCCGGAACTTCTTTGTTTAGAAAGTCTCTGGTGGTGCGCCTAGAAGCGACGAACTCTTTCCAGTCGCTCTCAGTGAAATTGGCCACGTGATGAGGTTACTAGTAAATGGTTAAAAACATAAAACCCCGGATTTCTCCGGGGTCTTATGTTGAGGACTACTTAGTCCTTGAACTCAGTCTTTGCAAACTCTGCGTCATCCTCGGCACTCTTGAGACGAGCGATTGAGAAGATAACCAGACCGAACAAACACTTTGCCAGGATGTCGGCAATGGTGTAGCCAGTCTCACGCAGCACGAAGCCAGCCTCGTCGAAGCCGGTTGCGTTCATGTTCGCAATGAAAGCAATTGGGTATACACCCCAGGTTGCAAGAAGCAACAGGCGTAGTTCCTTGATTCTTCTTACAACAGCTGCGCTCTGACGCTCGAGGGACTTGCCAAGCTCGATGAACAGAACGTAGAGGATGTAGAGGAATGGGATGGTTGATAGCAGACCCCATACTGGAGGAGTTACTCCCCATAGGTCAATCTGAGCGTCACCTGGGTAACCAAGTGCGATCATAAGAGCGGCTGCAGGAACCAGTCTCATCAACAGGGAACGCTGTGCTGCACGAGCAAGCGATAGAACTGCAACGGTCTCAACCAGTAGCAGTGGCACAGTTAGGAACCAGTCAACGTAGCGGTAACCAACGTTGTATGTTGCTCCTTCAATTGCGCCAGGTCCGAATGCGTGCACAAAGCTGTCAAACATTCTGAAGTAGTGGTAAGCAGCAATCGCGGTTACAGTCGCGGAAACCATGACTGCCATGCGGTAGCGAGGTAGAACTCGCTCGCGTGCTACCAGGAGGAAGGTTGTAGTGAACAACATGCTCGCAATTCCAAGCGAGAGCATGTTGAAGACTATGGAATAACCGGCTTCACTCATTTGTATTATTTTTCCTTTCGGCCTAATTAGGCGTAAGCCGAACGGAGCATAAAGAGGTCCTCTGGCTCCATTGCTCGACCTACATCCGTTAACAACCTACGCCTATTCTGTGAAAATCCTGATAAAGGTAACGGTTTGGTAACGCTAGAAGCCCAGAAAGACCCGCAAATTGGCCAGTTCTGAGGGATTTCCCGAAAATTGAAACTGAACGTGTTGCGGCCCCTGATCGTTCAGTTCAAGTCTGGCTCGGATGGCCTCAACCAGCTTGCCCTCCTCGGTTCTGATCTGGGCCCACACTTCTCTTACGCCAGTGAGCCTGCCGGTATTGATTAGTCGAATTCTTATCTGGGTTCCGTAGGAAGCTTCGGATACTTCTATATCTTCTGTGACCTGAAGACCGGCGAGTTTTTCAATTGCTCCGCAGGCGCTGAGCTCGCAGTAGGTGACATCCTCAGGATCGAGCTGACTCACCTGCCTTTGATTGTCTTCTGACACTTGGTTGATCGCGGGGGTGATAGCCAGCAGCGACACTGCAAAGACCAGAAGCAGAAGGAGCTTTTGGCCAGCTTGGGTTAGAAGCCAGGGTCTTCTAGCCATGATTTTTCCTCACCTGTTAATCATGGCCTATTAGTTCCCATCCTGCGGACAGCCCATACCTAAGTGGGCGAATGGCTGGCGGTATAGTTTGGGAATGCAAAGCGGTGTTGTAGTTCATCCAGAAGTCTACGAGGCCATTCAGTCCAATAAACCAGTTGCCGCTCTTGAATCAACAATCATTTCTCATGGACTTCCAAGACCAAGAAACCTTGAGGCAGCTAAAGAGTTTGAGGCAATCCTGCGATCAGCGGGAGTTGTTCCCGCAACCGTTGCGGTCATCAATGGTCAGCCAACTGTTGGTCTAACCAAGGATCAGATTGAACTGATCTCCAATCAAGATATTCCCAAAGCATCCGTTAGAGATTTGGCAATTCTGCAGGCTAAGAAACTTAGCGGAGCCACAACAGTTGCAGCGACCGCTCACCTTGCTGCAATAGCTGGGGTGAAAGTTTTTGCCACCGGTGGGCTTGGCGGTGTCCACCGAGGAGCAAATGAAACCTTTGATGAATCGGCTGACATATCAACTCTTGCTAACACACCAATAGTTGTAGTCAGTGCCGGAGTCAAAAGTGTTTTAGATATTTCTGCAACCCTTGAAAGACTTGAGACCCTGAGCATCACAGTCGTTGGTTACAAAACTAAAGTCTTCCCGAGCTTCTGGCTTCCAACCTCTGAGTTCAATCTTGACTGGCAGGTTGATCACGTTAGTGAAATTGCAGAAATCTTCAAGGCTCAAAGATCTGCCCACTCGAATTCGGCTCTGGTAGTTGCAAATCCGGTGCCGAAAGAAAAGGCTTGGGATAAGAAAACCCATGACGAAGTTCTTGCCAAAGCCCTCAAGGCTGCCGAGGAAGCAGGCGTCAGGGGTAAGGACGTAACACCTTTCCTTCTGCAATACATAGTTGAGGCTTCAGGCGGAAAATCCTTGGAGGTAAACCTAGAGCTGGCTAAGAACAACGTTCGCTTAGCGGCTGAAATTGCAAAGGCTCTGACTTGAAGAAAGTCATGGTGATTGGCGATGTGATCGAGGACATCATCGTCATTGCTGGTGCAAATCGCTCATCCAATACCGATAACACCTCTTCGATTTCCGCTACACCAGGTGGATCGGGAGCCAACTTCGCAGTTTGGCTTGCCTCACTTGGAGTCTCAACGGAACTGACTGCACGGGTTGGCAAAGCGGATCTCACGAGGCTTGCAACCTACTTCAACTCGGTTGGCGTAGCGCCAAATCTGCAAAGCGACGATCAGCTTGAAACTGGTCGAATCGTGGTTTTAGTTGAGGGAAACAGTAGAACCTTTTTTACTGACCGTGGTGCTAACCAAAACCTTGATACCAATTCATTGAACCTCTCGGGTTTCGATGTCCTTTATATTTCTGGCTATTCGGTTGTGACACTGGGGGTGGAGAAGACCCAATCGCTAATTGACTCGGCCGGTAGGGCAGGCGCTCTTGTTGCGATTGACCCAGGAAGCACATCATTTATTGAGCAGTTTGGAGTCAGTAATTTTCTATCCGCTATCACCGGAGCGGACATGATCTTTCCGAACCACGATGAGTATCTGCAGCTTTCTAGCGCGGCGAATCTAGCGGAAGCTTTTCCAGAGGTAATTGTCACAAAGGGCGAACTAGGTGCTGAGGTATTAGGCGTTGGCAGTGTGAGCGCGGAGAGCGTAGGCGTTGTCGACACAACCGGAGCTGGAGATGCTTTTGCTGCTAAGTACTTAGCTATGCGCTTGGCTGGAGAAGACGTTGCCTCTTCACTAAAGGCAGCAAATAGCTTTGCGGCTCTGTCAGTTATGAAACCAGGTGGGCAGCCCTAGTGACCCTTGGGGTGCCAAACAGTTTTGACTTCCATTAGGTCAAGAATGTGTTGCAAAGAACCACTTGAACCTTGTCTTGGATAAACACCGGGTCTAATCACTCGCTTTAGATTTTCAGCGGATAAGAGTTCAAGCTCAGCGGGGCTGTCGCTACCTTCTAAATCAATGGCATTGACATCCAGGTGAGAGGCGAGCCAGCTGCCAAGTTCTTTGGCACTTCCAGTGAGAATGTTTACTACTCCTCCGGGAAGGTCGGAAGTTTCCAGAACCTCCGCCAGAGTAATTGCACTGAGTGGGAGTTTTTCACTTACCACCACAAGGACAGTGTTACCCGAGACGATTGCTGGAGCGATGGTGTTCACCAGCCCCACCAACCCGCTTTCCTGCGGGGCAAAGGCAGCCACAACGCCAGTTGGTTGGTTCGTCGAGATGTTGAAGAAGGGGCCAGCTACTGGGTTCATGCTGCCTGCAACAGAATCGATCTTGTCTGACCATCCGGCATGCCAGACCCAGGAGTCAATGGCATTTTCAACTTCCTTGGTAGCTGTTGCCAGTGACTTACCGGTTTGAAGCCTGAGCTCCTGAATGAACTGATCTTTTCGGCCCTCGAGCATTTCCGCAATTCTGTAGAGAATCTGGCCACGGTTATAGGCGGTTGCACCTTCCCAGCCGGCAAGCGCGCTTCTTGCAGCCACCACTGCATCGCGAACATCTTTGCGGGAGGCCTTGGCAACATTCGCTATGTGGTTGCCCTTGGAGTCGGTTAGTTCATAGGTTCTGCCTGACTCACTTCTTGGGAACTTGCCACCAATGAAGAGCTTGTAGGTCTTCTTCACATCCAGTCTCACTTGGCACCTCCCTTCAGGTAAGCAAGGAGGCCGTGACGACCACCTTCTCTTCCATAACCTGACTCTTTGAAGCCACCAAATGGACTGGTTGGATCAAACTGATTGAAGGAGTTGGCCCAGACCACACCTGCGTTTAGCTGATCAGCCAGCTTGAGAATTCTTGAGCCCTTCTCTGTCCAGATTCCGGCGCTAAGTCCGTAGGGGGTGTTGTTCGCCTTGGTTACTGCTTCAGCTGGAGTTCGGAAAGTCATTACCGATAACACCGGACCGAAGATTTCTTCCCTGGCAACAGTGTTAGCGGGGGAGACCCCAGTGATGATGGTTGGCACATACCAGAAACCATTTCTTGGAAGCTTGCACTGCGGTGACCAGGCGGTTCCACCTTCCTTCACACCCTGCTTCACCAGCTTGTCTATCTTCTTGAGCTGCGCCTCCGAATTGATGGCACCGACATCAGTGTTCTTATCCATCGGATCTCCAACGCGAAGCGTTTCCATTCTGCGCTTTAGCTTTTTCAGGAATTCATCCTGAATTGACTCCTGCAGAAGCAGTCTTGATCCTGCGCAGCAGACGTGTCCCTGGTTGAAGAAGATGCCATTTACAACACCTTCGATTGCTTGATCAATAGGTGCATCGTCAAACACTATGTTGGCTGCTTTGCCGCCAAGCTCTAAAGTTGCCTTCTTTTTGCTTCCGGCAATCTGCTTGGCGATGATTCTTCCCACCTCGGTGGAGCCGGTGAAGGCAACCTTGTCGATACCCGAGTGATTTACAAGTGCGCTTCCGGTGTCGCCAAAACCTGTGACGATGTTCACCACTCCCGCTGGCAGCTCCGCCTGTTCGCAAATCTCTGCAAACATCAGTGCGGTTAGTGGAGTTGATTCGGCAGGCTTTAGAACAACGGTGTTTCCGGCTGCTAGTGCAGGGGCTATTTTCCAGGCCAGCATCATCAGCGGGAAGTTCCAGGGGATGATTTGGGCAGCAACTCCGTGGGCCTTTGGGTTTGGACCAAGGCCTGCATAGTCAAGCTTGTCTGCCCATCCGGCGTAGTAGAAGAACCAGGCTGCCACCGTTGGAATGTCGAAGTCTCGAGTTTCCTTGATTGGTTTTCCGTTGTTTAGTGTTTCAGCAACGGCTAACTCTCTGGCTCTTTCTTGAATGATGCGAGCGATGCGGTAGAGGTATTTGCCCCTCTGAGCTCCGGTTAGTTTGCTCCAGGTTTTCTCATAGGCGTTTCTTGCAGCCTTGACCGCGAGATCTATTTCCTTGGCACCGCCATGACCGATGAGCGCAAGGGTTTCTTCAGTTGCTGGATTGATGGTTTCGTATTTCTTGGAGGACTTTACGAACTTGCCAGCAATGTAGTGGCCGTAAGAGTCTTGGAACTTGACGATGGATTTACTCTCAGGTGCTGGTGAATACTCGAACATTTTTCTCCTAGTCCACGCTCACGTAGTCGCTGCCTGAGTAGTTTCCACTTCTCAGTTTTTGTCTTTGCATCAAAACATCATTCAGCAGGCTCGATGCACCAAATCTAAATAGGTCTGGGTTTAGCCACTCATCTCCAGCGGTTTCTTTGACAACCACCAGGTAGCGAAGTGCATCCTTGGAAGATCTGATTCCACCTGCTGGTTTCACACCAATCCTCACACCAGTTTCTTCATACCAATCTCTAACTGCCTGCAGCATTAGCAGAGTGATTGGCAAGGTTGCATTCACTGTGACTTTTCCAGTTGAAGTCTTAATGAAGTCAGCGCCGGCAAGCATGGCAAGGTAGCTGGCTCTGCGGATGTTGTCATAGGTTTGCAGCTCGCCGGTTTCCAATATCACCTTCAGGTGAGCGGGCTTTCCCGTGGGCCTTTGGCAGGCAAGCTTCACCTGCTGAATTTGCCTAAAAACCTCGAGGTAGTTTCCTGCAAGAAAAGCTCCGCGATCAATCACCATGTCAATCTCATCTGCACCGGCAGCTACCGCTTCTTTGGTATCGAGCAGTTTGACTTTCAGACTTGCTCTGCCGGATGGGAATGCGGTTGCTACCGCAGCGACATAAATACCGCTTTTGCCCAGTGCTGCCTTGGCGTATTTGACCATGTCTCCATAGACGCAGATGGCTGCAGGTCTGGGGCAGTCGAGGTCTTCCGGATCGGGGGTCATTGCCTTTAGGCAAAGTGATCTAACTCGCTCCGGGGTGTCCATGCCCTCGAGGGTCGTTAGGTCCATCATCTTGATGGCCATATCCAATCCCCAGGCCTTTGAGTCGGTTTTGATTGATCGGGTCGCTAGGGAAGCGGCACGCTGCTCGAGTCCGACCTTGTCTACTCCAGGAAGAGAGTGAAGCCAGCGACTGAGGCTTTGGTTCGTGATTTTGGAACCGACGATGTCTTCTGGCTGCAAGGCGATACTCCTATATATGTAAAGCCTACCCTCAGCCCAGAAACTTACTCGAGGTCAATTCTTCGCTGTATTTCCATAGTCTCTGGGCAAGCTCCAGATCCTTCGAGTGCTTGCTTCCCGCAATCAGTTTCGGTTCACCCCAGGCTTCAAACCTTGGACCGATAAACTCGCCGCCTCTGAGAGCGGAGTCGAGAGCAGCGCGAATCTGCGAGCGAGCACCAACGGCTGCTTTTTGGGCAAGAAAGTCAAAGGTGTTTGGGTAGTTGGCCTGCAGTCCGGTTAGTGCCCAGCCCGGGTGAGCGGCAATAGATAACACTTTGGAGCCAAGTTGCTTAGCTCTTATATCTAACTCTCTGGCGAAGAGTAGGCAGGCAAGCTTGCTGTCGGCATAGCGTCCCCAGCGGTTATAGCTCTCAGTCTTTCCCTGAATCTCTTCTTTGCTTTCAGCCTGCATTTTAGATCTTCGGTGAACCACGGAGCTTATGGAAACCACTCGTCCTTTGGTTTCTTCCAGGTTTGACCAGAGAAGAGATGTCAAAAGAAAGTGGCCAATGTGATTTGTTGCCATCTGCGATTCGATGCCCTCTGGCGATAGCGCATAGTCAGGACCCATCAACCCAGCGTTATTCATCAGGACATCTAGAGGCGAAGTTATGTTTTTGGCAAACTCTCGAACAGCGCCTTGGTTTGAGATATCGAGAACAAAGTCCTTGATTGAAATCTGGGGAAACTCGTTTCGCAGTCTTGCTGTTTCTGTTCTTAGTCTTTGCTCGCCTCTTGCCACAAGGATTAAGTCGAAGCCTTCTTTGGCTAGTGCCTCGGCGCTCGCCAGTCCCAGGCCGGAGCTGCCACCGGTTATGAGTGCGGTCTTATTCAATTAGATTCTCAGCAGTCTTTCGATGTCACCAAAGACTTCCATTCCGGAGGTGGTGGCGGTTGAATGCAGCAGGGTCTTGCCGTCTTTTGTGTGTTTGACTTCGACTACGCCATCTAGAGTTTCCTCAACCCTTTGGTGCATGGCTTCTCGTAAGGGGGCGTGAAGTAGGCCTCCTCGCTTTCGCTCTGCCTTGAGCTCTAACTCTCCCGAAGGCCCGCTTACTTTCCAGTTGATATGTGTGTCATCGATCTTGAGCCACTCTTCTTTGGATTTGTTGTAGGTGGTCCAGGAGTGAAGCTGTCCTGAGTGATGCAGGCCAAGGATGAATCCGCGGAAGGGCTTGCCGAGCCAGGGGATGATTGCGGCAGATGCAATCAGCGATGCATCAGGAGAGCCCTGCAGGTGATTGCTGTGAAGCCAGATATATCCTGATGGGAAGTTTCTTCCCCAGTCTTTTTCGATGTAGCCCTTGCCGCCCTCGAAGCTTTCGTTCTTTCCTTCAACCTCCAGGCTTCCTGCAAGTGAGTGGGAGAAAGAAACGATTCCGTGGAAGCACTCCATGAAGGGAACCAGTCCATACCAACCCATGATTCCTGGGCTTGCCAGGGTTACCGGCCAGGGTTTGAATTCACTTGTTATCTCCAGTCTTCCTTTGAGCTGAGGAAGGTTGAGGGTTGCCCCAGCTGAGCTGAAGTGATTGTCGCCAACCCTTACATCAAGAGCTCTCTCACTGGCTGAAAACTCATCAACCGGATAAACGTGATACCAGCTTCTTCCGGTTGAGCCATCCAGGACCTGAACGAAGGCTTCGTCTCTACTTGATCCACCCAGGCCTCGAAAGATACCTGGGATGATTGCCCACTTTTGTTTTTGATCTTCCGAGACAATCTTGAAATACCAGCCTTCGAAGAAGTTTCTGGTTTTGCCATTTCCATGGAAGCCCTCAGGATGTTTGATGCCATTGAGGAAGCTTTGGGGAGTGCGCACATATAAGAGGTTAATGCAGGGAACTAGACTTTATCCAGTCTGAGAGGTGATAGTTGAAGCCAACCACCCGTCTCACAATCAGACTGGGCATAACCCAAATCATTAGCTGGGGATCCGGTTTCTATATCCCAGCCGTACTGGCCGTACCTATATCTGCCTCCCTGGGTGTTACCACTGAGCTTTTCTTCTGGGCTTTCACTCTCTGCCTATTGGTATCGGGACTAATTGGTCCAAGAATCGGAAAGTTCATTGACCGACTGGGCGGCAGAAAGGTCTTGCCATATGGGTCAATCGCCTTCTTCATAGGCCTGGCACTTCTAGCCACCGCCACCGAACCGGTTCAGCTGTTTATCGCCTGGTTCCTCATTGGAATTGGCGGCTCTATGGGTAATTACGATGCTGCCTTTGCCACGGCTGTGAACTTCTTTGGAAGTAAGTCAAATTCAGTGATTGCAGGCATCACGGTGTTTGCAGGATTTTCCTCCACTATCTCCTGGCCGCTCACTACCTTCCTGTTCAATCAGTTTGGCTGGCGAGAGGCTATTTGGTTTTGGGCGATAGCCCATCTGGTGATTGCCCTGCCTTTGCACTTGACGATTCCCCAGGCAGAGCGAAAAGAAATACCAGACATGACTGGCCCAATCAGGAAGATGATCAAAAGACGCTTTCGGTTTGACCCCCTGCTGGTTGTCTTCGCACTTATGTTTGCGCTCGAGGGCTTCATCGTCTCTTCTGTGAATACAACCCTGCCATTTATGTTGGGGGAGCTTGGGGCATCGGTTGAACTAGCACTCTTGGCATCTGTTCTCCTGGGGCCCTTTCAGGTATTGGCTCGAGTCTTGCTAGTTGCCACGGGACCCAGAGCAACGCCAATCATGGTTGCCGCCATTTCCATTGTCGCTCATCCGCTTGGGGTGATCTGCATCTGGATTTTTGGAGAGGCGGGGCTTTTGCCCTTCGTAATCCTTCATGGAATCGGGGTTGGCCTAAACCCCTTTATTAGGGGCTCACTACCACTGCTCTTTTTTGGAGCAGATCGATTCGGCCAGCGCCAGGGCTACATCATGATGCCCTCCAAGATCCTCTCGGCTTTGTCGCCAACACTTCTGACTCTGATGTTGCTGGCAAATCCGCAGATGGCGATATTGACAACCTTTTTCATGGGATTTGTTTCAGGCTTGCTTCTGATTTGGGTGCACCTGATCTTTAGACAGAGAAACCCAAGGCATCCCGAGACTGGGGAGATCAGGGAAATTTCCTAGCGGACAAGAATCAAATCTGGATTTCCGCTGCCAATCCATTTTTGAAGTCCACGCCATTCACCCCAACCGTCATCAAGTGAAAAGTGACCTGCTCCGGAGAGGATTAATGGTTGCAATTGCAGCGCGTCTCTGTAGATTTCAATGCCTCTGGGTAGCCATTTGTCATTTTCGCTAGCGATGACCAGAAGTTCTCTGGCCCACTTCTTAGCTTGTGTCTCAAGTGAAGGATTAGATAGATCAAGCGGTTCACCTTTGATGCCTTCTGCCTGGGAAGTCATTTGAGGATCAGGAGGTGCTACCAGCAGAACCCTGTCGAATGGCTTTTGATATATATCGTTTAGCGCTCCAATCAACCAGTTGGTTGTGCCAAGTGAATGGGCGATGCAAATCTTTTCTCCTTCGACTTCGTCCATCATGTTGCTCTCCTGTCGGAGGAGGTCTTGCCACTCTTTCGGATCGGGAGTTTCGGGCGAAGGAAACTGGGGATACCAAACCTGATGACCTTGATTTCTAAGGGACGCAGCCGTGAGCCTCATCCAGTGGCCTTCTGGTCTTCGGTTGGTCCAGCCATGTAGCAGGAGAATCTTCTTCACAGTTGCAGGATATTCGAGTTTTTCAACAGTTTCCTGAACACCATTACCTAGCTAAGGTTAGCTAAGTTAGACTCAATTCATGACCTACATCTTCAATATGCACGAGGCCAAGACCAAGCTTTCAAAACTTCTGGAGCTGGCACTTGATGGAGAAACAGTCCAGCTGGCGCGGAACGGTGAACCGGTTGCCCAAATAGTTCCAATTGAAAGGCCTAGGCGTCCGCTGCTTGGCGAGTTCACTCCACTGGAGATAGATCTGAGCGCTGAGCTTTTAGCTCCGGCCCTTAGCCCAGATGAATGGGAAGAGATTCAGCAGGAAAGTGACCGAGAGCTCATGAAGCTGCTTGAGGAATTAGCAAGTGAAAAATCTTCTTCTTGATACCAATGTTCTGATTGCCTATTCACTCAACTCAAAGAAGCTTGGTAAGAAGACAAGAGCGCTTCTAAATCAGGGGAATCTGTTTTATTCTCCGCTTAGTCTTTTTGAACTCAAAATCAAAGAGAGCAGAATTAAGAACTTTCGCTCTCCAATAAGTAGCCAAGTCCTCAAGTCCCTGGGTATGGATGCACTTCACTTTGATGCGGCCGTGGAGAAAGTTCCAGTCCTAGTTAGCAAGGATCCGTTTGATTTGTTGCTGGTCGCTCAGGCGAGCTCACGGAGCATGCAGTTCTTAACGGCAGATATGCAAATTTTGCGCTCAGAACTTAGCTTTGTCTGGGACGTAACCGACTAGGCGGTAGGGTCGGCAATCCCGACATAAACAGTCTCGAGATATTCCTCGATACCTTCGTGGGATCCTTCTCTACCGAGTCCTGATTGTTTGACACCACCAAACGGTCCGGCAGGGTTTGAGACAAGGCCAGTGTTGAGTCCAAACATTCCCGTTTCGAGTCTTTCGGCAAGGCGCAAACCACGGTTCAGGTCTTTGGTGAAGGCGTAAGCGACCAGTCCATACTCCGTGTCGTTGGCCATGCGAACTGCCTCATCTTCGGTCTTGAATGTAACTATTGGTGCAACTGGACCAAAGATTTCATTTGAAAGAATCTCGCTCGAAGCAGGAACGTTCTTTAGAACAGTTGGGGGATAGAAGTAACCTTCGCCACTTGGAATGCTTCCACCAATCAGGACCTGAGCACCCTTACTCTTAGCATCCTCGACAAGAGCGTGAACCGCTTTGCGGCTTTTCTCATCGATCAGTGGACCAATGCTTGAACCTTCCTCAAGACCTCTTGCCACCTTTAGGGCAGACATTTTTTGGGTCAGCTTGGTGGAGAACTCCTCAACAACGCTTTCGTGAACTAGGAAGCGATTGGCAGCTGTGCAGGCCTCGCCCATGTTGCGTAGCTTGGCAAGCATTGCGCCCTCTACAGCCTTGTCAATGTCTGCGTCTTCAAACACTAGGAATGGGGCGTTACCTCCAAGCTCCATCGAAACCTTCAATACCTGCTCAGCCGAATCGGCGATTAGCTTTCTGCCTACCGGTGTTGAGCCGGTGAACGAGAGCTTTCTTAGTCTTGAATCCTTGATAAGGGGACCTGTTACATCCTGAACTCTTGTTGTCTGAATGACGTTTACAACTCCAGCGGGAACCCCAACCTCGATCAGAACTTTGGCAAAAAGCAGCGATGTCAGCGGCGTTAGTGCTGCGGGTTTGAGAATTGAGGTGCAGCCAGCTGCCAGCGCTGGGCCAATCTTTCTAGTTGCCATTGCCAGAGGAAAGTTCCAGGGGGTGATTAGAAGCGCAGGTCCAATGGGTCGCTTTAGGACGAGTAGTCGATTCTTACCATCGGGGGCTGTGGTGTAGCGACCATCAATTCTTGGAGCTTCTTCTGAGAACCATCGGAGGAACTCAGCCCCATAAGCGACCTCTCCCTTGGCTTCACTGAATGGTTTACCCATCTCCATTGACATCAGAGTGGCGAAGTCATCGGCCATGGCGGTTACTTTTTCAAAGGCAGCCCTGAGAATCTCGGCCCTTACTCTCGGAGCGGTTCGAGACCAACTTTCCTGTGCATCGTGGGCTGCGGCCATTGCAGCTTGGCCATCCTCGTAACTGGCATCAGAGATTGTCTTAAGCACTTTGCCAGTTGCGGGGTCTGTCACATCAAATGTCTTTCCATCGCTGGAGTGCCTCCAAACACCCCCGATCAAAAGCTGATCTGGGACGAGGTCTAGGACTCTTTTTTCATCGGCAGCTGATACCACTTGCCACTCCTTATTTATGTGTCTAATCCTGCCACTTAAGTCTGAGTGAGTTCAGCACTACAGAGACACTTGAAAATGCCATGGCTAGGCCGGCCAGCATGGGGTTTAGAAGACCCGCAGCAGCAACGGGGATTAGCAGCAGGTTATAGCCGAATGCCCAACCCAGGTTCTGCAGGATGTTTCGATAGGTGCGTCTTCCTAGTCGAAGGGCAAAGGGAACTTTTCTCGGATCATCATCTAAGACTGTTATGTCACTGGCCGCTTGGGCAGCTTGCGCACCACTGCCCATCGCAACTCCAATACTTGCGGCTGACAATGCGGCGACATCGTTTATGCCGTCTCCAACCATCGCCGACAGCACTGATGACTGGCGAATGTAATCAAGTTTCTGCTCGGGTGTAACCCCACCTAACACTTCTGTGATTCCAAGCTCTTTGGCAATCGCTTCAACTCTCTTGGGATTATCTCCGGAGAGAAGAGCTGAAGACAAATTCAGTTTCTCAATTTCCTCAATGGTTTCTTTTGAGCCCTCTCGAACGGAGTCACTAAGTTCGATAACACCCTGCGCGAGGTTGTCCCAAGCGACAATCACGAGGGTGTTTGGCCCTGCGTCAGCGAGTGCCGATGAAAGCTGGGACTGGTTACTAACATCTCCGGAGCTTCCAACAGTGACCCTTTTTCCTGAAACTATTCCGCTTAGGCCTACACCTGGAACTTCCAGAATGTTCTCTGCTACTAGGTTTCCATTTTGGCTAAGTGCTTTGGCAATCGGATGATTAGAGCCCTTTTCTACTGCGCCTGCCATTTCCAATATCTGACTTGGACTGGCACTCGTAATTGGATTGACTCTGACGACGACGAGCTTTCCATCGGTTAGGGTGCCGGTCTTGTCGAATATGACCTTCTTGATTTTTGCCAGTTTTCGCAGAGAGTCAGGATTTCTTATCACAACTGATTTCTTGGCCCCGACCGATGTGGCAACGACCAGGCTCATCGGCACCGCAATTCCCAGGGCACACGGGCAGGCAATAACTAACACTGCCACCGCTGCCTCAAATGCTCTTAGCTCATCTCCGGTTGCCAGTAACCAGATCACAAAGGTGATAACTGAAATAACAATTACTGATGGAACGAAATACTTGGAAATGCTGTCAGCCAGGGAAGCCAACTTGGTTTTTTGAGCTGTTGCCTCTCTGACTAGATCTGCTATCTGGGCAAGCCGAGAAGATTTTGTGGGTCTAGAAACTCTGATCAGGGCCTCACCAGACAGAACGATGGCCCCTGCCGAGACTTCTCCGCCGCTAGTGAGCTCAACAGGCAGTGTTTCGCCCGTTAGGGTCGAGTTGTCGATGGATGCGCTAGCTGAATGAAGAACGCCATCCGCTGGGACGGCTTGGCCGGCTGCAACTGATATCAGATCCCCAGCCTTGAGCTCTGCAGCACCCACTTCCTCTCTTCTGTCGCCTGTTAGAACGGTGGCGGTGGTTGGAAGGGCATTCAGGAGCGACCTCACTGCGTCAGTTGCGCTGCGCCGTGTCTTTACTTCTAGAAATCGACCAATCAGAACCACTGTTGGAACAACAGCTGCCACTTCAAAATAGTGATGCGGGTGGCCATCAAGAACTAGATAGACACTGAAAAAGTAGGCCGAGATTGCACCGAGTGAAACCAGTGTGTCCATTGTTGTGTCGAGGTGCCGGAGGTTCTTTAGAGCGGCACTGTGAAAAGGGAATGCAACATAGGCAACGACAGGCGTGGCAAGAGCCCACACCAGATATTGGCTGCCTTCAAAAGCTATGCCTGGAATCATTGAAAAGACAACTGCCAGGATCGATAGCACTGCACCAACAGCAATTCTTGGAATCAGCAGACTTAGCTCTGGTTTTCCGTTTCCTACTTTGTAACCCGCATCATCAACTGCTTGTCGAAGTGAGTCTTGTGAGATTTCTTTAGTGATAGTTAGGTGAGCTTTTTCTGTTGCAAAGTCGACATAAGCACTTACGCCATCGACACTGTTTAGACCCTTTTCGACTCTTCTCGCACATGCCGTGCAAGTCATGCCCTCAATGTCGAGCTCTAGTTGCTTAGGCATCTACTTTCTCAAACTTGACTGGGGTGTAGCCGGCTTTCTCAACCGCATCCGCCAACAGTGACTCTTCAGCGGTCCCTTCCACCAAAGCTTTGCCGCTCTGATGGTTTACCTCAAGCACGTGAACTCCCGGCACTGCAGATAGTTCTTTGCTGATAGACATGGCGCAGTGGCCACAGGTCATTCCGCTGATTTCAATTTCGAACTTGCTCATTTTTTCTCCTAGTCAAAAAGTTGAGCGATTTGATTCCAAAGCGCTTTGTTGATGCGGTAGTAAACCCAGGTGCCTTTTCTCTCTGCTTCCAATAGCCCGACTTCGGTGAGCTTTTTCATGTGGTGCGAGATTGTTGGCTGTGAAAGATTTAGTGGCCCTGTCAGATCACAGGTGCAGGCCTGGGAGTTTTCTCCTTGGCGAATCAGGGCCAGGATCTGAAGTCGGGTTGGGTCAGCTACGGCTTTGAGCAGTGAGGCTATGTCGGTTGCCTTGTCTCTTGCCATGGGCTCTATCCCTGGCGCTGGGGCACACTGGCTGATATCGAGGGCAATTTTCGTTGCCATTTGTTCACCTTCTACATAGATGATTATCTATAGCCAATCATAGATACTTATCTATGAATCACAACCTGGAATTGAGGCCGCCTTGCTCCCCAAGCTTTTGGCTGAATTCCTGGGCACTGGCCTGATAGTCATGACCGTATTGGGCGCAGGGTTCATGACAGCTAACCTTGCGGCCGAAGCCTCTATCGGCCTAACCATGATTGCTCTAGCGGTAGCAGCGGTCTTGTTTGTCGCGATCACTATCTTTGCTCCCGTATCCGGCTCCCACTTCAATCCAATCGTCAGCTTGGGGCTTTTGGTTCGCGGCAAGTTTGGGGCTTCTGAGTCTTTTGCTTACATAGTGACCCAGCTTCTTGGCGGCGTAGCCGGGGCTTTTGTCGCCAACGCCATGTTCAGCTCCAACTTCGCGCTCAGCGAAGTTTCCAGAATTACTTCTGGAACCTTTATTGGCGAGGTCGTTGCAAGCGCAGGTTTGGTGCTAATTGTCTTGCTGCTAGTTGAAAAGCAAAGATCTCAGTTGGTGGCAGGCTCAGTTGCCCTTTGGATTTTGGCGGGGCACCTCTTCACCTCATCGACTTCATTTGCCAATCCCGCGGTGACTCTGGGAAGAATCTTTTCGAGCTCACCTTCTTCCATAAGCATTGAGTCGGCCCTTTGGTTTTCACTTGCCCAGCTGATTGGTTTAGTGGTTGCGCTATTGATTGTGAGTGCGCTGAGTAGAAAGGAAAGTCATGACTGACAAACTGGCATCGGTGATGTTCGTCTGTGTTCATAACGCGGGTAGAAGCCAAATGGCCCAGGGCTTCTTGCAGCATTTGGCAGGGGACCGGGTAGAAGTTAGATCATCGGGAACCATGCCTGCAGATCAGGTGAATCCTTCAGCCGTTGAGGCAATGAGTGAGCTCGGAATTGACATCTCTCTTGCCAAACCAAAGGTGCTAACCGACGAGGATGTCAAGGCTTCCGACTATGTCATCACCATGGGTTGTGGTGATGCTTGCCCCTTCTATCCGGGGAAAAAATACCTTGACTGGAAGCTAGATGATCCAGCCGGTAAGGGTGTCGAGGCTGTTAGACCAATCCGAGATCAGATCAAAAAACTGGTT
>JBDLRV010000002.1:0-29443 GCA_039799865.1 Actinomycetota bacterium | reverse complement strand
GAGGATCTAGCCAACCTCTTATTGGCAACAGAATCTGCAGACTTGGTTATCGGCTCCAGATGGATTGCAGGAGGAGAGGTTGCTAATTGGTCTTTCCTGAGGCAACTAATTTCAAGACTTGGAAACCAGTACGCATCACTAATGCTTAGAAGCAAAATCAGAGATCTAACATCGGGTTATCGAATTTATTCGGCCTCGCTCGCCAAACAACTTCCAATTGAAAAGATGCAGGCTCACGGCTACGCATTTCAGGTTGAAATGGCCTTCCGCAGTCAGCTACTCGGAGCTGTGATTGTAGAAGTTCCAATTCGTTTTGTTGAACGCGAAGGAGGTAGAAGCAAGATGACGCTCGCAATCGTGCTGGAGGCATTCCTGCTTTGCACGAAGTGGGGGATTTTCGGTCCTAAGCGGTGAGTCGCCCTTCAGACCTTCTTTTTCGCATGTCAGCGAGAACTTCAGAGAGCAAAACCTCCAGCTCTTCTCTCGACCTTCTCTCCAAAACCATGTCGTAATGGGATCTGGGGGTCTCTGCTTCAAGAAGCGGCAAGCTCATTTGCTCACCGTCCACCAGGCGGGCCGCGGGGGAGTGGCAGGCTCTGCAGTTCCAGGAACTAGGAATCTCAGCACCAAGTGCAAAAGTGACACGGGTTTCATGGCCGCTGCGGCAAAGAAAATAAATGCTCCGGCGCTCCGCCAGTTCAACACCCTCTTCGCGCTCCATTGAAAGAGATCCAAGTCTCATTCCACGCATCGATTCAGTCATTTCCACTCCTGCCAAAACAAACAGGGGAGTGGCTTCTTCCAATCCCTAGGGGGAGCTATTCACAGAAACTACTCAGCTTGGAACAGATCAGTTCGATCGGTGACAATGCCATCTGCCCCGAGTTCCAAGAGATCCAACATTTGCTGGGGATCGTTTATGGTCCAAAAGTGAATTTCAACACCATGGCTTTTGGCTCTTGCAATCAGACTTTTTTCAGCGAATCTGATCGGGCCTTTGCTGATTGGTAACTGAAGGGCATCAACATCTCTGACGATGTTCGAGAAGCCAAGTCCGAAAAGGAACTTATTGCTGGCCCATGCGGCAAGGGCAACGCTAACCGAGCTGCTGGTTGCCACAGGCCTTGAGAATCTGCTCAAGGCTGACTTTCTAACTGGATTCGAAAATGAAGAAACCAAAACTCGATCATGTGCCTGGTGTTTTTCAATTGCCTCAATAGTGGGATCAATTGCCCTGCGGGTTTTGATGTCGAGGTTAAAAAATGCAGTGGGGAAGTGCTGCAATGCCTGATCCAGGGTTGGAATTCGTCCTCCCGCTAAGAGCGAAATTTCTTGTAATTCGGCAAGCGTCAGTTCAGACACTCTGGCATCGACACCCGCTACACGCCTTAGATCGTCATCATGAAACAAAACAGCAACCTCATCCTTGGTCGCTTGGGTATCTGATTCAAGGTGAGTAGCGCCGAATTGCAAAGCTTCTGCAAAAGCCTCGATTGTGTTTTCGTCGATACCTTTGTGGTGGGCAAGGCCTCTGTGGGCGAAGATTCTGGGCTTGGCAGGGGAGAAATAAGGCTTCGTCATATTGCCTCCCCGCTAGCATTAGCCAGTGCTTCAGTCTAATTTGGCAATCAGGCTGCCCAAATTGTTCCTGGGTCTTTTCATCTATGGAATTGGCGTTGCTCTTACCGTCGAGGCTCAAATAGGAATTGCACCCTGGGATGTTTTAGCACAGGGCATTAGCCGGCAAACTGGAATCTCGTTTGGGGTAGCGACAGTTGGTGTAAGTGTTCTGGTGCTGCTCCTGTGGATACCCCTGCGAGTAAAGCCTGGAATCGCATCAATTCTCAATGCTCTTCTGATTGGTCTATTTGCGGATTTGGCACTTGCCTATCTGGAGACTCCCCAGGACTATCTATCCAAAGTCGCAATGTTTGTTCTGGGAATGGTTGTCATCTCCTTTGCCACCGGAATGTATATCTCAGTTGGCATGGGAAAAGGTCCAAGAGATGGACTGAACATCGGACTTGCCCAAAGACTAAAAAGGCCTTTTTGGCAGGCAAGACTTTTAGTTGAGATTTCCGTCGTAAGCGTTGGATTTCTTCTAGGTGGTCAAGTTCGTGAAGGAACATTGATCTTTGCCCTCTGCATCGGATATCTAAACCAACTGGGACTGAGGCTCTTCAAACTGGCAGATAAGGACGGCAACGTCTAATTGCTCAGAACCCGCCACAGAAGGCGTGGTTAGGAGAAGGTACCTAAAGCCGATAATAAACATTATGTCAAGTTATGTTTTTACTGGTCTTCCCCGCATGTATCGACGATTTGCCTAGAACTGCTGTGTGGCAGCCGTCCACTTCTTTAGCTGATCCATGGCTGCACCTGAACTAATTGTGGATTGGGTTTTTTGCAGTGCATTTTGTAAACGCTGCTGGATTGGCAGATTCGCTAAATCAGGATTCTTGGCAAGCTCGTAGGCCGCCAGACCAGCTGCGGCATTTAGGGCGACTACGTCCCGAATGGCCTCAGAATGCTCAAAATCAGCTCCTGAGAGGGTTTTCAGGGCAACCTGGGCGTTGTGGTGGGCATCTCCCCCAATAAGCCACTCTCTCATAGCCCTCGAAAGCCCCAAATCTCGGGCATCGAGGCTGTGTTCTTCAATCTTGTGTCCACTAACCTGCCAAATCTGGTTGGTTTCAGTCGTGGAGAGCTCATCCAGACCGTCAAGGGAGCGAAATACCAGGGCCGTTCTGCCACGCTGAGCCAACTCCTGGGCCATTAGCGGGGCAATCTGAGGATTGGCTACCCCCAGGGCGGTAGCGATGGGCTGGGCGGGGTTTGCCAAGGGGCCCAGGAAGTTGAAGGTGGTTGGTATCCCTAGCTCTTTGCGAATGGGCGCTACATGCCTCATGGCTGGGTGAAAAACGGGAGCAAAGAAGAAAGTAATTCCAGCTGTCCTAAAGACCTCACTTACCTGCTGAGGCGAGAGATCCAGTCGGATTCCCAGGACCTCAAGCATTTCAGAGGAACCAGTCTTGCCGGAAGCAGATCTCGATCCATGTTTCAGCACAGGGACTCCGGCCGCTGCAGCAACTACTGATGCCATGGAGCTGATGTTGACGGTTCCGAGCAGGTCTCCCCCGGTGCCAACAATATCAAGCGCATCATTCCCGGTTTCAAGTAGCAGCGCATTTTCAAGCATTACATCGACAAGTCCTGAAAGTTCTTCAGCTGTTTCACCCTTGGCTCTCAGGGCCAACATAAATGCACCAATTTGACTTGGCGTTGCTTCTCCAGCCATGATCTGTCGCATCGCCCAGCTCGCATCTAAACGCGAAAGGTCCTCCCCCGATAAAAGACGGGTCAAAATTTTGGACCAGGACAAATCAGCCATGCTCAGAAGTCTAATCAAGAGAATTTTTTGAATCAGTCCAAAAAAGTTCTAAAATCCGCGTAAATTCGGGCATTTTGGACCCATTGGCAAGTTACAATTGAGTCATGTCAGCCTCCACAACTTCTGCCCCTATGACCATTCAGCGGCCAAACACTACAAGTGTTGGCACAATTGTTTGGCTGGGCAGCGAGGTCATGTTTTTCGCGGGATTGTTTGCGATGTACTTCTCGCTCAGGGCTGGCGCCCCAGATTTGTGGGCCAATGACACCCAAATTCTGAACGTTCCATTCGCGCTGATCAACACCCTGATCTTGGTTTCCAGCTCCTTCACCGCTCAGTTCGGCGTTTTTGCTGCGGAGCGCATGCAGGCCCGAAGGACCAGCTGGGCTCCCGCTAACTGGGGAATGATCGAGTGGTTTTTCCTCACCTACATCCTCGGCGCAATCTTCGTCGCCGGGCAGGTTTGGGAGTACGCGATGCTGATTAGCGAAGGTATATCTCTTAGCTCGAACTCATTCGGCTCAGCTTTTTACATCACGACCGGATTCCACGCAATGCACGTGACAGGTGGGCTAATCGCGTTCTTACTTGTGATTGGAAGAGCCTATGCAGCGAAGAACTTTGGTCATCGAGAAGCGACCAGCGCAATCGTCACTTCCTACTACTGGCACTTCGTGGACGTGGTTTGGATTGGTCTTTTCCTAGTCGTTTATGTTTTGAAATAAAAAATGGAGAATCAGTTGAATCAAAAACCAATGCGTCGTCGTCCATGGGCACTCGGGGTTGTGATATTTCTCGGCCTTGTGATGTCTGGCGGCGGTTACGCGGTTGCAACTCAGACCTACCAGTCAGAGTTCGGTTCTCCTGCCCAAGTTGAAGAAGGACGCAAACTGTTTCTTTCGAACTGCGCTAGCTGCCATGGATCAAATGGCGAGGGTGCTGTTGGAGGCCCGAGCCTAATCGGAGTCGGTGCTGCATCAGTTGACTTCCAAGTTGGAACTGGACGCATGCCGGGACAGGCATCCGGTCCTCAGCTTTACAAAAAGCCAGTGCAGTTCACTGAGGAACAGATTCTCGCAATGGCCGCATATGTCGCTTCTCTTGCACCTGGCCCTGCAATTCCAGCGGAAGAATTCCTCAGAACTGATGGTGACATAACTCACGGTGGAGAGCTTTTCAGAATTAACTGTGCGATGTGTCACAACGCCGTTGGTGCAGGTGGTGCTCTCACCGAAGGAAAGTTTGCTCCTGGTTTGCAAGGAGTAACCGAGAAGCACATCTATGAAGCTATGGTCACGGGACCACAGAACATGCCAGTTTTCAGTGATGCCAACCTCACGCCTGAGGATAAGAAAGACATCATTTCTTACCTGAAGTACGTGGAGGAATTTGAAGCAGTTGGCGGCTACGAGCTTGGTTCGATTGGTCCAGTTGCTGAGGGTCTATTCATGTGGATCTTTGGAATCGGATTCATCATCGCCATTACGGTCTGGCTGGGAGCGAAGGCAAACTAATGAGCGAACTAGAAAAATACTCAGCAGGTAGTGCAACTGACATAGTCAGACCGATTTCTGATCCAGGTCTAGAGCCTCACCGTGAGCGTATGACGGACAAGAGTGAGCGCCACGCTCGCAACGCTGAGAAGCAAGTTGCATTCATGTTCGTCATTAGCATCATCGGCGCAATCATCGCCGTCTGGGGATTCTTTGCCTTCCCGATTGTTGATGGCGATCTGAGCGCAACCCGTAACAACACATTCTGGATGGGAATCGGAATGGCTTTATCAATGCTCGGCATCGGTTTTGGTGCGGTGCACTGGGCTAAAACACTGATGCCTGACAATGAAGTTTCTGAAGAAAGACACATCGCCAGAAGTAGTGACGAGGCAAGGGCTCAGGCAATTGAGATTGTCAAGCTCGCCGATGGTGAGTCCGGCTTCACCAGAAGAAAACTGATTCGCAGAACCCTCTATGGTGCGCTGGCATTTTTCCCAATTCCAGCAGTTGTAATTTTTGGAGACCTAGGTCCTGTCGTTGGCGACACACTAAAGCAAACCATGTGGAGACCAGGCACAAGGCTTACTCGCGATCCAACTGGTATCCCAATCAAAGCTTCCGAAGTCACTATTGGCTCGGTCTTTCACGTTATTCCTGAAGGACTAAGTGAACTCGAAGAACACAAACTGGAGGAAAAGGCTAAGGCTGCAGTTCTGCTGGTGAGAGTAAATCCAGCGGATTTGAAAGAAGATCCAGCCAAGGCATCTTGGAGTTACGACGGAATAGTTGCCTACTCCAAGATCTGTACCCACGTAGGTTGCCCCGTTGCACTCTACGAGCAGCACACCCACCACCTGCTGTGCCCATGCCACCAGTCGACGTTCGACTTGGCTGATCACTGCAGAGTTATCTTCGGTCCCGCCGCTCGCCCTCTCCCCCAGCTGCCAATCGCAGTTGATGACGAGGGTTATCTAATCGCCCAGAGCGATTTCCTAGAGCCGGTTGGACCATCGTTCTGGGACATGAGGAAATAAGAAAATGAGTTCGACAACTGAGCCAAAAACCGCAATCGGAAAAGCGGCCAACTACATTGACGAAAGACTCACAGTTGGCACGGTCCTGAAGAACTTCGGTCGCAAGGTCTTCCCCGACCACTGGAGCTTCATGCTCGGTGAGGTCGCGATGTATTCATTTGTGATCCTCATCATCTCTGGAACATTCTTGACTTTCTACTTCCAGCCTTCGATGGCTCACACCTACTACGACGGCAGCTACGCCCCGCTCAAGGGTGCCGAAATGACAGTCGCCTACGCTTCATCGCTGGACATTAGTTTCGATATTCGCGGAGGCCTGCTGATGCGCCAGGTTCATCACTGGGCCGCACTGGTCTTCGTTGCAGCGGCTGGTCTGCACATGCTGCGAGTGTTTTTCACCGGCGCTTTCCGCAAGCCAAGAGAGCTCAACTGGGTCGTTGGCTTCTTGCTATTTGTGATGGGAATGGCCGCGGGCTTCACCGGCTACTCACTTCCCGATGACCTGCTGTCTGGAAACGGACTAAGAATCATTGATGGAATGATCAAGGGTGTTCCAGTAATTGGACCTGCAATTTCCTCTGGTCTGTTTGGTGGAGAATTCCCTGGAACCGAAGTAGTTGCCAGACTTTACAGCCTGCACATCATGATTATCCCTGCGCTGATTATTGCCCTATTGGCTGTGCACCTGATGATGGTTGTCGTTCACAAGCACACCCACTACCCAGGTCCTGGCCGCAGGGATGACAACGTGGTTGGCTATCCGCTAATGCCGGTTTATGTTGCTAAGGCTGGTGGATTCTTCTTCCTGGTCTTCGGTGTGATTGCTGCAATTTCCGCAACCTTCACAATCAACCCGATCTGGAACTACGGACCATACGACCCCTCCCCTGTTTCCGCTGGTACTCAGCCCGACTGGTATATCGGCTGGTTGGATGGTGCTCTTCGTCTGGCTCCAGGTCACATGGACATCGCAATCTTCGGCTATGTCATTCCAATGGGAGTGATGCTTCCGATCATCGTTTCACTTGTGTTCCTGGCCCTAGTTGCCGCATACCCCTTCATTGAGGCTTGGGTCACCGGCGACAAGCGCGAGCACCACGTTCTAGACCGTCCAAGAAACGCCCCAACGAGAACCGCAATCGGTGCGGCCGGTGTGGTCTTCTATGCGATCCTCTGGGCTGGGGCATCGACGGACCTGATAGCCATTTTCTTCCAGATGTCGCTCAACCACGTGCTAACTGCCATGCAGATAATGCTGATCCTTGGTCCAATCCTGGCCTACTGGATCACCAAGCGAACCTGCATCTCGCTGCAGCGCAAGGATCGAGAGATTGTCCTTCATGGACGCGAGACCGGAAGGGTCGTAAGACTCCCCCACGGTGAATACATTGAAGTCCACGAGCCTGTCGATAAGTACGAGCTGTGGAAGCTGGTTGACTTCAAGGACTACGAGCCGATCATGCCAAGGCCAAACAAGAACGGCAAGATTACGCTCGGCACCAAGATTCGCGCAGCACTCTCTCGTATCTACTTCGAGGACCGCATCGCCCCGGTCTCCAAGGCTGAATATGAGCTTGCTCACTCAGAGCACGCTCCAGCGATTGAGACCCCAAAGCGTAAGCCAAAGGCGATCAAGTCAAAGCAAAAGCAGTAATTTTCAACTAAGAAGCCCCTGGTTACGACCAGGGCTTTTTAGCTTAAGGCCTTCACGACTAGCACGTGCTTATCGTCGACCTTTTGCATGGGTGTAAAGCCAAGTTTTTCAAACATGCTGAGCTTTCCGCGATAGCCATAGTCAACATGAGAGTTGCTAGCAAGAGGAGCGGCTTGAATCCTCTTAAAGCCGTGGCTTTCCAGATCACTAACGCCATACTCCAATAGCGCCGAAGCAATGCCTTGGTTTTGATAGGAATCTTGAATCACAAAACAGATGATTGTCGCTGTTTCTTCATCTGCAGGAGGCAGAGATTGGAAATTGTTGTTCTTGTTCGCTGCCATCCATCCGACAACTGGTGACTCTGCAAGTGAGGTGTCGACTGCGAGGTAGCCCTGCATCACGCCACTGACGATTCGCTCACCTGCGCGCTCACGATTTTCTTCAGGGGTATCGGAGCAACCAGGCTTGTTTAGATATGCCTGGCAGTAGCAGCCGGCCCACTGAGGCTGAGAGATAAAAGCTGGCCCGTCCATAAACTCAAGAAACTTTTCCATTTCTGAAGGACCCAGACGACGATACTCAATCACACACAAAAGACTAGGGCAAGGCAAACAAAAAGGGCCTACCAAATGCGGTAGGCCCTACGTGGTGGAGATGCCGGGAATCGAACCCGGGTCCACTACGAAGAGTGTGACTCTTCTACGGGTGTAGCTTCCTAAGTCGTTCTACTTGGCTGCGGAATTTGTCGAAAGCAACTACGCCGACCAGCCCAGTCAGTGAAAAAGTCCCGCTCTGGCCACCGACAAACCAGAGAAGCAAGATTTCTAAATGACGCCTGGATCTAGGACGAAATCATTCCTAGGCAGACGGATTTCGGGGCTAGCTTAGGCAGCTAGGGCGAAATCGGCGCGCTTTGTATTGGCACCTATAAGTTACACAGAGCGTTTACGAGATAACTGTGCATCCTCGACCCGCTTCATTCACACGTGCATTGCAGTGTCGAAACCGATCATCCCCATGTTGAGTTTTGTAGTTTCACGCCCAGAGGGCAGCAGAAAAGAATAACACCAAAAGGTGACAATTGTTACGGTTAGTGAGCGTGAGCGAATCGGTCGTATTCGAAGACAAAGCCGATAATGCCGACTAGCGCAAAAGGCAAAGCCACGAAGAATAGCCACCAGCCAACCGCTAAAGAGGCAAACGCCACTGCCGCGGAAGCTCCAATCATGAATGGCCACCAGCTCCAAGGGCTAAAGAAGCCCACTTCACCAGCGTCATCCTCGATGTTTCCATCCTGTCGATCCTCTGGCAGCGTGGCGGTGCGGCGCATTCCGCTGTAGAGATAGAAGGCAACAAAGACCGAAAGAATCACCAGCAAAGCCATTGCGGCTGTTCCAACCGGCTCAACAACGCCGGTGTCAAGGTAGGTCCAGATTGCATAAGCAATGTCGGCAACTGTGAAGTAAGCGGCCATCACCAGCAAGATGACAATGTTGGAGCGCATTAGATTCGGCCCTCTTCCCTGTAGGCCGCCTTAGCTTCAGGAGCTGCGTATTCAGGGTGGTTCAAGTCAAATGCAGGCGATTCGGAGCGAATTCTAGGAATCGAGTGGAAGTTGTGTCTTGGAATTGGAGACTCTGTTGCCCACTCCAGGCTTCTTCCGTAGCCCCATGGATCCTTCAGCTCTACCTTGGTGCCATGGCGGTAGGTAATCCACACGTTCCACAGGAACGGAATCATCGAGACCGCTAGCAGAATCGCACCCAGAGTCGAGATGATGTTTAGCTCAGTGAAGCCATCTTCTGGTAAGTAGGTCGCGTAGCGACGAGGCATGCCCATCACTCCCAGCCAGTGCTGAACCAAGAATGTGGTGTGGAAACCGATGAACAAGATCCAGAAGTGAATCTGGCCAAGTCTTTCATTGAGCATCTTGCCGGTGAACTTGGGCCACCAGAAATAGAACCCGGCAAACATTGCAAAGACGACTGTTCCAAAGACAACGTAGTGGAAGTGGGCAACCACGAAGTAGCTATCGGACAGGTGGAAGTCCAAGGCTGGCGAAGCAAGAATCACACCGGTTAGACCACCGAACACAAAACTTACCAGGAAGCCAAGAGAGAAGACCATCGGAGTTTCGAAGGTGATTGAGCCTCGCCACATAGTTCCAATCCAGTTAAATATCTTCACACCGGTCGGCACCGCAATCAGCATGGTTGTAAAGGCGAAGAATGGAAGTAGTACCTGCCCGGTTACATACATGTGGTGAGCCCAGACAGTCATAGACAGGGCAGCAATTGCAATCGTCGCGTATACCAGGGTCCTGTAGCCGAAGATTGGCTTACGGCTAAAGACCGGGAATATCTCCGAAACAATGCCAAAGAATGGCAGAGCGAGAATGTAAACCTCTGGGTGTCCAAAGAACCAGAAGAGGTGCTGCCACAGCATCGCTCCTCCGTTTTCGGGATCAAAGATGTGAGCACCAAACCTTCTATCAGCACCTAGCGCAAACAGGGCTGCTGCCAGTGGCGGGAAGCACATGATGACGAGAATCGAAGTCACCAGCGTGTTCCAAGTAAAGATTGGCATGCGCCACATTGTCATTCCGGGTGCGCGCATGGTGATGATGGTCGTAATGAAATTCACACCACCCAGAATCGTTCCGAAACCACTTAGCGCGAGACCAAACACCCACAAATCTCCACCGATTCCTGGAGAGAAAGTTGTATTTGAAAGCGGGGCGTAGGCAAACCATCCGAAGGATGCAGATCCTTGTGGCGTGAAGAAACCTGCCACCGCAATGAAAGAGCCAAAGTTATAGAACCAGTAGGCAATCGCATTGAGTCTCGGGAATGCAACGTCCGGAGCACCAATCTGGACGGGCATAAGTACGTTCGCAAAACCAGCAAACAGCGGTGTTGCAAACATTAGGAGCATGATGGTGCCGTGCATCGTGAACAGCTGGTTGTACTGCTCTTTCGTAGCAACGATGTCGAGACCTGGCAGGGTGAGCTGAGCGCGAATAATCAGCGCCATAACTCCTGCAATAAGGAAGTAGATGAAGGAAGTAATTAGGTACAGGTAGCCGATCTTCTTGTGATCGGTGGTGGTCAGCCAATCAACCAGAATTCGACCCTTGCTTCGCTTAGGAGTGAAGGAGGTTGGGTTGGTAGTTGTTTGAGTTATGGTCGCCACGATTAGTTCCTTATTCCTGGATCGCCGCCTGGGAGATTCTGGTTTCGATCGAAGGTGCTGTCTAGCTGTCCAATGTTGCCCTTAGCAGCCAGTGAGGCAAGGTGAGATTCGTATTCCTCCGGGGATACTACTTTGACGTTGAACAGCATCATTGAGTGATACTCACCGCAGAGCTCCGCGCACTTTCCGACATAGGTTCCCTCCTTCAAAGGAGTGAAATACATGCGGTTGGTCATCGCCGGGAACATGTCTTTTTTGTAGAGGAATTCGACTACCCAGAAAGAGTGAATAACATCTCTCGATGAAAGATCAATTTGAACTGACTTGCCCACAGGAAGATATAGGGTCGGCAGGGTCTCCATGATGTTCTCTTCATCACCGGTGAATTGAGCCTGGATTCCGGAGTCGTAAACATTTGCATCCACGTAGTTAAAGTCCCAGCTCCACTGCTTAGCAATGACGGAGATGTGAACATCAGGATTTTCAATTTTTGCTTCTATCGCGGCTGTGTCACGTGCAGTGAAGGCAAAGAAGCCCAAAACCAGAATCAGTGGCACAGCTGTGAACAGGGCTTCAATTGGCATGTTGTAGCGGAATTGAACTGGCATGCCTGTTTCGCCCTTTCGGCGACGGTACACAATCAGCGCCCAGGCCATGAGGCCCCAGGCAACAACTCCAACAAGAAGCAGCACAATCCAGGAGGTCGTCCACAGCCCAATGATTCGATCGGTGTGATTAGTTACGCCAGCAGAATCGGGAAGAAACCCACGCTGAACCTCAGGGGTGCAGCCAGACAGGGCCAAGCTAATTGCAGAAACCAGGCTGACCAGGGTCAGTTTTCGACGCCAATTAGTCACTGAGGAATCCTTATTTTTACTAGAACTTCCCCTAGTTTACCCTGAAATCTGGCACAGGGATTCAGATTTGGCCTCTTTAGGAGAAGGAGTCTCCGCAGGCACAAGAGCCAGAGGCGTTGGGGTTATCGATTGTGAAACCCTGCTTCTGGATAGTGTCCTCAAAGTCAATTTGAGCGCCATCCAGATAAGGGATGCTCATCTGATCCACGACAACTTCGACGCCATCGAAACCAACGACTGCGTCTGCTTCCTCCAAAGTTTCGTCAAAAAATAGTTGGTAAATAAGTCCCGAGCATCCCCCTGGCTGCACTGCAACACGCAACCTGAGATCATCTCGACCCTCTGCTGAAAGAAGGCTCTTAACCTTCAGGACAGCCTGATCGGTTAGCTTGACACCGTGAGCGAGAACCTCAGCCATTTAAACCTCCAAGCTCTATTTTAACTACTTTCTCACCATCTGATTCCCATGGAGCAAAAGCAGTGTCTCGGCAGTTATTGCTCTCTTTAAAGTCGGCAGGTGCTGGCTTTCATTTGGGCTGTGGGCCCTGGAATCAGGATCCTCCACGCCCGTCACCAAGATTTCGGCATCTGGAAAAAGGCTGGCGAAGTGGGAAATGAAGGGAATCGATCCACCCACTCCGATGTCAACCGAGGGTTTGGGCCAGACTGCAGAAAGAATCTCGTGGGAGAGTTTGGCCGCCCAACCGCGCTTGGCGAAATATCCAGGACCCATTTCGTGATGACCAAATTCAACCTTTGAGCCAAATGGTGCAAATTTTTCAAGGTGTTGCCTGAGTAGTTCAAGTCCCTTCGCAGGATCTTCACTTGGTGCCAGTCGCAGTGAAACTCTCGCTGTCACCTGCGGCTGTGCAGTATTGGACGAGACGGCGACTGATGGAAAGTCAATTCCAATCACAGTCAATGCAGGTTCGCCCCAGATCTGCTGGGTGATTGGCTTTGTTCCAATTCGCTCTACTCCAGGTAGTAGCCCCGACTCCTTCACCAGGTTTTCAAAAGAAACTTCTGGGCCTGAAGTTGGATCTGATTTCAATCCCGATACCGCAACGTTTCCTGCTTCATCGTGAAGGGAAGCAAGAAGACGAATCATGGCTGTCATAGCATCGGGAAGTGGTCCTCCATACATTCCCGAGTGCAGGGCATGATCCAAAGTTCTGAGCGTAAAGGTCTGGGACACCACTCCCCTGAGGCTGGTGGTAAGAGCAGGAATCTCCTCAGACCAGTTTCCACTGTCCGCCACGACAATCAGATCCGCCTTTAGATCGGTTTTGTTGTCGTTCAAAAAATTTAGAAATGACTCAGAACCAGCTTCTTCTTCCCCCTCGATAAAAACTGTCACTCCAATGCGAAGAGTCTCCGCCAGTGATTTCAGTCCCCTCAGAGCGCTCAAGTGAGTAATCACACCGGCTTTGTCATCGGCCGCTCCCCTGCCGTAGAGCCGCTCACCCTTGAGCGTTGCCTCAAAGGGTTCACTATTCCAATTGGCTCTGTCTCCGGGCGGCTGAACATCATGGTGCGCATAGAGAAGTACGTGCGGCGCATCAGCTGCGCCAGCTCTTCGGGCCAGGACCGCAGGCGCTCCCATTTCCCCGTTAGGCTTTTTCGATCTTCTGACCTCCACAAAATCAAAGAAATTAAGATTCTTAAATTCCTCTGCGACAGCTCCAGCTGATCGCTCGAGTTCCTCGGGATCAAAAGATGGCCAAGCAATTCCTGGGATTTTGACTAATTGTCCGAGGGTGGCGAGAGCCTGAGGAAAGTTTTCAGAGGTGATGGCCTCCGCTTTGGCCACCGAAGAGGCATCGAGGGATATTTCACTAAAGGACATGGCAGTAATCTAGTGCCAGAAACTCGGAAGGTATCAATGTCGGACGAAACCAGCTCTGCCTCAGGCAAGGGTAAGCCAACTCCAACTCGCAAGGAGCGCGAGCAGGCCAGAAAAAAACCGTTGGTTGGCGATAGGAGTAAAGAAGCTCGTCAGGCCCAGAAGGAAAAGGTCAGAGCTCAGCGCATGGCCATCCGCGAGGGCATGATGGCTGGAGATGAGAGATACCTTTCCGCGCGTGACAAAGGGCCGCAGCGCCGTTTCGCACGAGACGTGGTTGATTCTCGGTTCACAGCTGGTGAGCTAGTTTTACCAATGCTTTTTATCGTGGTTTTTATGACCTTCATCGACTCTTACATCATTCAGGTTGTGACGCTCTTTGCAATGTGGGGAATTTTTGGGGTGGTAGCGATCGATGCCACAATGGTCGGTCGAATTGCGAAGCGCAAGGTGGCAGTTAAGTTTGGGCAGGAAAACCTAGAAGCGGGCATTGCTTGGTACGCGGCTATGCGTTCAATTCAAATGCGCTCACTTCGAATCCCAAAGCCCCAGGTTCCAAGATTTTCAAAACTCGACAAGTAAGGAAAGAAAATGCAATTTCGCTATCTAGGTAATTCCGGTCTAAAAGTCTCTGAAATCATCTACGGAAACTGGCTCACCCATGCATCGCAGGTCAAAGATGACAAGGCGATAAAGACTGTGCATGCTGCTTTAGAAGCGGGCATCACAACGTACGACACAGCAGATGTATATGCCAACCAGGCAGCCGAGATTGTTCTAGGTAAAGCCCTGAAGAACGAACGCCGTGAGGGCATTGAAATCTTCACCAAGGTTTACTGGCCAGTTGCTAAGAAGGGTCCAAACGACGTCGGCCTATCTAGAAAGCACATCTTCGAAGCTCTTCACGGATCTCTCAAGAGATTGCAGACCGATTACGTAGACCTATACCAAGCTCACCGTTTCGATTTCGAAACTCCGCTTGAGGAAACAATGCGGGCATTCGCCGATTTGGTTCACCAGGGCAAGGTTCACTACATCGGAGTTTCAGAGTGGACAGCCGAGCAGATTCGCGAGGGCAAGAAACTTGCTGACCAGTTGGGAATCCAACTGATTTCTAACCAGCCCCAGTATTCGATGCTCTGGAGGGTAATTGAAGGCAAGGTTGTGCCAACCTCTGAGGAACTAGGTCTGAGCCAAATCGTCTGGTCCCCAATTGCTCAAGGTGTGCTGACAGGCAAATATCTCCCAGGCCAACCTGCGCCGGCAGGCTCAAGAGCAGCCGATCCGAAGCTTGCCTCAATCATTGAAAAATTTATGTCGGATGAGGTCCTAACTAAGGTCCAGCAGCTGAAGCCTCTGGCTGAAGATCTAGGACTCGACATGGCCCAGTTTGCAATTGCGTGGGTGCTTCAGAACAAGAATGTTGCGGCAGCAATAGTTGGTGCCTCAAGACCAAAGCAGATAACCAGCAATGCCAAGGCGGCAGGAGTTCAGATCCCACTAGAGGTAATGCAGAAGGTGGATCAAATTCTCGGAGATGTTGTGGTGAGAGATCCGTCTCTTACGCAGTCACCGGCAACTCGCCCTGCCTAAGCGTTTTTGCAAACCCTGGTCCTTGGTAGATAAAGCCCGTATAGACCTGGACCAGGTCTGCACCTAGCTTTAGTCTCTGCCTGACTTCATCATTGGACTGAATACCTCCAACCGAGATAATCGCCTTGCCTGGAAGTGCTGCTCGAAGTAGCACCAGTAGCTCTTGGGCCCTTAGCGAAAGCATGGGTCCGGAAAGTCCTCCTGCTTCTGCTGCCACCTTGCCTTCCACGCCTATTCGACTAATTGTCGTATTGGCTGAAATCACACCAGCAATGTCCAGCTCCGCTACCAGCCCCGCTATCGAAAGAGCATCTTCGTCTGCCAGATCTGGCGCAATCTTCACAAAGACAGGTTTACCTCTTGCATGTTCAATCACAGAAACCAGAATCGGTCTCAGTGTTGACACCTGTTGCAGATCTCTAAGTCCAGGGGTATTCGGACTCGAAACATTAACCGCAAGATAATCGGCAACACCTGAGAGTTCTTGGGCGCATTTTGCATAATCCTCTGCAGCAAGTGCTGGTTCAGTCAACTTGTTCTTTCCAATGTTGACGCCGATGATTGGCAGTTTCGCGCCGCTTCGCCTGAGTCTTTCAAGCCGCCTGGCAACCACAGCAGCTCCGTCGTTATTGAAGCCCATTCGATTAATCAATGAGTTCTCTGTGATAAGACGAAACAGTCTTGGCTTAGGATTTCCCGGCTGTGGCTTTGGTGTGACGGTTCCTACCTCTACATGACCAAAACCTAATTTGTAGAGTCCTCGCACCATCTTGGCATTTTTATCAAATCCCGCGGCAATGCCGAGTTGATTTTCAAAGCTGAGACCTGCCACTTTGATTAGACCGGAACTTTTTGGATTGGGAAGTGTTACGCCTAGAAACTTTACGAGTGCTGCCCCAAGGTGATGTGCAACTTCAGGATCAATCCATCTGAGAAAAAGACGAAAGAGAAGCTTGTACATCACTGGCGCAAATCTTTTATCGCCTCAGAGAAGTCATCCAGCGAGTCCCAGGCTTGATAAACGCTGGCGAATCGCATGTAGGCGACGTGATCGAGATTCTTCAGGGGTTCCAAAATTGCCAAACCAATTTCCTGCGCATCGATTGATGCCGCTCCGGTGGACCGAAGTGTTTCTTCAACTTGCTGTGCCAGCAGTGCGAGATCAGCATCGGTGACGGGCCTGCCCTGACAAGCTTTTCTGACACCGGCAATGATTTTGTCTCGACTGAATGGTTCGGTTGCGCCCGATCGCTTAGTAACCATCAAAGACGCGGTCTCCACGGTGGTGAAGCGCTTTTGGCACTCTGGGCACTGCCTTCGTCTCCGAATTGAAGAGCCGTCGTCAGACGTCCTCGAGTCAATGACCCGGGAGTCAGAGTGTCTACAGAATGGGCAGTGCATCAGTTACTAAATCTAATGCGGGCTGCCTCTCCATGGGCCGGAAGACCTTCGGCATCGGCAAATTTTGTTAGTAAATCGCTCACTTCTACCAAGGCATCCGATTCGAAATCCACCACTTGCTGCTGCCTTAGGAATGTGTAGACCGAAAGCCCTGATGATCGCCTTGCCTGGCCGGAGGTCGGAAGCACGTGGTTTGACCCCGCGAGGTAGTCCCCCAGGCTTACAGGCGAGTAGCCGCCGAGAAAGACTGCTCCTGCATTTGTGATTTTCTGCAGGACATCGCGCGGGCGCTCGGTCTGAATCTCAAGGTGCTCGGTTGCGTAAAGGTTGGCTATTTCAATGGCATCCGAAATGGATTCAACTAAAACCAGCGCGGATTGCTCTCCTGAAAGTGCCTTAGTAGCTCTTTCTCTATTGGCAGTCTTTGGTAGCTGCCTCTCAATCTCCTGCTTTACCTCTTCAATTAGTTTTGAAGAGGTGCTTAGTAAAACGGCAGCGGCGCTTTCATCATGTTCCGCCTGGGAGATTAGATCGGCTGCTATCCATCTCGGATTAGCCTTTTCGTCCGCGATGATCAGAATCTCAGTTGGACCAGCTTCTGAGTCAATTGCGATTTTGGAACGCAGAAGCTGTTTAGCAGTTGCCACATACGCATTTCCTGGACCAGTCACTAGGTCGACTTTCTCTAGCCCAATGTCATCAATACCCTCTGCTAATGCGGCAATAGCACTGGCGCCGCCAATTGCATAAACATCTTCTATCCCTAGTAGTTCAGCAGCAGCGAGGATTAGTGGGTGAGGATCTCCGCCATACTCCTTCTGCGCTGGCGAGCACAGGACAATCCGTCTAACTCCTGCAACCTGAGCGGGAACCACGTTCATGATCACACTTGATGGATATACAGCTTTTCCACCCGGGGCATAAACGCCCGCTGAATCAAAGGGAACAAATCGGAGCTCAACCTGGCCACCTAGAGAAACCTCCATGGACTTGTCCGTTGGAAGATGTGACAGGGAGACTTCTCTAAGTCTGGCAATGGACTGCTCCATTGCATCTCTTACATCGCTCGGGATGCTCTCCAAGGCGATTCTGAGCTTGGGGCTAGAGATCCTGAATTCTGAGGGAATTACTCCGTCAAACTTATCTGCATGGTCCTTTAGAGCCTTCGAGCCATTGGTTTTTACTTCAAGGATTATCTTCGCTACAACCAAATCCAGATCCGACGAGACATTGTCTCTGGGAAGCAGCTGCGCGACAGACTGCTGAGTAATTGGTTGATTCCAGTGGATCTCTCGCATAGCCAAGTTCTCGGTGAAGTTTGGAAAGATGCCCTAACCTTATCGGAAGAATGACTACAGACCATAAAGACTTTGACCTCCTTGGCGAGGAAGCACTTAAAGCAGTATTTCGAAACCACGCTAGCGGCATAGCAATCGTCACCAGTCGCACTAACTTGGGGGAACCCATTGGGTTCACGGCATCCTCCGTGACATCGCTCGGATCTAATCCACCGCTTGTTTCCCTTAACATCGCTCAGGGATCCTCCAGCTATCAGCATCTAGCCGTCGGAGCGAAGCTAGCCCTTCACACACTGGATGAGAGCACCCTGCACCTCGCCAAACGGCTGGCTGGACCCAAAGAGGAACGCTTTGATGGTGCCGAGGCCCAGGGTCCCTACTCGCTGCCAATATTCCAAGACGCACCTGCCATTTTAATTGGTGAGGTGCGGCACAGATTCGAAGTTGAGCAAAACGCAGTGCTAATTATTTCTGGACTTCAAGCGTCTGTATCACGCGTGCCAAGTGCGCCACTGGTTTATTTTCAAAGGGCCTGGTACACCATCGGCAAGAAGCTATCGGAAAAGAACTAGCTCACCGCGTCTGAGCCCAGCAGCGCTTTCAGCTCACCAAACAAATCCTGACCAACTCTCACCCGCTGCGGGAGCATGAAGTGATTCACACCGCTCGAAGCCGTCAGCTTCACCTGCACTTCAACTGGACCGGGGTGAGCATCAAGAATGGTTGCAAGTTGCATCAACTTTTCTCTTGTCGCCATCGCCTCGGTCAAAGACAGCTGCAACACCCCTCCCCTGTCTCGACCCGGTTCAATAACTTCAATGGCAAAACCCTGCAGGACAACTTCTTCATCTCTTCTCGAAATTCGACCTCTAATTGAAACTGCGGCGTCTTCAACAAGTAGATCGCGAAACTCCTGGTAGGTCTTACCCATGAACATGACAGTGATTTCTCCAGAAAAGTCCTCCACACTCACCTGTGCATACTGGTTACCTGATGAACGTGCAATTCGATGTTGAACTTGAGTGATCAGCCCCGCAATTGTCACTGTCTCTCCGTCGGCCAATTCACTATCTCGAAGAGCTGCGGTTCCCATATCGGAAAATCTCATAAGTTCGGCTTCCATGCCTGCCAGAGGATGATCTGAAACATAGAGGCCAAGCATTTCTCTTTCATGCGCCAAGAGATCTCTCTTAGTCCACTCAGGAAGCTCTGGAATGGGAACTGATGTGCTGTCGTCCTCTAACAGGTCGCCAAACAGATCCACCTGTCCTCCAGCTGCCTCCCGCTTTAGAACCGCAGAGGCGTCAATGGCTTCCTCGTGGATCGCAAACAGTGCTCTCCGTGTGTGACCAAGCGAATCAAAAGCTCCTGCCTTAATGAGCGACTCGACCACTCGCTTGGTGCAGGCAATCGCTGGTGCCCTTCGAAGATAATCATCAAATGAAGAAAAAAGCGGTTCTCTGGTCTTCGCAATAGCATCAACCACGTTTTGACCCACGTTGCGAATTGCAGCCAGACCGAAGCGAATGTCCTCACCAACCGCGGCAAAGATATCAATCGACTGATTTACGTCCGGGGGCAGAACTCGGATCCCCATCTTGCGGCACTCATTTAGATAAACGCCGAGCTTGTCTTTGGAATCTCCTACCGAGGTAAGAAGAGCGGCCATGTATTCCGCAGGGAAGTTTGCTTTCAGATAGGCGGTCCAGTAGCTCAGCACAGCGTAACCAGCCGAGTGCGCCTTGTTGAACGCGTAGTCTGCGAAAGGAAGCAGTGTGTCCCAAAGAGCCTTGATGGCAGAAGGCGAATAGCCATTGGCTCTCATCCCACTGGAAAACATTTCAAACTGTTTTTCTAGCTCTTCAGGCTTCTTCTTGCCCATGGCCCTGCGAAGCAAATCCGCCTGGCCGAGTGTGTAGCCGGCAACTTTCTGCGCAACCGCCATCACCTGCTCCTGGTAAACAATCAGGCCATAGGTTGGGTCCAGAATTTCTTTTAGTGGCTCGGTTAGCTCAGGGTGCACACCCTCGGACTGCTGCTGGCCATTTTTCCGCTGAGCGTAGTTTGTGTGCGAGTTCATACCCATTGGGCCTGGGCGATAAAGCGCAATCACAGCCGATATATGTTCAAATTCGGTTGGTTTGAGCATTCTCAAAAGAGATCGCATGTTGTTTCCATCAAGCTGAAAAACCCCGAGAGTTTCGCCACGGGATAAAAGCTCAAAGGTCTTGGTGTCGGCATTTAGATCTAGCTGCTCAAGAACTACCTCGACTCCGCGGTTATTGCGGATGTTGGTCAGCGCATCATCAATAACGGTCAGGTTCCTAAGTCCCAAAAAGTCCATCTTGAGAAGTCCCAGATCCTCACACGGGGGCTGGTCAAACTGAGTGATGATTGCCCCATCCTCTTCACGTTTCATGATTGGAATTACTTCCATCAGGGGCTTGGCCGACATGATTACCCCGGCAGCGTGAACTGAGGACTGACGCTTTAGAGACTCAAGTCCCTTCGCTAGATTGAAAACCTCTTTACTCTCTGGGTCTGATTCAATAATGTCTCGAAACTCGGCCCCTTCGGCATACCGCTCGGACTCTTTGTTTATGACATCATCCAGCGAAACATCTCTGCCTAGAACCATCGGCGGCATTGCCTTAGTTAGCCGCTCCCCGATTGCGTAGGGCTTGCCCAAAACCCTCGCGGCATCCTTGATGGCCTGCTTGGCCTTGATGGTTCCAAACGTGACAATTTGTGCAACGCGATCGTCACCATACTTCTCAGTGACATAACGGATGACTTCCGGTCTTCTGCGATCGTCAAAGTCAACATCGATATCCGGCATTGAAAGACGCTCAGGGTTTAGGAACCTTTCGAAAATCAGATCGTGCTCAAGCGGATCAAGTTCCGTGATTCCTAGTGCATAGGAGGCAAGCGAGCCCGCCGCCGAACCTCGTCCTGGTCCAACCCTGATGCCCTGATTGCGTGCCCAGGCGATGAAGTCAGAAACCACTAGGAAGTAACCTGGGAAGCCCATCTTGATGATTACCTGAATTTCATAATCGACTTGCTGGCGATGACGTTCGGTGAATCCATTCGGATAGCGACGCTCCATGCCCTTCCAAACTTCTTTTTCAAACCAGCCTGCTTCGGTTTCACCTTCGGGCACTGGAAAACGCGGCAGCAAGTCTTGCTTTTCAAAGTCAATCTGGCAGCGCTCGGCAATTAGCAGGGTGTTGTCGCAGGCATCATCAAGTTCGGAAAAAATCTGGCGCATCTCTTGCGCGGATTTCAGGTAGTACTCCTGGGATTCAAAACGGAATCGTCTGGGGTCAGTCAGATTCGTGCCAGTTTGAACGCAGAGTAGCGCTTCATGAGCCTCATGATCTGACTTGTCTACGTAGTGAAGATCATTGGTTGCGACCAGTGGCAAAGATAAGTCTCTACTGAGTCTGAGCAAGTCATCCCTGACCCGTTTTTCTATCTCAAGCGAGTGGTCCATCACCTCAACGAAGAAGTTACCTTCACCAAAAATGTCTCTCAGCTGTGCCGCTGCCTTGAGTGCTTCGTCATACTGTCCAAGGCGCAAACGAGTTTGAACTTCGCCACCGGGACAACCGGTGGTGGCGATGAGATCTTTGGCGTACTTTGCCATCAACTCTTTATCAATGCGAGGCTTTACATAAAAACCACTTAGGTAACCCTCGCTGCTGAGCCTAAACAGGTTATTCATTCCGACATTGGAGGTTGCCCAGATGGTTAAGTGTGTGTAAGCACCACCGCCTGAAACATCATCTTCTCCGCCGTCTGCCCAGCGAACTTTTGTCTTTTCACGTCTTGATCCAGGAGCCACATAGGCCTCAATGCCGATGATTGGCTTTATGCCGGCAGCTTTAGATTGCTTCCAGAACTCATAAGCTCCGTGAGTGTTGCCGTGATCGGTCATGGCGATGGCGGGCATTTGCATTTCGGCGGCTTTGGTTACCAGTGGCTTGATTCGAGCAGCGCCATCGAGCATTGAATATTCGGTGTGATTGTGCAGATGGACAAATGACTTATCTGACACTCACAACCCCTTGGCTAGGGAACAATGCTAAAGCCGGAAATGGGGATCGCGGAGCGTGGCGAGCGATGTCTGTAAATCCTCCGGATACTCGCTAGTGAATTCGAGCTCATTACCCGAGGTTGGGTGCTCAAAAGCCAGCTTTACGGCATGCAGCCACTGTCTGGTTAGTCCCAGCTTCTGGGCCAGCTTTGGGTCCGCCCCGTAAAGGTCATCTCCCACCAGCGGGTGGTGGAAATGAGAAAAATGCACCCGAATCTGATGAGTTCTGCCAGTCTCAAGCCCCACCTCCATCAGGGCCGCGGTTGGAAGAACTTCCAGAGTCTGAAAATGCGTGACCGCTGGTTTGCCATCCTTGGAGATTGTGAACTTGTAGTCATGCCGCTGGCTTCTTGCTATTGGCGTGTCGATGGTTCCAGCGGCTGGCTCCGGGTGTCCCTGGACAAGTGCGTGATAGGTCTTCTTGACTACTCGATTTCGAAAAGCCTGCTTTAGAACAGAATAGGCTCGCTCGCTCTTGGCTAGAACCATAAGGCCAGAGGTGCCAACATCAAGCCTTTGAACTATTCCCTGGCGCTCTTGGGCACCGGAGGTCGCAAGTTGAATCCCGCGACTTAGCAGCACTCCTCCTACCGAGGGTCCAGAAAATCCCTGGGAAGGATGCGAAACTACACCAGCAGGTTTGTCAACCACCACGATGTCCTTATCCTGATAAACCACCTCGAGATCAGGAACATCCTCCGCTACCAGACCAATTGGTTCACTCGTCTCCTGCAGTTCAACTTCGATTAGCTGATTGGCTTGCAGCTTCAAAGACTTATCCGCAGCGGTGTGATCGACCAAGACCTTACCCTGCTCAATAAGGGCCATTGCCTGAGAGCGACTAAGTCCGAGCATCTTGGCTAAAGCTGCATCTAATCTTTCGCCTACGCGTGCCTCTGGCACCGGCAGCAACTTACTTGGCACGTCCGCCACCTATTTCATCCCCGCGCAGTGTCCGATAAATCGCAAGCACCACGGCCATCACGAGAAAGCTGTCCGCAAGATTGAAGATTGGGAAATTAAACGGAATCTGAATGAAGTCAACCACGTGACCGTTGAAGAAGGTTGGTGGCTTTAGCGCTCTGTCAATCAGATTGCCGAATGCGCCTCCCAGCGCAAACCCCGCAATCAAAGCCCAAAGCATAGTTTTGACTCTTGGGCCGTAAAAAATCATCAGGGTGCTGGCAGTTAGAGAGACGAGGGTGAGAACCCAGGTGGCACCAACACCGAGAGAAAATGCGGCGGCATCGTTATAGGCAAGTCGAAAAGTTAGTAGGTCTGGAATTACTTCGATTGGCGAACCAGCCAGGTTGGCTTCCGCCCAGAATTTTGTTAGCTGATCAAAAGCAACAATTGCGATAGCCAGTCCAAAGAAAAGGCTTACCCTTTGTCGCTTAGTACCGGTTGTCTTCACTCTCGTTTGGTTTCTCGTCCTGCGGCTCTTCGTAGGCCGAGTAGCTGTAGGCACGAACCTCTGTCTCCTGATACTGACCAAGCGGCATTGGATCTCTGCTGTAGTAGTCCATTTCGACATTTGCTTCAGAAACTGGAGAAACTTCCTCGTCTATCTTCAGGTATGCCTCTTCGCTAAGAATTGATTCGAGCTGGCCCTGGATGTAGTCGCGCAGTTTGGCCCGATACTCAGCCTCGAATCTCTTTAGATCCTCAATTGATTCTTCAATGGTTCTGCGGTCTAGTTCTAGCTGGTTCAAAGTTTCTCTGGCCTGCGCCTCGGCATCACGAAGAATGCGGGCTGCCTGCTTCTGAGCCTCGCGGATGATCTGCTCGCGCTTTACCCTGCCCTCTTGAACATGGTCGGCGTGAAGTTTTTGGGCAAGTTCGATAATGCTTCGAGAAGCATCTGCGCCTTCGCCAGTTGGCTGCGGGTCAACGGCAGAAGGAAAGGGCTCGACGGCGATTGCTGAATCCTGTGGCAGGGATGCTCGGGTTTTGTACTCTTCGTTTTCGGCAAGAATCTTGCGAAGCTCAACCACTACCTCATCTAGGTAATCGTCAACCTCGTCCTGGTCGTAACCCTCACGGAATTTAGTTACCTGAAACCGCTTGGCCAGAATGTCCTCTGGGGATAACGCCATTTCTCACCTTCCCTTAGCTTTTGAAAGCCAAAGCCTATGCTATTGCCCTTTAGAGGGACCTAGCAAAGCCCTGCAGAATAATTGCGGCAAAAAACACCACTGTCCAAGCCAAATCTAGGGCTATGCCCCCAAGTCGCAGTGGCGGAACAAAACGTCTAACAAATTTCAGCGGTGGATCTGTGAGCGTGTAGGCAAAATCAAGGATTGGAAGCAGCAGACTCTTGGGTTTCCAGCCTGGATTGAAGCTCATGACTAAATCAGAGACGAATCTGGCCAGCATGGCAAAGACAAATATTTGCAGTGCCCAGTAGAGGACAAATCCAATAATGCTCATCGGCTACTGCATTAGGTCTTCGGGTTCACCCTCATCCGATTCAGCATCTGTAACCGCAACATTGTGAGGGCTGAGCAGGAAAACTTTTGAGGTAACTCGGCGCAGGTGGCCCTCGAGTCCCTCTTTTAGACCAATCATGAAATCGAGCATGCGCTTCGCATCAGCTTCGCTCATGGCACCAATGTTGATAATCACTGGAACACCGGTTCGGTAGTGTGCAGCAACTTCCTTGGCGTCCGCATATGTCTGTGGGTCGAGAGTTACGATCTCTGACATGTCAGAAGACCTGCGAGGTCTTGGTGCAGCCTTGGTCTTGACGACTCCCTCGGACTTTGGGCTCTCCGATGAACCAAATCCAAAAAAGCCAAGAACCTGATTGACAATACCCATCTATAACTCCTCAGTTCTCATTCAAGACTAGGCGGAATATTCCCTGGGGCCAGTAATGGCGCTCCCAACTCGAATGTGTGTCGCCCCTAGGGAAATTGCCACCTCGAAGTCTTCGCTCATGCCCATCGATAGCGCCGTTGCAGAAGGGGCTAGCTTTCGCAGCAACTGCGAAAGATGCAAGGCCTTTTCAAACTCTTGCCTGGGATCTTCACCAAGTCCCGCTACCGCCATGACACCCAGCAGCCTAATTCTTGGGACACTGAGCACCTGTTCAGTTAGAGATTCAAGATCTGCGCTATTTACTCCCCCGCGATTTTCATCATCAGTGAGGTTTAGCTCTATGAACCCATCAATCTGTTGGTCTTGGTTTTCCAGCTGCTTGGCCAGTTCTTTCACTAGAGATGGCCTATCAATCGAATGTATTGCACTGGCATAGCGAAGAACGCTTTTGACTTTGTTGGTCTGCAGCTGCCCAACGAAATGCCACTTCGCATTTGGCACAGCGGAAGCAACTTCTTGGGCTTTTGGAGCGGCTTCCTGATCTCGGTTTTCACCAAAAGCTAGCTGACCCATTGCGGCAAGCTCAATGACAAGTTGAGCCGGATGAGTTTTAGTAACGACAATCAGCTCAACGTCTTGCTCACTGCGACCAGCTGCCAAAGCAGCTCTTGAGATTCGCTCCTGAACTGAGCGATAGCGCTCAGCTAAACCCATTAGCGGAAGAATTCAGGAAGATCTAAATCATCACCAAAAGCACCGCGCTGAGCTGGAGCAGTTGGTTGTGACTGCACATACTCTGGCTCGGCGGCAATCTCGTCTATCGGTGGAAGCTCGACCTCTGCCTCTGGCTCGCTAATGAGAGCTTCCTCTAAGGCACTCGATCCAATGCTCGCCGATTCAAATTTTCTGTGCTTTGGCTCTCCGCCATCAAATCCGGCGGCAATCACTGTGATGCGAACTTCATCACCTAGTGTGTCCTCGATAGTTGCACCAAAGATGATGTTGGCCTCGGGGCTGACTGCTTCCTGCACCAGACGAGCTGCGTCGTCGATTTCGTGAAGACCCAGGTCGGATGCTCCCTGAACTAGAAGTAGAACTCCGTGAGCTCCCTCGATGGTTGCCTCAAGTAGCGGTGAGGAAATTGCAATCTCGGCTGCTCGAACTGCCCGGTCTTCGCCCTTTGCGCTTCCGATACCCATCAGCGCGGAGCCAGCGCCTTGCATGACTGACTTCACGTCGTTGAAGTCAAGGTTGATAAGTCCTGGAATAACAATCAGATCGCTGATGCCTTGCACGCCTGCGCGAAGAACGTCATCGGCGGTCATGAATGCCTCAAGTGCCGAAACCTTCTTGTTTGACATTTCAAGCAGTCGCTGGTTTGGAACCACGATTAATGTGTCAACCTCGGAGCGAAGGGCCCTGATGCCCTCGTCTGCCTGAATTGCTCTTCTCTTGCCCTCAAAATTAAACGGCCTGGTGACAACACCTACGGTTAGAGCTCCCAGCCTCTTGGCGATCTTGGCCACTATCGGAGCTCCGCCGGTGCCGGTTCCGCCACCCTCACCTGCAGTTACAAAAACCATGTCGGCACCCTTCAGGGCAGCCTCAATCTCGGCTTCGTGCTCTTCGGCAGCCCGGCGACCAATCTCCGGATCAGCTCCTGCTCCGAGCCCGCGGGTGACATCCCTGCCGATGCTCAGCTTGATGTCGGCATCGCTCATTAACAGAGCCTGCGCATCTGTATTGATCGCTACGAATTCAACGCCGCGCAATCCTGCCTGAATCATTCGGTTGAGCGCGTTGACACCACCGCCTCCAACGCCAACGACCTTGATGACTGCTTGATAGTTGGGTGACTGGGTCACGGTATGCCTCCTGCTAGAAAACTCTCAAGTTAAGGCTGAGGCTTAACTTTCCAGAAAGTATTCAATTAGCGGCACGAAGTTAGGCCCAAAAACCCTGTAATTACGCGAGATTGTCGGGCGTGTCGCAAACAATAGGTAAACAGCTAGTCGTGGCTGACAACCGGAGCATTAGGTGAAGAAACATCGATTCTCACCCCTGGTTTTTGTCCTGTGGCTAGGAGTGAATTGAGAACTTCAGCCTTTAGTAGCGGCTGCGAGTTGTCCCCCCAAATCACTCCCACCCCTCCCTGGCGAAGAGAGAAGTTACTAGTTAGCTGCTCCGAGACTCGAACTGTAGAAATCTTTAGATACAGCTCAACTGGGAGTGAGAGCATCAGCTCGACTGCGTGGGCAAACCTGGGATCTGATTCGGGATTTCCATCAAACTCAAACTGCGGATAAACCTGGAGGTTCTCGGCTGCTCCGATTCTCACGCCCGCGGCATCAAACAAGAAATTCTGTCCACCACGCTGCAAAATCATTAGTGGTTGTCGCTCTCTAACTTTCACCCTGAGTGTGCTTGGTGGTTCAGCTTGGAATGTAAAGGTCTCAATTAGTTCATATCCAGCTAGCAGACCTGCTACTTCCGCATCACTAACCAGTGTCAGGGACTTTCCTTTCAAAGGTTCTAGAGATTCCACCAACTTTTTCTCATCCAGTCGCTCGGTTCCAGCGACCACAATCTTCTCAATAGCAAATAAGGGTGTGAGGAAGCTTGCAATCAGCAAACCAATTACCACCAGCGGCGTAAAGACAATCAGCACCCTGCCAAGAATTGTGAATGGGCCCAGAGCCGATTGAGGCTTTTTTGTTCTGCTCGGCTTACGTCTTTCCCTGCGAATAAGTTCGCGATCTGCTTTCTTCAACTACTTCTCCAAGGCAGCAAGAAGATCGGGAACCATTCGGTAGATATCACCGCAGCCCATGGTGATTATGAAATCACCCTCTTTGGCAAGTGCCGCTGCCGCCTTCGGTACATCGTCCCAGCTCGGCACGTAGTGCATATTTGAAGGCCTTTTAGTGCGAGTGGCAATCATCTCCCCCGTTACCCCAGGCTCAGGATCCTCTCTTGCCGGATAGATATCCGTCACCACTGCCTCATCGCTCAGTAGCAGAGCATCTGCAAACTCTTGGGCGAACAGCCTCGTCCTACTAAAAAGATGAGGCTGAAATACGGTGATTAATCTTCCGCTGCCAACCACTGCCCTGGCAGCCTTTAGTGCAGCGACAACCTCAGTTGGATGATGCGCAAAGTCGTCGTAAACCTTAACCCCGCGCTTTTCACCATGCAGTTCAAATCTGCGCTCAGTACCGCCGAAGCTGGCAATAACCTCGATGGTTTCGGAAAGTCCATAGCCGAGCCCAACCACCGCAGTTGCTGCGGCTGCGGCATTCAAAGCGTTGTGATGGCCGGGAATCTTTAGAGCCGCACTGACAGATTCGCCGCCGTGAGAGATAGTGAAACTAACCAGCGGGCCGCTGGCATCAATTTCGCTGAGCCTAAAGTCAGCACCTTCCGCCTCCCCAAAGCTGGAAACGTTTTTGTGTCTCAGTAGCTTTGTCACAGCCAAAGCTCCCGCATCGTCAGCGGAAATAACAACTGCAGTTTTTGCAGCGTTGGCGAACTTGGCGAACTCCGCTTGAAACGCTTCGAGCGATCCATAGTGATCAAGGTGATCGGGATCTACATTGGTGATAACGGCGACTGAAGTGTCGTAATGAAGAAAGCTGCTGTCAGACTCATCCGCCTCGATTACAAAGTCTTCACCGCTGCCGAAGGAACTTGAAGCTTCATATTCGGCAATAACGCCGCCGTTGACGAAGCTAGGACTTGCTCCCAGTCGATTCAGCGCAGTAATGATCATTCCCGTGGTGGTGGTCTTGCCATGGGCTCCCGCAACTGCAATCAAGTTGCCCTTCGAAGCTAGGTGTGCAAGCAGTGCCGAGCGATGAAGTGTTGGAATACCGAGCTCCTTCGCCTTCAGATACTCGGGATTATTTGGCCACAGGGCACTGGTGAATACCACTGTGTCTGGATTCTTTAGATTCTTCGCATCGTGACCGATTGTTATTTCAGCACCAAGTTCGCGCAGTGCCTTGGTGTTTGGGCTTTCTCTAACATCACTACCGCTCACCTTGTTTCCCCTGCCAAGAACCAAACGAGCAATACCGGACATGCCAGAGCCTCCGATACCAATGAAATGGACGTGGCCCAGCTCACTGGGAATCGCAACGGAATAGTCAGGCTTAATCACCGTCTAAGTATTCACCGCCTGAAGAACTAGATCCCGAAGCTGCTCGGCCGAGTCAACTACCCCGACGCTTTTGGCAGCTGAAGACATTTCGCTGAGCGTTGGCTTGTGGCTAATCATCGGGATTACCTGCTCGGTAATAAACGAAGGCGTGAAATCCTTGTCGTCAACTAGCACGCCTCCCCCGGCCTCAACCACGGTCTGCGCGTTGTGTCTTTGCTCACCATTACCAACCGGGTAGGGAATGTAGACGGCTGGAAGGCCGCAGGCCGTGAACTCTCCAATAGTTGATGACCCAGCTCTTGAAACCGCCAGGTCGCTGGCAGCGATTGCGGCTTCCATGGAGCTGCAGTAGCGCATTCGAATAAATCCTGGAGAAACCTCCTCTTTGAGCTCGGAGTTTTCGCCAACAATGTGAAGGACTTGAATTCCGGCTTGAGAAAGCTGCTTTCGAGAAGACTCAATTGCCTGATTGATGCTCTTTGCTCCCTGTGAGCCACCGGTCACCAAAAGGGTTGGCGAAGACGGATCGAGCCCAAGTTCTACCCTTGCCTGACCCTTGTCATATCCAGCCACAATCTTGGCGAACTCCCTGCGAAGTGGCAT
>JBDLRV010000001.1:0-3622 GCA_039799865.1 Actinomycetota bacterium | reverse complement strand
AGCCACCGATCCTCCAATGATGGAGGTGATGTAGAGAATTAAAAATCTAAGTGGGCCCAGCATCGGCTCAAGAGCGCGACCAAATAGCCAGATTGCATACGAGTTGAAGAGGATGTGCATTGGTCCCGACCAGTCGTGAACAAAGCCTGCGGTGAGCATGCGCCAAGGTTCAACAATTGCAAGAACTGGTGCGAAAAAGAATTGATTGGTGAAAATGTAGCCGAGGGGAGAGATCTGCCCCAGCCAGATAAGAACATTGACAATGAGAAGAGCCGAGGTGATTGGTGCCTCGGCTGCTCTCGAGAGTCTTCTAGCCACTACAGCTTTTCAATAGTGATGGATTCGATTACCACATCATCGAGTGGTCGATCCTGAGCTCCAGTTGCAGTGGTAGCAATCTTGTCTACGACTTTGCGGCTTACGTCATCAACAACCTCACCGAAGATGGTGTGACGACCCTGCAGCCAAGTGGTTGGTGCAACGGTGATGAAGAACTGCGAACCATTGGTTCCTGGTCCTGCGTTCGCCATTGCTAGTTTGTAGGGCTCGCTGAAATTGAGTTCTGGGTGAATCTCATCACCAAACTGATAGCCGGGTCCGCCCATGCCTGTGCCGGTTGGGTCTCCGCCCTGGATCATGAAACCTTCGATTACGCGGTGGAAAATCACTCCGTTGTATAGAGGTCCGCTCTGAGCTGCCCCAGTTCTTGGGTGCTTCCACTCAATGGTTCCGGTGGCAAGACCTTCGAAGTTGGCTACGGTCTTTGGGGCATGCAGGCCAAAAAGGTTGACCTTTATGGCTCCATGATTGGTATGCAGAGTTGCTACTGATGTTGGTGATGTCATTGCTCCATTGTGTCAGAAATCCAGTAGACCTAGGCTCGGTAGGCTGAATGAGGCGAAAGGCGCAGATGACGACAGCGATTACCTTCGATTCTCTGGTGAAGAAGTATGGGAAGCAGCCAGCCGTAGATAATTTGACGGCCGAGGTTTTCTCCGGTCGCATCACAGGGTTTCTTGGTCCTAATGGCGCTGGTAAGTCAACCACTCTTAGGTGCCTAGTTGGTCTGGCGGCACCGACAAGTGGCAATGCTCAAATTGCGGGAAAAATGTATAGGGATCTAGACAATCCCCTCTCATACGTCGGCACGGTGCTCGACTCTCGAGGCTTCCATCCAGCTCTTTCGGGAAGAAAAAATTTAAAGGTAGTTGCTGCCGCAGCCGGCATCAAAGACGATCGAATCGATGAAGTTCTAGCCCTCGTTGAACTAACTGATGCTGCAAAAAAACGAGTAAAAAACTATTCATTGGGTATGAAGCAGCGACTGTCTCTGGCTGCCGCAATCCTCGGCAACCCCGAAATCCTAATTCTTGATGAGCCCGCCAATGGTCTGGACCCTGCGGGTATTGCATGGCTTAGAAAATTCCTTAGAACAATGGCAGCTGAAGGAAAAACAATCTTGGTTTCATCACACCAACTGGCTGAGATGCAGAACACTGTTGATGATGTGTTAATTATTAATCGAGGCAGGCTGATTGCCAGTGGAGAAATGAAATCAGTAATCGGCGATGGGTCTTTGGAAGAAGCGTTCCTACGATTGACGGAGGGAAGCTGATGCTAAATCTCATTAAGTCTGAGCTAAGAAAACTGATTTACGTTAGGGCTAATTGGGGACTATTAATCGCAGCGACCTTTATTTCTGTTTTATCAGTAGTGGTCACGCCGTTCATCCTGGACGCCCAGGTCGGAGGAGAACTTCTTGGTCTTGGTCTCGATCAGCAGGCTGCTGTTGATGCAACTTACGCAAATGGTATTTCCGGATATGTATTTGCGATAATTCTCGGCATTTTGATGATGGCTGGTGAGTTCCGTCACGGCACTGCGGTTGCAACTTTCCTAACAGCACCAAGACGTGCTGTGGTACTTGCTGCCAAGCTAACCGTGGCTGCCCTAGGTGGTTTGATTTTTATGGTCATCTCCACTGGGTTGTCACTGATTGCTGGATATTTAGTTCTGCTGGGCTTTGAGGGTGCAGCAGAGCCAAGTGAGAATTTATTTGCAAACACTATGGCTGCCTCGGCAATTGGTGGAGCCGTTCTCGCAGTGATTGGCGTGGCGATTGGCACTCTAGTCCGAAACCAGATGCTGGCTATTGTTGGTGCTCTGGTTTATCTGTTTATCGTGGACCCTTTGCTGCTAGCTCTATGGCCAGACACCGGCAAGTGGCTGCCTTCAGGATTGATAACAGCGATGCTGTCAATTGACATATCGGCGCCCGAGCTGGGTTTTGATACAACGAATTACCTGCCGGCCATAACTGCAACCCTCGTTCTCCTTGGATATGGGGTTGTGTTTGCAGGAATCGCTATTGCGACAAGCCTTCGTCGTGATATTGACTAGCTTCACAAAGAAAGTGGTTTAGCTTGAAAAAAGTTGCCCTGATAACAGGTGGTGGATCTGGTTTTGGTAAAGGACTAGCCCGAGAGCTAGTCATAGCCGGCTGGACAGTATATGCCGCTGACAAAAATGCCAAGGCAGCAAAGTCAGCTGCAGAACTAGGTGCTATTCCCCTCACGATGGATGTCACATCTGACGAATCTGTAAAGGCAGGCGTTAAGAAGATAATTCGCGAACAAAAGCGTTTAGATCTTTTAGTTGCTAACGCAGGTTTTGGAAACTTCTCTTCCGTTGAGGAAACATCACCAGAAAAAGTAAGAGAGATTTTCGAGGTCAACGTTTTTGGTGTTGAAAGATGCGTGAGAGAAGTTCTTCCTCAGATGCGCAAGCAGCAAAGCGGAAGAATCATCATGACAACGTCCGTTGTTGCTCACGTCTCTCTAGTTGGTCTTGGCTGGTATTCAGCAACCAAGCATGCGGTCAAGGCGGTCGCAAACGCTTTGAGACAAGAGGTCAAGCACCTTGGAATCTCAGTCAGCACAGTCGAACCCGGAACATCCAAGACTGGTTTTGGATCAGTTGCTTTTGGTCTTTTGGAGGAAGGTCGCAGCCTGAGCGAATATGACGGAGTGATGCGAGGACTAAATAAGTGGCTCGGTGGTCTCTATCGAATTTCTCCAGGACCAAACAACACCGTCTACAAGATGTATCAGGCCGCAACTGCTGAAAACCCGAAGGCTCACTATCCGGTTTCTTGGGATGTGAGAGTACTGAAATTTGTCTTCTATGCAGTGCCAAGAAGATGGCTTGATGGATTTGTGCTGTGGCTGGCGAAAAGATAACGCGCTCAGTTGGTAGCTGGGTTGTAATTACTGCATTCTTACTCTCTGGAACTCTGCACCTAGTAAACCCATCGGGCTTCATGTTCCTAATGCCGCCATGGCTGCCAGAGCCAATCCTGCTGATTTATCTTTCGGGCATAGCCGAACTCCTTGCAGCGATTGGATTACTTCTTCGAATGAAGTGGGCACCTTTCTTCACAGTGCTAGTGCTACTTGCCGTCTGGCCAGCCAACTGGTGGTTTGCCATCGATGCCCTGACCAGTAACCCGGATATCGCACTTATTGCCTGGCTCCGCCTACCCCTTCAACTTCCGCTGATTTGGTGGGCAATCCGCTCCCCTATAAAGACTGGGGAATGAATAGAGGGCCAGGGGGTTGAATAA